>NZ_JABFAX010000012.1:0-53154 GCF_017168395.1 Micrococcus sp. KRD128 | reverse complement strand
GGCGCGGCCGGTCCGGGTCGGGAGCATCGGGGCGATCAACTCCCATTGGGTGTCAGAGAGCATCTGGAACCGGGACATGTCCCCAGGGTCTCAGCTGACTCGTGCATCTATTCTCAGACACGCCCTAGGGGGCCGTGGGGTGGCCGGGGCTTGCCCTCGGTCGACGACGACGTACCTTGGAAGGAGGACACACATCCTGTGTCACACCCCTCTCACGTTTCGGAGCATCCCATGTCAGAGTCCACGTCGGCAGCGCCCCAGCCGTCCCAGTCCGTCCCCTCCCGCCGCCGAGTCGCCAGCAGCCTCGCGTGGGCGGTGCCGACCGTCGTCGCCGCCGCCGCTGCCCCCGCCGAGGCGGCCAGCCCTCTCCCGCGGATCGACCGCTCGTTCCTGGTCACCCGCGGCACCCAGGCAGCCGTGCCCGGCGCGTCGGTGTCGGCATGCGGCTCGAGTTCGACCCGCTTGAGCGTCACCACGGACAACAGCACCTACTACTACCGGATCGCCAATGTGCCCATCGGCTCCACGGTGACGGGTGTGACCGCCTCCATCCTGGTGCAGAAGAGCATGGTGGATGCGATGGAGACTGGGAAGAACCCCACCACCTTCACCTGGACGAGCTCCACCCCGTCCTGGAGCACCCCGACCCGTGAGGTCTCCGGCACCGGCAGTCCGGTCCTGTACACCGACAACAACATCCAGTACTACCGCTACGTCAGCAGGCTCCTCACCCCGGTACCCGCCCCCGTCTCAGGCACCATCACCCTGCCGCTCATCGGGTGGTACAGCAACTGCAGCACGACCCTCGCCGGCGTGTCGGTCAACGGGCGCGGCTCCGCCGTCGTGAACGGCAAGACCTTGGTCCAGATCGGCGCCTATCGGACGCTGTGACACCGGGCTCCGCCGGCTGACGCAGACCCGCGCACGCCGCTCGTGGCGGCCGTCATCCGCCGCCACGCCTCACACCCCGCGGAAGAACTCCCGCGCGGCCGCCGTCAGGTGCTCCACGTCCCGCACGCCGCACATCTCACGCGCCGAGTGCATGGACAGCAGGCCCAGGCCCACGTCCACGGTCCGGATGCCCAGGCGGGTCGCCGAGATCGGGCCGATGGTGGAGCCACAGGGGACGTCGTTGTTCGAGACGAACTCCTGGAACGGCACCCCCGCCACGCCGCACCAGCGGGCGAACGCGGCCTCGCCCCCGGCGTCGGTGGCGTAGCGCTGATTGGCGTTGATCTTCAGCAGCGGGCCGTGGTTCACGCGCGGGTGGTTCACGGGATCGTGCCGCTCGGCGTAGTTCGGGTGCACCAGGTGGCCGGCGTCCGCGGACAGCAGCCAGGACCCCGCGATCGCCCGCGCCCGGCCCTGCCCGGCCACGCCGAGCGCCTCGAGCACGCGCCCCATGACCTCCTCGAGCAGCGGCCCGGCCGCCCCGGACCGCGACGCCGACCCCAGCTCCTCGTGGTCGAACGCGGCGAGCAGCGGGATCACCGGGGCGCCGGCCGCCTCACCGGCCACCCCGCCCGCGACGGTCCCCTCGTACGCGATCGCCCCCTCGGCGCCGCCGTGCTCGCGTGCCAGCTCCTCGAGCGCCACGAGGCCCGCGTGCACCGAGCTCAGATTGTCCAGCCGGCCCGACGCGAAGAACTCGCCCGCCAGCCCGAAGAGTCCGGGCGCCTGGGCGTCGGCCACCACGACGTCGTGCCCGCGCACCGCGGCCGGGTCCACGCCGGCGGCGGCCGCGAGCGCGGTCAGGACGTCACCGGGCACGCGGGCGACCAGCCCGTCGGCCTCCGCCTCGCCGGCGCCCTCGCCGCGCGGGGCGAGCGCCCCCACGACGGGGTTCGTGTGCCGCTGCCGCTTCAGCGTCAGCCCCTCGTTGACCTCGCGGTCCAGATGGATGGCCAGCTGCGGGATGCGCCCCACGGGCCCGGTCGCGGCGAGCACCTGCGTGCCGTCGTCGAGGGCGAGACGCCCGGCGAACCGCAGCTCGCGGTCCAGCCACGAGTTCAGCAGCGGGCCGCCGTACACCTCGACGCCGGCCTGCACCCAGCCGTCGGCCGTCACGGTGGCCGGGTTCGGCTTGAGCTTGAACCCCGGCGAGTCCGTGTGCGCGCCGAGCACGCGGAACACCGGCACGACGGCGGCGCTCGGCCCCGCCTCGTCCGGCCCGGCCGCGCGCGCCTCAGCGCCCTCGTGGCGGCCCAGCGCGCCGGCGCCCGTCGGCACGATCCAGGCCACCGCCGCGCCGTCGCGCACCACGACGTAGCCGCCCGGGGCCGACGGGAAGTCGACCGTCTCGTCCAGGCGGGTGAAGCCGACGGCCTCCAGGCGGCGTGCGACCTCCTCCGCGGCGTGGTAACTGGAGGGCGAGGCGGTCACGAAGTCGGCCAGGTCCCGCAGGTGGGCGGGCAGCTCGGCGACGGTGTCACGGGTCACGGGGGTCATGCCCCGACCGTACCGCGCCCCACCATCCGTCCGGCTACCCTGGCCCGAAAGCGGCCCCGGCCGCATCGCCCGCCCGTCAGCGCAGGAGGAGCCCGCCGTGGACATCATGATCGCCGTCGCCGTGGGGGTCTTCCTCCTGGTGGCGTGGACCGTGGGCGGCTGGGCCATCGTGCGGATGGGCTTCACCCGGGACGGGGACGCGGCCCGCACCCCCGCCCACGACGCCCACGACGACGGCGCCGCGCGTCCGGCGCACCCCGGCGCGGTCGCGGACCCGGCCACCGACCCCCACGTGATCTGGCGCGAGCAGATGAAGGCGGCCACGGCCGCCTCCGGGGCGCAGTGCGTCTGTCCGCCGCCGCCCCGCGAGGACGGCGCCGCCGAGACGGGGACGACCGCGCCGCCGTCGTCCCCGGACTGCCCGATCCACCGCTGGGACTACGCCTGAACCGCGGCCGGCCGGCCTGAGCGCCCCCGGGCCGGGCCGGCGTACGCGCCGGCGAGCGGGTCGGCGTCCGGGTGGCCGCCGTGGTCGCGCTTCACGAGGTCCTCGGCCGGGTGCAGCATCTCCCACACGACGCGCCCGCACAGCCACAGCACGGCGAGCATGTGCGCGAGGATCGCGGCCACGTAGACGGAGTCGTCCATGGAGTGCTGCGGCGGGGTCTCGGCCACCCCCTTGGCCAGGTACATCCACACGGCGAAGAAGTGCAGCGCCTCCACCGTCTGCCACACCCAGAAGTCCCGCCAGCGCGGCAGGGCGAGCGCCAGGAGCGGGATCAGCCAGACCACGAACTGCGGTGAGTACACCTTGTTGGTGAGCACGAACGCCGCCACCACCAGGAACGTCAGCTGGGCCAGCCGCGGGGTGTGCCGCACCCGCACGCCCAGCACGAAGATCCCGAGGCAGCACACCGCGAAGGTCCCGTAGGCCAGCAGGGTCAGGGAGTCCTCCGGCACGAACGCCCACCCGGCCTGCGCGGCGGTCACGTCCCACGCGTGCCACACGCTGGACAGGCCCGGCCCGCGCTCGCCGGAGAAGGTGAAGAACACGGACCACGCCTGGAAGTTCACCGCCATGAGCGGCACGTTGACCGCCGCCCACGCCGCCACCGTGCCCCCGGCCGCGAGCAGGAACGGCCGCCACCGCCGCGAGCGCACCGCCAGGATCAGCAGCGGCCCCAGGATCAGCAGCGGATACAGCTTCATGGCCGCGCCGAGGCCGAACAGCACCCCCGCCGTCAGGGACCGGCCGCGCGACCACGCGTACATGCCGCACGCCAGCAGGGCCACGGCCCACAGGTCCCAGTTGATGGTGCCGGCCAGCACGATCCCCGGGGCCACGGCCACCATGAGCCCGTCCGTCCACCGGCGCCCCGCCATGCGGACGGTCAGCACCGCGACGACGGCCCACAGCGCCACCACGAACCCGAGGTTCACGAGCCAGAACACCACCGTGCCCTGCTCCGGCGAGAACGGCAGCGCCTGCGTGATCCAGGCCGCCACCGAGCCCACGACGGACATCAGCACGGGGTACTCGAACGTGGAGCCAGCCCGGAACGGCGCCCACGGGTCCGCCGCGAACCCGCGCCCGCCGTAGAGCGCGGCCCAGTCCGAGTAGCAGCCCGCGTAGTAGACGTTCGGGGCGCCCCAGCCGTGCAGCAGGCACGGCGACTTCTGCAGCACGGTCACGACGGCGGCCAGAGCCACCAGCAGCCCCGTCAGCGCCGCGGGCCCGGCCCAGGAGCCGGTCCCCCGTCCGGGGCCGTTCGCCGCGAGGCCGCCGGCGAGCTGGAAGCGGCCGCCGCGCTCGCCGGGGGCGGGCAGGGCCCCGGACGGTGCGCTGTCAGCGGAACGCCCGACGGCGGCACCCGGGTCGGCCACGGCGTCGCTCGGGGCGCCGTGCGCGGCGTGAGTGGGCGGCTCGCTGGGGGTCGCGGCATGCGCGGGGGCCGGTCTCATGCCCCCATCCTAGGAAGCCGCCCGGACACCGGACGGGCGGGGTCGCCGTCGTCGGTCGTAGACTGGCGGGGTTGATCCCCGGGTGAGCGCCCCGCCGAACGGTGCGGGCCCCCTGCGCGCGCCCCGCGTGCCCGCACCCGTTCCGGACAGTCGAGGAGAGAACCAGACCGTGGCCACCAATCCCATCCGCGTCGCCATCGCCGGCGTGGGCAACTGCGCAACATCCCTCATCCAGGGTGTGGAGTACTACCGCGAGGCGAAGACCACGGACACGGTCCCGGGCCTGATGCACGTACAGTTCGGCGACTACCACGTGTCCGACCTCGAGTTCGTGGCCGCGTTCGACGTGGACGCGAAGAAGGTCGGCCTGGACCTGTCCGAGGCCATCACCGCCTCCGAGAACAACACCATCAAGATCGCGGACGTGCCCCACGCGGACGTCACCGTCCAGCGCGGCCCCACCCTGGACGGCCTCGGCAAGTACTACGCCGAGACCATCGAGGAGTCGGACGCCGAGCCCGTGGACGTGGCGCAGGCCCTCCGCGACGCGAAGGTGGACGTGCTGGTCTGCTACCTGCCCGTCGGCTCGCAGCTGGCCACCGAGCACTACGCCCAGGCCGCGATCGACGCCGGCGTCGCGTTCGTGAACGCCCTGCCCGTGTTCATCGCCGGCACCCCGGAGTGGGCCGAGAAGTTCACCGCCGCGGGCGTGCCGATCGTGGGCGACGACATCAAGTCCCAGATCGGCGCCACCATCACCCACCGCGTGATGGCCAAGCTGTTCGAGGACCGCGGCGTCACCCTGGACCGCACCTACCAGCTCAACGTGGGCGGCAACATGGACTTCAAGAACATGCTCGAGCGCGAGCGCCTGGAGTCCAAGAAGATCTCCAAGACGCAGGCCGTCACCTCCAACACCTCCGCGCAGCTGGGCGAGAAGGACGTGCACATCGGCCCGTCCGACTACGTGGCCTGGCTCGACGACCGCAAGTGGGCGTTCGTGCGCCTCGAGGGCCGCAACTTCGGCGACGCCCCGGTCTCGCTCGAGTACAAGCTCGAGGTGTGGGACTCCCCCAACTCGGCTGGCGTGATCATCGACGCCGTGCGCGCCGCGAAGATCGCCCTGGACCGCGGCATCGGCGGCCCGATCCTCTCGGCCTCGTCCTACTTCATGAAGTCCCCGCCCGTGCAGCACAACGACGACGCGGCGCACGAGCTCGTGGAGGCCTTCATCCGCGGCGACATCGAGCGCTGACCCGCCCGGTCCCCACGGACCGCGCACGACGCCGGCCCGTCACCTTCCCCGTGGAGGTGACGGGCCGGCGTCGTCGTGGGGGCGCGTGCCGCCCCGGCCACCGCGCTCAGCGCCGCGTGCCGAGCCGGTCCTCGATGGTGAGCCGGACGAGCTGGGCGTACATAGCCTGGCCGTCGGCGCGGGGGTGCACGCCGTCGGCGGAGAAGTCCGTGACGTGCTGCTTCGCCGCGGCGTCCCAGTCCGCCAGGACGATCCGGTCCGGGTGGGCCTCGGCCTGCGCCTCCATCTGCACCTGCACGTCCGCGATCCAGTCCATCGGGCCGTGCGGCACCACGAGCACGAGCAGCCGGTCCTCGCCGACGGCCGCCAGGATCTTCTCCCAGTCGCCCCGGTGGGTGGTGCCGTTGGCGCCCAGGGCCACCACGACGACGTCGCTCAGCTGGCCGTCCGCCTTGAGCTTCTCGATCTCGTCCGCGGCGTCCCAGATCTGGTAGCCCACCTCCGCCTCGAGCAGCATCCCCGGCAGCTGCTCCATGAGCTTGGGCGCGGCCGAGAGCGAGACGGAGTCGCCGATCAGGGTGACGTCCGGGCCGAGCTCGGACGGCGGCAGGGCCGCGGTGAGCTGCTGCGCGGAATACTGCGGGCGCGCGACGGCCGGGTCGCCGAGCCCGAGCCCGGACGGCTCGGCGGACGATCCGGGCGAGGGCGTCGCACCGGCGGAGCCCTCCGCGTCCCCGGGGGCGGCCGAGCCGGGCGAGGCCGAGGCAGACGCCTCGGCCCGCTTCGACTGCTCCGCCGCGCGGGACTCGCGGGCCGCCTGCTGCGCCGCCTGGGCGGCCTTGAGGGACTCCTCCGCCTGGGCGATGTCCTGCTCGAGCTGGGTCTGCGCGGGCGAGTGCACCACGGCGGCCACGGCCGCCGTGGGGACGGCCACGAGCCCCAGCGCCGTGGCGGCGGCCGCGAGCCGGCCGATCGGCCCGGCCCCGCCCGTGAACGCCCGCCGCGCGGCCGCGCCCCAGCGGCCGAAGGCGCCCGTGAACCCCTCGTGCAGGATGGGCTCCTCGATCAGCCGGGTGCTCAGGTCGGCGATCAGGGCGGTCAGCAGCAGGATCGCGCCGGCGGCCACGGGCTCGACCCACCCGGGGGCGTCCACGGGCACCATCACGCGCATGATCACGAGCAGCGGCCAGTGCCACAGGTACGCGGCGTAGGAGCGGCGCCCCCACCAGCGCAGGAACGGGCTGCCCAGCGCGCGCGAGAGCGAGTCCCGCCGGTCGCCCTGCACCACGTGCCAGACGATGAACGCGACGACGGCGGACAGGCCCGCCAGCACCCCGCGGTACGTGCTCGCGTGGCCGCCGTCGACCAGGGCGAAGCCCGCCGCGAGCACCGCCACGGCGCCCCACGCGACGGCCACCCGCCTGGTCGAGGTCCGCGGCTCGGGGCCGCCGTGCTCGGGCCGGGGCACATGGGCCAGGCCGATCGCCACGCACGCGCCGAACAGCAGCCCGAAGGCGTGGGTGTCCGTGCCGAAGTAGAGGCGGGCCTGCTCGAACCCGTGCCACGAGCCCCAGGCCATCCACGCCGCGGAGGCCACGGCCACGACCGCGACCGCCAGGATGCGACGTCGGTCCGCCACCCGCCCCGAGTTCACCGTGCTGCGCGGCGGCCAGGTGAGCAGGAGCAGCCCCCAGAGGAGCAGGGGCCAGAGGATGTAGAACTGCTCCTCGATCGCCAGGGACCACAGGTGCTCGAACAAGGGCGGCGAGGCGCGGTTGAAGTAGTCCCCGCCCTGCAGGATCATCACCCAGTTGCTGGTGTAGGTCAGGGCGCCGAACCATTGGCGGCCCAGGCCCGCGGGGAACTCGTCCACCGCCAGCCATGCGAGCGCGGTGGTGCCCACGAGCGCCATCAGCATGGCCGGGATGAGTCGCCGGATGCGCTTCATCCAGAAGGTGCCCAGCGCCACGCCCCGGCCCGCGTCCACACCGCGGACCAGGCCGGTGGTGATGAGGAAGCCGGAGAGCACGAAGAACATGTCCACGCCCACGAACCCGCCGCGCAGGAAGGTGGGCCAGGCGTGGAAGACGAGCACGGCGAGCACGGCGATCCCCCGCAGCCCGTCGAGGGCGGTCACCCGGCCGGGGCCGCGGCTGACCCGCGTGCCGACCTTGACGGCGGGCACGCCGTCCTCGGACGACAGGGCATGGCGGGGCACGGACGCGGTGCGCTGGTCGGGACTCACAGCGGTCGATCATCCCATCCGGACCTGGATGGGCCAAAGCCTCCGGCCATCCCCCGCAGCCCCCACCGCGTTGGGGGCGGTTTCCGGCGGTATCCCACGGGCACAGCACCGGATTCCGCCCCCGGAAGCGGGGGGAGCGGGCGCCGGTCAGTGGTTCCGCAGCGCCTCGATGAGCTCGTCCTTGGTCATCGTGGAGCGGCCCTCGATGTCGAGTTCGCGGGCCCGCTTCTCGAGCTCGTCCTTGGTCCAGTCCTCATAGGAGCCGGCCTCGCCACCGCGCTCGGCGACCTCGTCCCGGCCGTCCCGGGCGGACGCGTTGGCGATCCGCGCGGCCTTCTCCTCGCTCGCGCCCTCGCGGCGCAGCGCCTCGTAGACCTCGGGATCCTTGATGCTGGAGGTGCCGGGGCCCATGGGGGCGCCGTTCTTCTCGGTCTTCTTCTCAGCCATGCGGCCAGTGTGGTCCCGGTCCGACGACGGGTGGAAGGCCCGCCGCGCCGACTCAGTCCTGCTGGGCCTCCGGCTGCTCGGCCCACCAGCGCCGCAGCTCCGCCTCGGCCTCGGCCGGCTCATGCGGGCCCTCGTCGAGGCGCCACTCGAGCAGGTGGTTGTACGCCCGGCCCACCACCGGGCCCGGGCGGATCCCCAGCAGCGCCATGATCTGCTGCCCGTCCAGGTCCGGCCGCACGGCGGCGAGCTCCTCGGCCTCGGCGATCTCGGCGATGCGCCGCTCGAGATCGTCGTAGGCGTGGGCCAGCCGCTCGGCCTTGCGACGGTTGCGGGTGGTCACGTCCGAGCGGGTCAGCGCGTGCAGGCGCGGCAGCAGGTCGCCGGCGTCGTGGGCGTACCGGCGGACGGCGGAGTCGGTCCAGCCGGCGTCGCCGTAGCCGTAGAACCGCATGTGCAGCTCCACCAGGCGGGCCACCGCCTTGATCGTGTCGTTGTCGAACTTCAGGGCGCGCAGCCGCTTGCGGACGAGCTTGGCGCCCACGGTCTCGTGGTGCCGGAAGGTGACGGCCCCGCCCTTCTCGAAGCGGCGCGTGGCCGGCTTGCCGACGTCGTGCAGCAGCGCCGCCAGGCGCAGCACGGGGTCGGGGGTCGACGGCGCGTACTCACCCTCCAGCTCCATGGCCTGCTCCAGCACGGTCAGGGAGTGGGCGTAGACGTCCTTGTGGCGGTGGTGCTCGTCCGACTCGAGCTGCAGGGCGGGCAGCTCGGGCAGGACGTGGTCGGCCAGGCCGGTGCGCACGAGCAGGTCGAGTCCGGCGCGCGGGTGCGCCCCGCACACGAGCTTGACGAGCTCCTCGCGGACGCGTTCGGCGGAGATGATCGTGATCCGCTCGGCCATCGCGGTCATGGCCTCCTCCACCTCGGGGGCCACGGAGAAGCCGAGCTGGGAGGCGAAGCGGGCGGCGCGCATCATGCGCAGCGGGTCGTCGGAGAAGGAGTCCTCGGGGGTGCCGGGGGTGCGCAGCACGCCGGCGTGCAGGTCCCGCATGCCGCCGAAGGGGTCCACGAGCTCGAGGGCGGGCAGGCGCAGGGCCATGGCGTTGACGGTGAAGTCGCGGCGCAGCAGGTCGTCCTCGAGGCTGTCGCCGAAGGCCACCTGCGGCTTGCGGCTGGCCGGGTCGTACTGCTCGGCCCGATAGGTGGTGACCTCGAGCTGCCAGCCGGCCTTGCGGAAGCCGATGGTCCCGAACCGCCGCCCCACGTCCCACGTGGCGTCCGCCCAGCCGGCGCCGACGGCCTCGGACGCGTCCGGGTCGGCGTCCGTGGTGAAGTCCAGGTCCAGCGACGGCCGCCCCAGGAAGAGGTCGCGGACCGGGCCGCCCACCAGGGAGAGCTCGTGGCCGGCGGCCTCGAACCTCCGCCCCAGCTCCACGACGACGGCGGGCAGGGTGGCGTCCGCGGGGAAGCCGGGGGGCAGCGCGTGGGTGGCGGTGGTCAGATCCATGATGCCTACAAGGGTGCCAGACGGTCCCGGCACGGGCCCGCGCGGGCCGGGCTAGAGTTGACGGCATGACCCGCCCCGATCCCTCCGCGCACCGGGGCGCGCGGGACCCCGTTCCGCCGCTGCCGCCTCCCTGCCCACGGTGGAGGAGGTCTCCGCCGGCGGCGTCATCGTCCGCGAGCACGAGGGCGGCCTCGAGGTGGCCGTGATCGCCCGCTACAACCGCGGTGGCCGGCTCGAGTGGTGCCTGCCCAAGGGCCATCCCGAGGGCGAGGAGGACCACCGGCAGGCGGCCGTGCGCGAGGTGGAGGAGGAGACCGGGATCGCCGGCCACATCCTCGAGCCGCTCGGCGCGATCGACTACTGGTTCACGGTCGCCCGGCACCGCGTCCACAAGACCGTGCACCACTTCCTGCTGCGCGCCACGGGCGGCGAGCTGACCACCGAGAACGACCCGGACCACGAGGCCGTGGACGTCGCGTGGGTGCGCCTCGAGGACGTCGCGCGCCGCCTCTCCTTCGCCAACGAGCGCCGGATCGTCGACCTGGCCCGCCAGGTGGTCGACCAGCACTTCCCCCCGGGCGGTGCCCGGGGCCCACGGTGGTCGGATCCGTGGCGGGTGCGGGGTCGGGCCCCCGCCCCTGATCCGCCGCCCCCGGCACGGGGCCTTCCGACCACGATTGGGTGACCCTTGAGCAGCAGACCCGCCCCGCGCCGAGCGCAGGACCCCGCCCACGCCGGCGTCGCCGACGAGGAGCCGACGACGACGGACCCCGCACCCGCCACGGATCCGACCACCGTGGGCCCCGGGGACGAAACCCCCGAGGGTGAGCGCCGCGCCGGCCGGTCCACCGCGATCATGGCCTCCGGCACGCTCCTCTCCCGCGTGCTGGGCCTCGTCCGTGCGACGCTGGTGACGGTGGCGATCGGCCTGTCCGCGGACATGGCCGACATCTTCGAGATCGCCAACTCCCTGCCGAACGTGATCTACCTGCTCCTGGTGGGCGGCGTGTTCAACGTGGTGCTGGTGCCGCAGCTGATCAAGCACGCCCGCGACGCCGACCGGGGCGCGGACTACACCTCCCGCCTGATGACGCTCGGCACGCTCGTGATGCTCGCCGGCACGGTGGTGGTCATGCTGGCGGCGGCCCCGCTCATGACGGCCCTGACCCGCGGCTGGTCGCCGGAGAAGCTCGAGATGGCCACCGTGTTCGCCCTGTGGTGTCTGCCCCAGGTGTTCTTCTACGGCATGTACGCGCTGGTGGGGCAGGTGCTCAACGCCAACGGGCGCTTCGGCGCCTACATGTGGGCGCCGGTGCTGAACAACGTCGTCGCGATCGGGGCGATCGTGCTGTACCTGGGCATGTTCGGGGCGTACCGGGCCGGCGACGACCTCGCCGGGTGGACGACCGCGCAGACGGTCGTGCTGGCCGGCGGCCACACCCTGGGCGTGGTGCTGCAGGCGGTGATCCTCTTCCTGCCGCTGCGCGGGCTCGGCCTGGGTCTGCGCCCGCGGTTCGGCTGGAAGGGCATCGGCCTGCGGGACACCGGCCGGATCGCCGGGTACACCCTGGTCACGATGGTCGCCACGAACGTGGTGCTCCTGCTGTGCCAGCGGTACGTCACCTCCGCCACGGAGGCCCGCGACCGCGGCGAGCTGCGCATCCCCGGCACCGAGACCTGGAGCGCCGAGATGGCGCAGGCGGCCATCCCCGGTGTGGCCGCGTACAACATGGCGATGCTGATGGCCGTGCTGCCCCATTCGGTGTTCGTGCTCTCCCTGGCCACCGTGCTCTTCAACCGGCTGGCCCGCGCCATGGGCCGCCAGGACATGTCCGCGGTGCGGCGCACGACGGCGCAGGGTCTGCGCGCGTTCACCGTGCCGCTGATGTTCTGCCTCGCCGGCGTGGTGGTCCTGGCGGGCCCCCTGGGCCGCGTCTTCGGCTCGACGGCCGAGACGGCGATGGTGGCCGGCATCGCGGTGGGCTCGGTCCTGCTCGCGCTGGCGCTGTCCATCCCGTTCCGCTCGGGCTCCTTCTATCTGCTGCGCGTGTTCTACGCCGCCGAGGACGCCAAGGTGCCGATGGTGGTCCAGGTCAGCGGCTCGCTCCTGATGCTGCTGGTCTCGTGGGCGGGCGCGATGCTGCTGCCGCTGTGGTCCATGGCCCTGTGGGTCGCGTTCGCCTCGTCCGTCTCGTACGTGTACCAGTTCGTCCTGACCCATGTGCTCACCGTGCGCCGGTTCGGGGACTACGGCCTCGCGTCCGTGCTGCGGGCCCACGTCCAGACCGGCCTGGCCGCGCTGGCCGCGGCGGCCGCGGGCGCCGTCGTCGTGTGGCTGCTGGGCGGGTACACCGGCGGGTTCGCGTGGAACTCCATCGGGACGGCACTGCTCACATGCGCGGCGGCGGCCGTGGCGATGGGGCCGGTGTACCTGGTGGTGCTGCGGGCCATGCGGTTCCCCGAGCTGGACGACGCCCTCCGGCCGCTCGTCGCCCGCGTGCCGGCGCTGGGTCGTCTGCTGCGCGTCGGCTGATTCCTGGCCGCGACGGCCGCGCCACGTATCATCGGATTCCGACCCCGTCGTCAGGAGAAGAGCCCGTGCCCCAGCCCATCGCCGTCGGCGCCGTCCTGGGCGGCCGCTATCGCATCACCCAGCACGTGGTGACGTCCGCGGACCAGGACATGGTGTTCCTGGGCACGGACCAGGTGCTCAACCGCCGCGTCACCGTGCTCGTGGCCTCCCGTGAGAACGCCACGCAGGTGGCCTCGTCCGCGCGGGAGCTGGCCACGGGCGAGCGCACCGACGACGTGCAGGTGCTCGACCTGGGCCTGTCCGAGGGCCGCACCTACCTGATCGCCGGCGGGGACCCCGACCCGGACGTCCTGCTCGGTCTGGCGTACCCGCAGGAGCTGTACGTGGAGCCGTTCCAGACGGACAGCCTCGGCTCCGAGCTGTTCGGTGAGTCGCGGACCGGAGACCCCCACGCCTACGACGACGACGAGGCGTACTACACCGACCTCGACCGCCGGCTCCGCGCGGACGAGGACGAGGCCCAGCGTCGTCCCGGGTTCCTGAACCGCCTCTCCGAGCGCCTCGCCGAGCGGGTCCGTCCCTCCGACGGCACCGCGGCGAAGGCGGCCGCCGGGGCGTCGGCCCTGGCCGCGGCGGACGCCGCCACCCGGAAGCAGCAGGAGGAGCGCGAGCGGGCGGAGCGGGAGGCCGCCGAGCGGGCCGAGCGGGAGCGCAAGGAGGCCGCCGAGCGGGCCGAGCGGGAGCGCAAGGAGGCCGCCGAGCGGGAGCGCAAGGAGGCCGAGGAGAAGGCCCGCGCCGAACGGGAGGCCGCGGAGCGGGCCGAGCGGGAGCGCAAGGAGGCCGCCGAGCGCGCGGAACGCGAGCGCCGGGAGGCGGAGGAGCGTGCCGAGGAGGAGCGCCGCGCCGAGGCCGAGCGCGCCCGTCGCCAGGCGGAGCAGGAGGCTGAGGAGCGGGCCGCGCGCGAGCGGGAGGCCGAGCAGGCCCGGCTGGCCGCGGAGCGGGAGGAGGCCGAGCGCCGCGAGCTCGAGCGCCGGGCCGAGGCCCGCCGTCGTGCCGAGGAGGAGCGGGCCCGGGAGGGCGCGGAGCGCGAGGCTGAGAAGCGCGCGGCCCAGGAACGCGAGGCCGCAGAGCGCGAGGCCCAGGCGCGCACCGCCGCACTCCCGGCCGTCGCGGCGGGGGCCGCCGCCGCGCAGGCCCCGGATGCCGATGCCGACGGGGCCACGCCGCCCACCGAGCCCGTCGAGTCCGTGGCGGCCGAGAAGACCGACCCGCCGGAGCCGGTCGCCCCGGACACCGAGGCGATCCCCGTGCGGCGCCAGCGCCCCGTCCCCCGCCGAGCGATCGTGGCCGAGTCCGCGCCGACCGCCCACGAGGAGTCCCGCGGCACGGCGGCGCCGGTGGCTGCCGGGGCCGGGGTCGCAACGGCAGCGGGCGCCGCGGCTGCCGGTTCGACGGCCGCCGCGGCTCCGGATGCCCAGGCCGCCCCGGCCACCACCGGGGGCGACGACGGCGCCACGGTGGCCGACCCGGGCGACGGCCACGGCCGCACGCGCGGCGGCGGTCCGCTGGCCCTGCTCCTCATGCTCGGCCTGCTCGCCGCACTCGTCGTGGGCGGGGTGCTGCTGGCCCAGAACCTGCGCGGCGGGCCGGCCCCGCAGGCCGCGGCCGCGTCGTCCGAGTCTGCGTCGTCCGGGTCTGCGTCGTCCGGGTCCGCATCGGACACCCCGTCGCCGTCGGAGAGCACCAGCCCCTCCCCCACCTCGACCAGCGAGAGCGCCACGGCTGCCCCGAAGGCCGTCCAGGCCCTGCGCTCGGTGCCGGACCTGCCGGAGCACGAGGCCGAGCACGACGCGGACCTGCCCAACCTCATCGACGGCGACCCCACCACCGTGTGGCGCACCTTCGCCTACGCACGGCCGAACTTCGGCGGCTATGTGGAGAGCATGAACCTCGTGGTCCAGCTCGAGGACCGCACCGAGGTGAACGAGGTGACCCTGCAGAGCACAGGGGCCACCGGTGGTGCCTGGTTCGCCTACATCGCCGACTCCCCCGAGGGTGCGAACGCCAAGGAGATCGGCAACGGCACCTTCGACCAGGACACCGTCTCCATCCCCGTGCCGTTCGAGGGCGCCGAGTCAGAGGCCGAGTACGTGATCGTCAGCCTCACCTCGCTGCCCCAGCTGGAGGGCACGACGCCGGACCTCCCGTTCGGCCTGCGCCTCGGCGAGATCACCGTCCGCTGATCCCACGCCCCGGCGACGGCGCGCCGGACCTTCCGGCCGCCGTCGCCGGGGCGTCGTCGCACCGCGGCCCCGACACCGCGGAATACCCGCCGGTGCCTCCGCCGTTGTCCTGGAGGAGCGCCCACCACCCCGATCCACTGGAGGAACCCGTGGCCCCCACCGCCCAGGACCAGAGCGTCCACAACGTCGTGATCGTCGGATCCGGCCCCGCCGGATACACCGCGGCGATCTACACCGCCCGCGCCGACCTCTCCCCGGTCCTGGTGGCCGGGGCGGTGACCGCGGGCGGCGAGCTGATGAACACCACCGAGGTGGAGAACTTCCCGGGCTTCCCGGAGGGTGTGCAGGGGCCCGAGCTGATGGCGAACCTCGAGGCCCAGGCCCGCCGGTTCAACACGGAGGTGGTCTACGACGACGTCGTGCAGGCCGACCTGACGTCGAACCCCAAGGTGCTCACGCTCGGCGACGGGACCCAGCTGCGCACCCACGCGGTCATCCTCACGACCGGCTCCGCCTACCGGAAGCTCGGCGTTCCCGGCGAGGAGCGCCTCTCCGGCCACGGCGTCAGCTGGTGCGCCACGTGCGACGGCTTCTTCTTCCGCGAGCAGGAGATCGCGGTCGTGGGCGGCGGCGACTCCGCCATGGAGGAGGCCCTGTTCCTCACCAAGTTCGCGTCCAAGGTGACCGTGCTGGTCCGCAAGGACGAGCTGCGCGCCTCCAAGGTGATGGCCCACCGGGCCATGGAGAACGAGAAGATCGAGTTCCGGTGGAACACCGAGGTCACGGAGGTGACCGGTGACGACAAGGTCA
The DNA here is from genome assembly GCF_017168395.1 of Micrococcus sp. KRD128. Taxonomy (NCBI): domain Bacteria; kingdom Bacillati; phylum Actinomycetota; class Actinomycetes; order Micrococcales; family Micrococcaceae; genus Micrococcus; species Micrococcus sp. KRD128. The sequence goes on along the minus strand of NZ_JABFAX010000012.1, from coordinate 37,707 downwards.
ACACCCTCCGCCTGCGGGACACCCGCACCGGCGAGGCGTCCACGCTGGACGTGACCGGCCTGTTCGTGGCCATCGGCCAGGACCCGCGCACGAACCTGGTGCAGGGCCAGGTCGACCTGACGGAGCATGGCACGATCCGCATCGACCATCCGTCCTCGCGGACCTCCCAGCCGGGCGTCTTCGCCGCCGGCGACGTCACGGACCACACCTACCGCCAGGCCATCACCGCCGCCGGCTCGGGCTGCGTGGCCGCCCAGGACGTGGAGCACTACCTCGCGACCGTGGCCGATGTGGAGGAGGCCGCGCCGGCCGGCCCGGAGTCGGACGTGGTCCCGGCATGAGCCACTGACTCATGACCCCTGACAGAGCGTCATGGGTCATGTCAATAACACCCCTGTCCACCCTCGTCAGACACAGAACAACCCCCAGGAGGCTGCCATGAGCACCATCACCGTCACCGATGCCGACTTCGACCAGAAGGTCCTCCAGTCCGAGCTGCCCGTCCTCGTGGACTTCTGGGCCGAGTGGTGCGGCCCGTGCCGCATGCTCGGGCCCGTCCTGGAGGACATGGCCGTGGAGCACGAGGGCAAGGCCGTGATCGCCAAGCTCAACGTGGACGAGAACCCGGCCATCGCCGCGCGCTTCGGCGTCACCTCCATCCCGCTCGTCGTGGGCTTCCAGAACGGCGAGAAGGTCGTCGAGTCCGTGGGCGCCAAGCCCAAGGCCGCGCTGGAGAAGGAGTTCTCGGCCCTGCTCGGCTGAGCCCCTCCCCCACTCACCGCGACGGCCCCGTCACACGAAAGGGTGGCGGGGCCGTCGTGCGTTGATTTCCAGGACCAGCGGCGGGTGCCCGTGGACGCCGTCCGCGGGAGCTCCGGATCAGGACTTCTTGCCCTTCCCCTTGCCGTCCTGACCACCCTGGATGAGGTCCATGATGCGGTTCAGGTCCTCCACGGTGGTGAAGTCGATGGCGATGCGGCCCTTGCGCGCGCCGAGGGTGATCTTCACGGCGGTGTCCAGGCGGCTGGTGAGCGCGGTGGCGTAGTGGTCCAGGCGCTCATGGCGGGCGTCGTCCGAGCTGCGCCGCGGCGTCCGCCCCGGCCGGAGCCCGCCCTGCAGCTGCGCGACAGCCTCCTCCGTGGCCCGGACGGACAAGCCCTCGGACTGGATCCGCTGCGCCAGACGCTCCATGTCCGACGGGTCCGTGAGACCGAGCAGCGCGCGAGCATGGCCGGCCGAGAGCGTGCCGGCGGCCACGCGGCGCTGCACGAGGGGCGGCAGCTTGAGCAGTCGGAGCGTGTTGGAGATCTGCGGACGGGAGCGGCCGATGCGCTGGGAGAGCTCCTCCTGCGTGCAGGCGAAGTCCTCCATGAGCTGCTGGTAGGCGGCGGCCTCTTCGAGCGGGTTCAGCTGGGAGCGGTGCAGGTTCTCCAGCAGGGCGTCCCGCAGGAGGTCCTGGTCCGGGGTCTGGCGGACGATCGCCGGGATGATGTCCAGGCCGGCCTTCTGCGTGGCGCGCCACCGGCGCTCGCCCATGATCAGCTCATAGGGGGTGGGGCCGTCCACCTCGCGCACGACGATCGGCTGCAGGATGCCGACTTCGCGGATCGAGGTGACCAGTTCCGCCATGTGGTCCTCGTCGAACACCTCACGCGGCTGCCGCGGGTTCGGGTGGATGTCCCCCACCGGGATCTCCCGCAGGACCGCGATGTCCGTGGACACGGTCCCCTCCGTCGCGACGGACTCCGCGGTCGAGTCCACCGGTTCCTTCCTCGACGACGTCGCGGAGGTGGCACGCTTGCTGGGCGCCTTCACCGTCGGCATGGCCGGACGCCCCTTGGTCGGCCGCGCCGCGGGTGCATCCTCGGAGTCTGCGGAGAAGAACACGTCGACGGGACGCTGCGCGGGTCGCGAGGCACGCTTCGACGAGGTGGGCCCTGCCTTCGTGGCGGACGCGGCGTTCCGGCCAGTCGCAGCCGTTGATTTCCCGGCCTGTGTCGTTCGGCCCGCGGTCTTCCGCTGCGAGGCCGACGGGGCGGGCTCGTTGGACTCCCCTGGCGTTTCGCTCGTCGCGGTGCTCCGCGTCGATGTCGTGGTGGCCTCCGCTGCCGCGGCAGCCTTCGGGCCGCTCTTCACCGGCACCGCAGAGTCCTTCGGGGAGGAGGCCTCGGCGTTCTCTTCCGGGGCTTCTACAGTGCTCTGGATCAGGGCGCCGAGGCCTCGCCCCAGGCCTCCTCGACGGCTCGTCTTCAACGGGTCCTCCTGCAGTGAGTGGGTCTGCGATCAGTGTAGGTGAGCGGCCTGGTCTCGATGGTCCCGGGCGGCGGGAAGACACTTCTCAAGGTGCTCTGGCCCTGACCGCCGGGGGGCGCGCGAGGGCCTGACACGTGCAAGGGGCGCGGCGAGGTTCGGGCCTCGGTTCTGGGGTGAGACGTCCGTATTGGGCCCGGACGGCAGGATGTGGGCGCGCGGACAGCACCTGCCGCGAGCGTGAGTGTTTCACGTGGAACACTCCGAGTGGGGGCGCTTTGGAAGGGTGCCGTTGCAATCCTCAAGACCTCCTCGTGTTCCCTCTCGAGGTTCACTCGTTTCACATGAAGCGCGAGCCCGCGTCGACGAGCGGACGGTATTAGAATCACGGTTGTCAGTTTGTTGTTCGTGTTCTCCCCGGCCGATCAGCCCTCCGTGCGGACGGTACTCAGATCGATGGCTACCCGCATGATGATGTGCTTCATCGGACGCGCAATGGCGGACCAGCAGCGAAGCACTCGTCCCACTTCCCCGCGGTGTGATGTGAACACTCGAATCGCCGAACGGATGAGCTCGGCCTACTCATCGCTTCACCGTCAGTGCTTCCTCACACCCGCGCAGCTCACGAATTGAACGCTGCTTCACCATCCGCGTTTCACGTGAAACACGGACGAGTCTGTCATTCAAGTACGACATGAGTTCGGGTGGGCCACGTGCTCGCTCACCCGCGAGTCAGTGCTACATTCCTGCGCCATTCTCGGTCAGCTCGCTCCCGGCACGGATCGTGTGCTCCCTGGATCGCCTGGGATTGTGACCTCGCGGCACGGCGCTTTCACCCGAAGCTCGTTTCACGTGAAACGTATCGTTCGAAGATTCGACCGTGCACTCGTGCCACGGAAGTCCGCCCACGAGCGGGTTGCATTCAGATGCCGGCGTCCATAGGAGGCCTGAGATGCGTTCGAGGTTCAGACTCCTCGCGCTGCTGACGTCGTGACCCGGGCGCGTCGAGCGCCGGACGTCGGTCGTTCGGTTTCACGTGAAACGTGGCGGCGTACTGGGCGCGAACGCCGGGTCGCGGGTCCCATGTCGCGCAGCTTGCACCGACTTGTGCCGTCGACCGTACTGTTCGATGTAGTCGCTGCCGTCAGCAGCGGCCGTACAGTTATATGGCAGGCCCTTCCGCCCGACAGACCGGACCCATTCCTCCCGTCTGCCCATTCCGCCCATTAAGGTTCACGTCCGACTCGTGTGGAACCGGGTCTTCACCCGTCCGTCCGCACGCGGCTCCCTCCAGGGATCGACGCTAGATCTACGCGCGAGCATCGTGTTTCACGTGAAACCCCCGGCCACCACCTGAGTGATCGACGTCCTGCTTCCACGTCGTTGCAGGGGTCAGAACCGTGTGGCCTGAGCGTCCCGCACTGAGCTGATGCGGGTTTCCCGGGGGGGGCAGGCTGACTCAGCATTCCCCTGCCGACCCCGTACCTAGCCGCCGGGCCGCGCTGGGGATTCGCCAGACCAACCAGCGCCATGGTGGCACCCACGGCCACCTACCCACGGCGTCCCCTTGTCCACAGATCTTGTCCACATATCAACATCGACGATAGCCGCTAACCACTGCTGACTCCGCAAAGTGCCAGCTCACATGCTTGTCTCTGTATACATTGGGGGCGTGCGGCCGCCCCTCTTCGCCGGAGTCTCTCCTACTCCGTACACAGGAATGCACAGTAGAACTGTCCTTCTGGCGCCGCCGTTCGGCCCCTCCAACTCAGACGAATCACAGCAGCCCACCATCGCCGCTGACGTTTGCTCTCGCACACGCTGACGGCAGACCGGCCGCGCGCCTCGCGGCGACACCACGGCCCGTGCTCCGCTCTGGCCCCGATTCCCTGCACGTCACCGACGGCGAGGAGGTCTGACCGTGGGGGAGAGGGGGCACCCAGTCACAGCACCCGGTCTCCTCGACGGCTGCATCCTCGAGGCTGCAGCGCACCCGAGTGGAGGAGCGGGGACGGGCCGGGCCCTGCACGGCGGCGCCCGGCGGCCAAGACGTTCCCCGCGCGTCGCGCAGCTCCCGAGGAGCGCTTCAACGCAGGGTGCGCCGCCGGCCCTCACAGCCGCCGTCGCCGCCCGGCGGCCGTACCGTCCACCCCGCCCCGTGAGCTCGTGTGTCGCCGCCTGCGGCTGCCCCACGCCCTGCGACAGGCGCGCCTGGCCGACGCGGCGGAGGGGCTGGCCCAGGGGAGGAGACGGGAGCGTGACAGACGGAAGCGATCGACCACGGGCACCCCTCCCCATCGTCCCGCTGCGGCGGCACCACGCTCGCACCACGGAGACCGGTGTTTCACGTGAAACACGAACTTCCGACATGCCCAGCGATTGCGCTTGTCTGCCCATCCCTCATCTTTCGGGCCGCACTCACGCACGACGACGCCCGCCGGGGGATCGCTCCCTCCGGCGGGCTTCGTCGTCGTCAGAAGCGCCATCCGGCGACCACCACAGCTGACCGCCTGCGCGTCAGCCGTTCACGGCCGGCGCACCGCGGCCGGCGATCTCTGCAGCCGCCTCCCGGTACGCCACGGCGCCGGCCGAGGCCGGGTCGTAGGTCAGCACCGTCTGCTGATAGCTGGGGGCCTCGGAGATGCGGACGTTGCGGGGGATCGCAGTGCTCAGCAGCTGCTCCGGGAAGTGCGTCCGGACCTCCTCCGCCACCTGCACCGCGAGGTTGGTCCGCGCGTCGAACATCGTCAGCAGGATGGTGCTCACCTGCAGGCGCGGGTTCAGGTGCTTCTGGATCATCTGCACGTTCTTGAGCAGCTGGGAGAGGCCCTCGAGGGCGTAGTACTCGGCCTGGATCGGGATGAGCACCTCCTCGGCCGCCACGAACGCGTTGACCGTCAGCAGTCCCAGGGACGGCGGGCAGTCGATGAACACGTAGTCCAGCCGCTCCTGGCCGTCCTCCTCGCGCCAGGCGGTGTACGCCTCGAGCGCCCGAGACAGTCGCTGTTCGCGGGCCACCAGCGAGACCAGCTCGATCTCAGCACCGGCCAGGTCGATCGTCGCGGGCACCACCTGCAGGCCGTCCACGTCCGGGGCGTCCTGCACGACATCCTGGATCTCCATCTCGCCCAGGAGCACGTCGTACACGGAGGCGACGTCTCCGGTGTGGGGGATGTTCAGCGCGGTGGACGCATTGCCCTGAGGGTCGATGTCGACCACCATCACCCGCATGCCCGCGCGGGCGAGGGCCGCGGCCAGGTTGACCGTCGTCGTCGTCTTGCCGACGCCGCCCTTCTGATTGGACGTCGTGAACACGCGGGTGCGGTCGGGGCGCGTCAGACGGCGCCGCTGGAGCCGCGCGGGCTCCTCGGCGTCGGCGCCGCCCTTCTCGGCGGTCCGGCCGGTCCACTTCTGGCGCAGGGCCCTCCAGGCCCCACCCCGGCTCTCCTGCTCCTGCGCCATGCGGCTCTACCTCCTGGGTCGCGGGTCTGCGGATCTGCTGCCGCCCGGCCCGTCCCGTCCCGGTCGGGGAGGGGTCAGCGGGGACGCGCGCTGATGCGCACGACGGTGGTGGTCTCGGGCAGCAGGCCCTCGCCCACCGTGAGGATCTCGGGCTCGGCACCACCATACTTGCGCAGGACCTTGCGGGCGGCGGCGATCTCGTCGGCCGCGGAGCGGCCCTTGATCGCCAGCAGCTCCCCGGCGCCCTGCAGCATCGGCATGGTCAGGGGCACGAGGGTCTTCAGCGCGGACACGGCGCGGGCGGTCACGACGTCGACGTCGAGGTTCCCGGAGACCTGCTCGGCGCGGCCGCGGATCACGTCCACGTTCTCCAGGCCGAGGTCCGCGACCACCATGTCCAGCCACTCCACGCGTCGCTCGAGCGGCTCGATGAGCAGAAACTGGCAGTCGGGGCGCGCGAGCGCGAGACACAGGCCGGGCAGGCCCGCACCGGAGCCGACGTCGGCCACGAGCGCACCCTGCGGGAGGAGCTCCTCGACCACGGCGCAGTTCAGGACGTGGCGTTCCCAGAGACGGGGCGCCTCGCGCGGGCCGATCAGGCCCCACTCGATGCCGGTGTCCGCCAGGTGGGCCACGTACGCCTCGGCCCGGGGGAGGGCCTCGCCGAACAGCTCGACGGCGGCCGGCCGCAGCGCATCGGTCAGCGGCGGTGCCGGCTGCCCCACGGGCGCGGGGCGCTCGCCCCGGTCCTGTGGATCCAGCCCGGGGCGCCGCTCGTAGGCCGAGCCCCGCTCAGTCATCGGCGGAGATGACCACGTGCCGGCGGGCGCCCTCGCCCTCCGACTCGGAGGTCAGGCCGGCGTCCGCGACGACGTCGTGGACGATCTTGCGCTCGTACGCGCCCATGGGCTCGAGGTGCACGGGACGCTCGCCGGCGCGGACGCGCTCGACGGCCGCCTGGGCGGCGGTGCGCAGGGCGACGTTGCGGCGCTCCCGGTGCCCGCAGACGTCCAGGATCAGCCGGGAGCGGTGCCCGGTGGCGGCGAGCACGGCCAGCCGGACGAGCTCCTGCAGGGCCTCCAGGGTGCGGCCGTCGGGGCCGACGAGGCCGTCCAGGCGCTCGTCGTGGTCCTCGGAGACGACGGACACGTACGTACGCCCGTCGCGGACCTCGATGTCGATGTCCCCGTCCAGGTCCGCGATGTCGAGCAGCTCCTCGACGTAGTCCGCGGCGACGTCGCCCTCCTCCTCGAGGCGGCGCACCGCCTCCGAGACGGCGGCACCGTCCTGCTCCTCGACGCGGGAGCCCGGGCCCGCGGGGGTCTCGACGACGGCGTCCTCGGCCTCGGGGGCCGGGGTCACGTTCTCGGCGGACATGCTCACTTCCTCCTGCGGTTCTTGCGCTGGGGCTGGAGGCGCTGACCCGACTCGCGGACGACCTCACCGTTCAGCACGGCGCCGCCGCGGCCCGCCTGGGTGTGCGCGGACGAGGGCGTGGCCTCGGCGTTCGACACCTTCTGGCCCACGGGGGGCAGGCCCTTGGCGGCGCGGCGCTCGTTGAGCTCCTTCTCGGCGAGGGAGCCCGGGGTCGGGTTGTTGCGGATGATCCACCACTGCTGACCGACGGCCCAGAAGTTGGAGTAGGTCCAGTACAGGAGCACGCCGATCGGGAAGTTGATGCCGCCGATGCCGAAGATCAGGGGCATGGCGTAGAGCATGATCTGCTGCGTCTGCATCATCGGGCCGGTGAGGGCCTGCTGCGTCATGTTCTTCGTCATGAGCATCTTCTGCATGAAGAACATCGAGCCCGACATGAGCAGGATCAGCACGATCGCCGTGACGATCACGGGCCCGCTGCCCGGCGCGCCGAGCGAGTTCATGAAGGTGTCCGACATGCGGGCGCCGAAGATCGTGGAGCCCTCGAAGGAGCGGATCTGGTCCGCGGACAGGGCGTCCATGGCCTCGCCGCGCTCGGCCGCGCCGCGGGCGCCGATCAGCACCTGGTACAGCGCGAAGAAGAACGGCATCTGGATCAGCAGCGGCAGGCAGGCGGCGAACGGGTTCGCCTTGTGCTCCTTCATGAGCGCCTGTTGCTCCATGGCCATGGCCTGGCGGGAGAGCTGGTCCTTCTTGCCCTTGTACTTGGCCTGCAGCTTCTGCAGCTCGGGCTGGATGGCCTGCATGGCGCGCTGCGCCTTGATCTGCTTGACGAACAGCGGGATCAGCAGGGTGCGGATGAGCACCACCAGCAGGAGGATGGACAGGGCCCACGTCCAGCCGGAGTCCGTGGGCAGGCCCGCAAACTCCAGGATGCTGTGGAACGCCCCGAGCAGCCAGGACATCAGCCAGCGGAACGGGGAGAGGATGGCTTCGAACATGGGGGTCAATCCTCCTGCGGGAGATCAGGTGGGATGGGAGGGTGGTTCAGGGTGAGGATGCGCGGCTGCCGGCCCGGCGGCCAGCGTCGGTGCCCGGGCGGGACCGGGTCCACGCCGCCGTCGTTCCAGGGATGGCACCGGCCGATGCGCCGCGCGGCGAGCCACGACCCCTTCACCGCGCCGTGCACGTGCACGGCCTCCAGCCCGTAGGCGGAGCAGCTGGGGAAGAACCGGCACACGGGTCCGTACAGCGGGGAGACCACGGCCCGATAGACCGTGAGCAGGCCGGCCAGCAGGGCGGACGGCAGCGCGCGCAGCGGCCCCCACTCACGGGAGGGCTCGAGCACGACGAAGGGCGAGGGCGTGACGGTCATCTACGCGTGCTCCGAGGCGGCGGGCAGGTGCGGCTTCAGGGCCTTGCCGAGCGCGCCGACGGTCTCGCGGCGCAGCAGCGCGTAGTCCGCCTCGGCGGCGGCCGGCAGCGCGCGGACCTGCACCAGAACCGGCAGGTCGCGCAGCGGGGGCAGGCGCATCTGATCCGAAACGACGGCGCGCAGCCGCCGCTTCACCCGGTTGCGGGTCACCGCGTTCCCCACGGCCTTGGACACGACGAACCCGGCCCGCGGCCGAGGGGCGCTCGGCGACGTGGACCGGGTCTGATCGGGGTCCGTGGCGACGCTCACCACGACGGTGCGCCGACCCGCGCGGGTGCCGGTGCGACCGAGGTGACGGAACTCCGCGGGCGTGCGGACGCGACGGTCACGGGGCAGCACGGGGCGCGCCGTCCCTGGACCGACGTCCTCAGGCGGACAGCTCGGCGCGGTTCTTGCCGCGGCGAGCGGACAGGATGGCGCGGCCGGCGCGGGTGCGCATACGGGCACGGAAGCCGTGCTTGCGGGCACGACGGCGGTTGTTGGGCTGGAACGTGCGCTTGGTCACTGTGATCTCTCCACGACGTGTTGTGTGCCTTCGACCGTCGACCTGAGCAGGTGGACCAGGGGGAAGGACCGGTGAGGCTCTGACATGAAATCCCCGGCGGGCACGATCAACCGACACCCGGGGGACCAGACAACTCTAGTGGCCGGGGTGCGCAGGGGTCAAACGGGTGCGCGCGGATCCCGGACACGCGTGGGCGCCCGGGACGGTCGTCCACAGGATGATAGGGGTTGTCCACCGTCTGTGCACAACCCTGTGGACAACCGTTAGACTCCGAGCACCGTCGTCCGTCTCGCGCAGCCGCCCCCGTCCCCGGGGACGTCTGTCCCAGGAAAGGAAGCCTCCGTGGTGGCAGACCAGGCCGTGCTCAGCTCGTGGCGCTCCGTCGTGGGCTCCCTCGAGGACGACGCGCGGGTCAGCGCCCGCCTCATGGGCTTCGTCTACCTGGCCCAGCCGCAGGGCCTCATCGGCAACACGCTCCTGCTGGCCGTGCCGAACGAGACCACCCGCGAGACGCTCCAGGGCACCCAGGTGGCCGACGCCCTCACGGACGCCCTGACCAAGGAGTTCCGCGAGGAGATCCTGCTGGCCATCTCGATCGACGCGAACCTGCAGCCGCCGCGGACCCCCTCCTCCGAGGCCCGCCGCTCCTCCCTCGCCGGCGGGCCGTCCGGCGCCGCGGCGCCGGACGTCGAGCTGCCCCCGGCCGCGACCGCCGCCACCTCCCGCCGCGCCGTCGCCGAGGAGCTGCCGGGCTTCCGCATCGAGCCGCCGGCCGACGTCGTGCCCGCCGCGACCGCGGCCCCGAGCGGGAACGGCAAGCCGACCCCCGCGCCGCCGTCGACGTCCGCGGAGACCAGCCGCCTCAACGACCGCTACCACTTCGAGACGTTCGTGATCGGCTCGTCCAACCGGTTCGCGCACGCCGCCGCGAACGCGGTGGCCGAGGCGCCGGCGAAGGCGTACAACCCGCTGTTCATCTACGGCGAGTCCGGCCTGGGCAAGACGCACCTGCTGCACGCGATCGGGCACTACGCCCGTCGCCTCTACCCGGGCCTGCGGGTGCGGTACGTGAACTCGGAGGAGTTCACCAACGACTTCATCAACTCCATCCGCCACGACGAGGGCGCCTCGTTCAAGCAGGTCTACCGCAACGTGGACATCCTGCTGATCGACGACATCCAGTTCCTGGCGGACAAGGAGGCGACGGTCGAGGAGTTCTTCCACACCTTCAACACGCTCTACAACAACAACAAGCAGGTGGTCATCACCTCGGACCTGCCGCCCAAGCAGCTCTCCGGGTTCGAGGACCGGCTGCGCTCCCGCTTCGAGTGGGGGCTGATCACGGACATCCAGCCGCCGGACCTCGAGACGCGCATCGCGATCCTCCGGAAGAAGGCGGAGGCCGAGGGGCTCGTGGCCCCGCCGGAGGCGCTGGAGTACATCGCCTCGCGCATCTCCACGAACATCCGCGAGCTCGAGGGCGCGCTGATCCGCGTGACCGCATTCGCCTCGCTCAACCGGCAGACCGTGGACATCGAGCTGGCCGAGCATGTGCTCAAGGACCTGATCACGGACGAGACGGCGCACGAGATCACCCCGGAGCTGATCCTGCACGCCACGGGGGAGTACTTCAATCTGACCCTCGAGGAGCTGACCAGCAAGTCCCGCACCCGCACGCTGGTGACGGCGCGGCAGATCGCCATGTACCTGCTGCGCGAGCTGACCGAGATGTCCCTGCCCAAGATCGGTCAGGTCCTGGGCGGCCGCGACCACACCACCGTCATCCACGCGGACCGCAAGATCCGCGAGCTGATGGCCGAGCGGCGGACGATCTACAACCAGGTCACCGAACTCACCAACGAGATCAAGCGGAAACAGCGCGGCGCCTGAGCCACCCGCTGTCCCACCCTCGAGTCCCGGTTCGAACCTTCGACCGGGACTCGACCCTTCTTCCACATTGTCCACCGGTGTGGACAACTCTGTGGAGAACCCCCGGCGCTGTGGACAACCTCCGCCCCTGTGGATGGCGGAATCAGGCCGCTCACGCCGCGTCCACACCCCTGGGGACGACGACGGTGCACAGGCTGGTGAATCACACGGGTGTCATTCGGTGGTCCACATGTATCCACAGATCTCCACAGCTGAAAACCGCATGATCTCGCGGGTTTCGACGGGTGTGGACGCGCCCTGTGGACAGGAATGTGGACAACTGGGGGGTGGATCCGGGGATGAGTCTGGACAACTCCGGTCGACCCTGTGCAGAGCGGGGCGAGGAGCTCCGGGGCTCGTCCACACCGGATGCACACCCCGAACGAGCGGGCGTCCACACGGTTCCCCCAACCGGATCCGCATGCTGACGCGGCAGAACGGCGTTCTCCACAGGATCCACACCCGCTACCACTCCTTCTGATCCCTCTGGAGAGATTCCGCCAAGCAACATCATCTCCGCGGCCCCGCACCGCGTTGAGCACCTCGAGTGCCCGGGCTGCGCCCGAGCGCTCAGAATCCTTGGAATCACACGCTTGTCATTCGCTTCCGACCTGACACCGTCCGCGCGGACCGCCTATGCTGAGGCCCGCGTGTCGCCGTTCCCCCCGGGCCCGCAATCCCCGTCATCACCCCCAGAGAGGCAGTGCAGCTCGTGAAGTTCACCGTCGAACGCGACATCCTCACCGACGCCGTCTCCTGGGCCGCCCGCTCCCTGTCCCCGCGCCCGCCGGTGCCGGTGCTCTCGGGCCTGCTGATCACGGCCGAGGCCGGCGTGGTGTCCATCGCGAGCTTCGACTACGAGACCTCCGCGCGCCTGGAGATCGAGGCGGACATCGAGACCGCGGGCCAGGTGCTCGTGTCCGGCCGTCTGCTGAACGACATCGTCCGCTCCCTGCCGCAGGCCCAGGTCACGGTGGAGCTCGACGGCGGCAAGGTGCTCGTCACCTGCCGCTCCTCCCGCTTCTCCCTGGCCACGATGCCCGTGGGCGACTACCCGGCCCTGCCCGAGCTGCCGGCCCCCGCAGGCACCGTGGACGGGGCCGCGTTCGCCCACGCCGTCGCCCAGGTCACCGTCGCCGCCTCCAAGGACGACACCCTGCCGATCCTCACCGCCGTGAAGGTGGAGATCGAGGGCGACACCATGACCTTCCTGGCCACGGACCGCTACCGGCTGGCCATGAAGGAGATCCGCTGGACCCCGGCGGACCCGTCCATCTCGACGTCGCTGCTCATCAAGGCGCGCACGCTCACCGAGGTCGCCAAGTCCCTCGGCTCCGGCGGCGACCTGGAGATCCTGCTCGGTCAGACCGCCGACCTCGTAGGCTTCGCCTCCGGTGGCCGCCGCACCACCTCCGTGCTCGTGGACGGCGAGTACCCCAAGATCCGCTCGCTCTTCCCCGAGTCCAGCCCCATCCAGGCCGTGGTGGACACCGCCGCCCTGGTCGAGGCGTCCCGCCGCGTGGCCCTCGTGGCCGAGCGCAACACCGCCCTGCGCATGGTGTTCACGGAGGGCCAGGTCACCCTGGACGCCGGCACCGGCGACGACGCGAGCGCCAACGAGTCCGTGCCGTGCACGCTCGAGGGCGAGGACATCACCGTGGCGTTCAACCCGTCCTACCTCTCCGAGGGCCTGGCCGTGGTGGACCAGCCGCAGGTGCGCTTCGCCTTCACGTCCGCGCCCAAGCCCGCCCTGCTCACCGGCGTGAACCAGGAGGACGGCGTCGTCTCCGACTACCGCTACCTCGTGATGCCGGTGCGCATCGCCTGACGCAGGGGGCCGAACGCTCCCGTGTACCTGTCCCACCTCACCGTCGCGGACTTCCGGTCCTACCGCTGGGCCGACCTGGAGCTGACGCCGGGGTCCACGGTGCTGCTCGGGGCCAACGGGGTGGGCAAGACCAACCTCGTGGAGGCGATCGGCTACCTCGGCGCCCAGCAGTCCCACCGGGTCAGCTCGGACGCGCAGCTCGTGCGCTTCGGTCGGGACCGGGCCCGGATCGCCGGGCGCGTGCACCGCGGTTCCCGCACCGTCGCCCTCGAGCTGGAGATCCTGCCGGGCCGGTCCAACCGGGTGGCCATCAACCGCGGCGCCCCCGTGCGGGCGAAGGAGGGCCTCGGGATCCTGCGCACCGTGGTCTTCGCCCCGGAGGACCTGAGCCTCGTGACGGGGGAGCCCGGTGGCCGCCGTCGTCTCCTCGACCAGCTCATGGTGCAGCTGCGTCCGGCCCTCGGCGAGGCCGCCGCCGACTACGAACGCGTGCTGCGCCAGCGCAACGCCCTGCTCAAGTCGAGCCGCGGCTCTCGCCGCTGGGGCCCCGAGGAGGACGCGACCCTCGCCGTCTGGGACGAGCACCTCTGCGCCGCCGGCGCCCGCCTGCTCCACGGCCGCCTGCACGTGCTGCGCCTGCTGGCCCGCCCCCTCCAGGAGATGTACGCGGCGCTGACCAACGGCTCCAAGGCGGCGGCCTACGCCTACGAGTCCACCGTCCCGCTGGCCCGCGGCACCCACGCGGAGGTCCCGGCCGTGGCGGACCTGGCCGTGGACATGCGCCGGACGCTCGAGACCCAGCGGGAGGAGGAGCGGGCGCGGGCGCTCACCCTGGTGGGCCCCCACCGGGACGAGCTCGCCCTCTTCCTGGGCCCGGCGCCCGCGCGCGGCTACGCCTCCCACGGGGAGACGTGGTCGCTGGCGCTGGCCCTGCGCATGGCGGCCTACGACGTGCTCGTGGCCGACGACCCGGACCCCGACGCCCGCCCCGTCCTGATCCTGGACGACGTGTTCGCGGAGCTCGACGCCGCCCGTCGCCGCCGCCTCGCCGCGCTCGTGCACCGGGCCGAGCAGGTGATCGTCACGGCCGCCGCGCTCGAGGACGTCCCCGAGGAGCTCACGGCCCACCGCGTGCTCATCCGCCAGGACGCGGAGGGCTCCGAGGCCGTGGCCGCCGCGGCCCCCGTGGAGGGCGACATCCGCGAGCCCCGGCGCGAGGGCGGCGCCGATGGCTGAGACCCCCGCCCCGTTCGAGCCGGACCGGCCGGACCTGGCGCTCGTGCAGCTGCGTCGGGTCCGCGAGGCCGCCCGGGAGCGGGGCGAGGCGCCGCTGCGGGCGCGGGGGACGGGCGCGGGCCTGGCCGGGGCCATGGCGGGCACGCCGTCGGCCGGCCGGGAGCGGCAGGACCGTCGGCGCCCGTTCGGGGGTGCGGACCGGGACCCGGCCACGGTGTCCACCGTGTTCGGCCGGCTCATCCGCGACCGCGGCTGGTCCACCCCCGTGGCGGTCGGCTCCGTGCTCACCCGCTGGGCCGAGCTGGTGGGGCCGGAGATCGCGCTGCACTGCCGCCCGGAGAGCTTCGAGGACTCCGTGGTGCGGGTCCGGACGAGCTCCACCGCGTGGGCCACGCAGCTGCGCCTGATGAGCCCCGTGCTCCTGCAGCGCTTCGACGAGGCGCTCGGGCCCGGCGTCGTGACCCGCATCGAGGTGGCGGGGCCGCAGGCCCCGAGCTGGCGCAAGGGGCCGCGCACCGTGCGCGGCGGCCGCGGGCCGCGCGACACCTACGGCTGAGTCCGGGGCGGCCCCCCGCGGCGCACGACGGCGTCCCGGACGCGGCGAGGCCATGGGTGCCGCTCTGGCGCGCTCACAGGGTCGGTGACGGCCCGGGAGGCATGGGCGGTCTCCTGCGCACGTCCTGAGCCGTGTCCCTGGCCGCTGAGCGGGTGTTCTCCCGCGGCGGACCCCCGTCGATGCGGGCCCTCGGGGTGTCAGGCGGTACACTGGGACCAGTGAAAGGGGGCCGGCCGTCGTCCGTCCCCCGCCCCCGTGGATCTGCGGGAGCGTGTCGCGTGCCGGTTATGTCCGGGCGGCGGCGCGCGCCTGCGCGCGGGTCGACCCTGCCGCCGACGTCCGAGGAAGTGAGCCACCCGTGGTTGACGCCATGCCCGAGAACCCCGCGGAGGAGCCGACCGCCGCGTCGGCCGCGCCGAACCCGGAGGCCGTGCCGGACGCCGTCGGGCAGCCCGAGACCCCCGTGAAGGACCGGAAGGTGCCCGGTGAGTACGGCGCCAGCGCCATCACCGTGCTCGAGGGTCTCGAGGCCGTCCGCAAGCGCCCCGGCATGTACATCGGCTCCACCGGCCCGCGGGGCCTGCATCACCTCGTGTACGAGGTCGTGGACAACTCCGTGGACGAGGCGCTGGCCGGCTACGCCACCGGCATCGACGTCACGCTGCAGGCCGACGGCGGCGTGCGCGTGGCGGACGACGGCCGCGGCATCCCCGTGGACCTGCACCCCACCGAGGGGAGGCCGACCGTCGAGGTCGTCATGACGATCCTGCACGCCGGCGGCAAGTTCGGCGGCGGCGGCTACGCCGTCTCGGGCGGCCTGCACGGCGTGGGCATCTCCGTGGTCAACGCGCTCTCCCGCCGCGTGGACACCGAGGTCCGCCGTCAGGGGCACGTGTGGCGCATGTCCTTCGCGGACGGCGGCGTGCCCCAGGGCGAGCTGGTGAAGGGGGAGGCCACGGACGCCACGGGCACCGTGCAGACGTTCTACCCGGACCCGGAGATCTTCGACTCGATCGAGTTCGACTACGAGACCCTGCGCGCCCGCTTCCAGCAGATGGCCTTCCTCAACAGGGGCCTGCGCATCACCCTCACGGACGAGCGCGTCCAGGAGTCCAACGAGGTCGTCGACGACGAGATCGCGGGCGAGGGCGCCGCCGGTGAGGACGTCGCGGAGAACGGCCTGGCGGAGGAGGCGGAGCAGGAGCCCCAGCGCCGCTCCGTCACCTACCTGTACGAGAACGGCCTGCTCGACTACGTCCAGCACCTCAACTCCGCCAAGAAGGTCGAGTACGTCCACGACGACGTCATCGCCTTCGAGGCCGAGGACGTCTCGGACGGCCGCTCCATGGCCGTCGAGGTGGCCATGCAGTGGACCTCCGCCTACTCGGAGTCCGTGCACACCTACGCGAACACGATCAACACCCACGAGGGCGGCACCCACGAGGAGGGCTTCCGCGCCGCGCTGACCTCCCTGGTCAACCGCTACGCGCGGGAGAAGGAGATCCTCAAGCCCAAGGAGGACAACCTCACGGGCGAGGACATCCGCGAGGGCCTGACCGCCGTGATCTCCGTGAAGCTCTCCGAGCCGCAGTTCGAGGGCCAGACCAAGACCAAGCTCGGCAACTCCGAGGCCCGCGGGTTCGTGTCCAAGGCGGTCACGGACCACCTCGGCGACTGGTTCGAGCGCAATCCGGGCCCGGCCAAGGAGATCATCCGCAAGGCCATCATGGCCTCGCACGCCCGCCTGGCCGCCCGCAAGGCCCGGGACAACGCGCGCCGCAAGTCCCCGCTGGAGTCCTTCGGCATGCCCGGCAAGCTGGCCGACTGCTCCTCGAAGGACCCCGAGCGCTGCGAGGTGTACATCGTGGAGGGCGACTCCGCCGGCGGCTCGGCCAAGCAGGGCCGCAACCCGGAGACGCAGGCCATCCTGCCGCTGCGCGGCAAGATCCTGAACGTGGAGCGCGCCCGCCTGGACAAGGCCCTCGGCAACGCCGAGATCCAGTCGATGATCACGGCGTTCGGCACCAACATCGGCGAGGAGTTCGACATCTCCAAGCTGCGGTACCACAAGATCGTGCTCATGGCGGATGCGGACGTGGACGGCCAGCACATCACCACGCTGCTGCTGACCGTCCTGTTCCGGTACATGCGCCCGCTCATCGAGGCCGGCCACGTGTTCCTCGCGCAGCCGCCGCTGTACCGCATCAAGTGGTCCAACGCCCCGCACGACTACGTGTTCTCGGACGAGGAGCGCGACGCCGCCGTCGAGGCCGGCCTGGCCAAGGGCTGGCGCTACCCCAAGGACAACGGGGTGCAGCGCTACAAGGGCCTGGGCGAGATGAACTACCAGGAGCTGTGGGACACCACCATGGACCCGGAGCACCGCACCCTGCTGCAGGTGACCATGGAGGACGCCGCCGCCGCGGACGCCGTCTTCTCCATGCTCATGGGCGAGGACGTGGAGTCCCGCCGCACCTTCATCCAGCAGAACGCCAAGGACATCCGCTTCCTGGACGTCTGAGCCGGACCCGCAGACCTGCCTGAGCCGACCACCCTCCCCGCCGTCGCGGGGAGCACGAGAGGACCCGCGTGAGCGACGAGACCACCCCCCAGACCCCGGACGAGCCCGTCGAGGGCGCCCCGACCCCGCAGCCCCCGCAGACCGGCCTGGACATCGAGGTGGAGCACTACGTGCTCCCCGAGGGCGCCGCCGACAAGGTCGAGCCCGTCGACCTCGAGTCGGAGATGAAGCGCTCGTACCTGGACTACGCGATGGCCGTGATCGTCGGCCGCGCGCTGCCGGACGTGCGCGACGGCCTCAAGCCCGTGCACCGTCGCGTGCTCTACGCGATGTACGACGGCGGCTACCGCCCGGACCGTGCGTTCAACAAGTCCGCCCGCGTGGTGGGCGACGTGATGGGCAACTACCACCCGCACGGCGACACCGCGATCTACGACGCCCTCGTGCGCCTCATCCAGGACTGGGTCCAGCGCTACCCGCTGGCGCTCGGCCAGGGCAACTTCGGCTCCCCGGGCAACGACGGCGCGGCCGCCCAGCGCTACACCGAGACCAAGATGGCCCCGCTGGCCATGGAGATGGTCCGGGACATCGACGAGGACACCGTCGACATGCAGGACAACTACGACGGCAAGCAGCAGGAGCCCGTCGTCCTGCCCGCCCGGTACCCGAACCTGCTGGTCAACGGCTCCTCGGGCATCGCCGTCGGCATGGCCACGAACATCCCGCCGCACAACATGCGCGAGGTGGCCGCGGGCGTGCAGTGGTACCTCGAGCACCCCGAGGCCACCCGTGAGGAGCTGCTCGAGGCGCTCCTGGCCCGCGTGCACGGCCCCGACTTCCCCACGGGCGCCCAGATCCTGGGCCGCAAGGGCATCGAGGAGGTCTACCGGACCGGCCGCGGCCCCATCACCATGCGCGCCGTGGTCAACGTGGAGGAGATCCAGGGCCGCACGTGCCTGGTGGTCACCGAGCTGCCCTACATGACCAACCCGGACAACCTCGCCGCGAAGATCGCGGAGATGGTGCGGGACGGCAAGATCAACGGCATCGCGGACATGCGCGACGAGACCTCGGGTCGCACCGGCCAGCGCCTGGTGATCGTGCTCAAGCGCGACGCCGTCGCCAAGGTGGTGCTGAACAACCTCTACAAGCACACCGAGCTGCAGTCGAACTTCTCGGCCAACATGCTCGCGCTCGTGGACGGCGTGCCGCGCACCCTGTCCCTGGACGGCTTCGTCCACCACTGGGTGAAGCACCAGATCGACGTGATCGTGCGCCGCACCGCGTTCCGCAAGCGCAAGGCCGAGGAGCGCGCGCACATCCTGCGCGGCCTGCTCAAGGCCCTGGACATGCTGGACGAGGTCATCGCGACCATCCGCCGTTCGGCCTCGGCGGAGGTGGCCCGCGAGGCCCTCAAGGAGCTCCTGGACATCGACGACGTCCAGGCCCAGGCCATCCTGCAGATGCAGCTGCGCCAGCTCGCCGCCCTGGAGTCCCAGAAGATCCAGGACGAGTACGACGACCTCATGGCGAAGATCGCCGAGTACAACCGGATCCTGGAGTCCCCGCAGCGTCAGCGCGAGGTCATCTCCGAGGAGCTCGCCGAGATCGTGGCCAAGCACGGCGACGACCGCCGCACCGAGATCATGGCCGGCTTCGACGGCGACATGTCCATCGAGGACCTGATCCCCGAGGAGGAGATGGTCGTCTCCATCACCCGCGGCGGCTACGTCAAGCGCACCCGGATCGACCAGTACAGGTCCCAGGCGCGCGGCGGCAAGGGCGTGCGCGGAGCGACGCTGCGCGGCGACGACGTCGTCGAGCACTTCCTCACCGTGTCCACGCACCACTGGCTGCTGTTCTTCACGAACTTCGGCCGCGTGTACCGCATCAAGACGTACGAGCTGCTCGAGGCCGGCCGCGACGCCAAGGGCCAGCACGTGGCCAACCTGCTCGCGTTCCAGCCGGACGAGCGGATCGCCCAGATCCAGCCGCTCGTGGACTACGGCCGGGCCCCGTACCTCGTGCTCGCCACGCGCGGCGGCCTCGTGAAGAAGACGCCGCTGCTGGACTACGACACGAACCGCACCGCCGGTCTGATCGCCATCAAGCTGCGCGAGGGGGACGAGCTGGTCTCGGCCCGCGTGGTCTCGCCCGACGACGACCTCATCCTGATCTCGCACAAGGGCCAGTCCCTGCGGTTCACCGCCACGGACGAGGCGCTGCGTCCCATGGGCCGCGCGACCTCGGGCGTGACCGGCATGAAGTTCCGCGACGACGACTCCCTGCTGACCATGGACGTGGTGGAGGAGGACGGCTACGTCTTCACCGTCACGGACGGCGGCTTCGCCAAGCGCACCCACGTGGACGAGTACCGCCTGCAGAACCGCGGCGGCCTCGGCATCAAGGTCGCCAAGCTCGTGGACGACCGCGGCGAGCTCGCCGGCGGTCTCGTGGTGCGCGAGGACCAGGAGGTCCTCGTGGTGATGGCCTCGGGCAAGGTGGTGCGCTCCGCCGTCGCCGGCGTGCCGGCCAAGGGCCGCGACACGATGGGCGTGATCTTCGCCAAGCCGGACAAGCGGGACCGGATCGTCGCCGTCACCCTGAACAACGAGCAGGAGATGGAGGCGAAGGCGGACGCCGAGGCCGAAGCGGGGCCGGATGTACGCTTGGACGCAGACATCGACCCGACCGACCCCGTAGCCGCACCGGAGGACGTCCTGACGCAGGACGCCGGTGAGGGTGCAGACGGAGGAGAGCAGTGAGCACGTCCGCGTCGTCGCGTCCCGGCCAGGGACGGAGCACCGGGAAGGCCGCCGGGCCGCGGTCCGGCCGTCCGGTGCGCAAGGCCAGCGGGTCCTCGCAGGAGGACCTGGTCCGCGCCGTCCCGAAGGCCAAGGTGCGCCGCGCCCGCCTGGTGCTGACCCGGGTGGATCCGTGGTCCGTGCTGAAGCTGGCGTTCCTGCTCTCGGTGGCGCTGGGCATCCTCACGGTGGTGGCGGCGGTGGCGCTGTACTCGCTGTCCGACGTCCTCGGGATCTTCGACAGGGTCAACGACGTGATCGGCACTGTGCTCGGCTCTGAGGCCGGGCGCTACACCGTGGCGTCCCTGGCCCCGCTGAGCACCGTGACCTCGCTGGCCACCGTGCTGGCCGTGGTCAACGTCATCCTGCTGACCGCCCTGGCCACCCTGGCCGCGCTGCTCTACAACCTCTGCGCGAGCCTCGTGGGCGGCATCGGCGTCACGCTGGCGGACGACTGAGCCGACCCTCGACGATGCCCCGCGCGGATTTGCGCGGGGCGCCGCCGTTCCTGTACAGTCATCTCCTGTTGTGAACGGCGTCAGCCGTGACCGACGGTGAGGGCGTATAGCTCAGGCGGTTAGAGCGCTTCGCTGATAACGAAGAGGTCCCAAGTTCAAGTCTTGGTACGCCCACTCCCACCACACAGAGCCCCGGTCCGCTGGGGCTCCGTTCGTCTCCGGAGGTCTTCCCATGGGTCGACTGGCACGCGTGGCCCTCGTGGTCGGCGCCGCGGCAGCCGCCTATGGGGCGCGTCTCTGGCGGGAGAACAGTGCGGGGAAGGACGTCTGGGCCACGGCCACGGACGACCTGCCGGAGGACGCCGACGGCGTCGAGTCGGCACCGGAGGACTGACCGGTCCTCACGGGGGCATGGCGCAATTGGTAGCGCACCTGCTTTGCAAGCAGGGGGTTAGGGGTTCGAGTCCCCTTGCCTCCACCGATGAAGGGCCCGGGAGTCGTGAGACCCCCGGGCCCTTCGGCATGTCCGGGGTGGCCGCCGGCGCCGGCACCGTGGGCAGAAACCGGCGACCCGGGGGCTCCTGGGGCACAAACCGCAGGACTTCGGGCCCCGTGGGCAGAAGAGAGGGCGTTTCTGCCCACGGAGGGACGGGGACGGCCTGCCCCGAACCCCCGCCGCCGGACCCGCCCACCGCGCCCGTCGCCGTCGTGCGTGGTGTTGGATGGTCCGGTGAACACCACCATCGAACCCCAGCCCCCCGTCCGGCCCGCCTCTGGGCAGGGCACCCCGGCCTACGCCCGGGTGCCCGCGAGCTACTACGACATCTTCGTGGGCGTCTTCATCGCCCTCCTCATCCTCTCCGGCGTCACCGCGGCCAAGCTCTTCTACGGCCCCACCGTCCCGGTCGTCTCGGACCTCTTCTACGACGGCGGCCCCCTCATCTTCGACGGCGGCGCCTTCCTGTTCCCGTTCGCGTACATCGTCGGCGACATCCTCGCCGAGGTGTACGGCTGGCGCCGGGCCCGCCGGGCCATCGTCCTCGGCTTCGCGATGCTCGTGCTCGCCGCCCTCACCTACACGGTGGTTTCCTGGACCACGCCCGTCGAGGGCTTCGAGGTGTGGGACCAGGCCCTCGCGCCCATGCTGCGGATCACCGTGGCCGGCTTCGTCGCGTTCCTCGTGGGCTCCCTGCTCAACGCGTCCATCGTGGTCCGCCTCAAGGAGCGCATGAAGGAACGGCACGTGGCGTTCCGGCTCATCCTCTCCACCGTGGTCGGCCAGTTCTTCGACACCCTGATCTTCTGCACCATCGCCTATGCCGGCACCATCTCGCTGCTGGAACTGGCGAACTACACGGTGACCGGCTTCGCGTACAAGACGCTCGTGGAGATCCTCATCGTGCCGGTGACCCTGCTCGTCATCCGCGCCCTCAAGCGCCGGGAGCCCACCTACCGGGCACCCGGCTTCGAGATCCACCGCGACGACGATCCCGCCCTCGCCCCGGCCGCGTCCCGCTGATCCGCGCGGGCCCCGGCGTCGGCCGCGCCGGGGCCCGTCCGTCGCGCGCACCCCGCCCGCCGACTACCGTCGGTGCCATGGGCAAGGACCTCTTCGAGCACGAGCAGCAGCAGACCCTCAGCCGCGAGCAGGCCGCCGCACGCCTGCGCGACCTCGCCGACCAGCTCTCCCGGCAGAACGAGGTGCGGGTCGAGCACGGCGGTCGCGACGTCGTCGTCACCGTCCCGGACCGCGTGGGCCTCGAGGTGGAGCTCGAGGTCGAGGACGGCGGCGACGCCGAGCTGGAGATCACCCTCAGCTGGTGACCGGCCCCGGGCCGGCCGCCGTCGCCTCTCCGTGCCTCAGAACGTCCAGGGCTCCCCGGGGGCCAGGCGCCGGTAGTCGGTCACGCCCTCGGCGAGACCCGAGAGCACCCCGTCCACCACGCCCTTGCCGTCCTCGCTGAGGATGCCGTCGTGGATGGGGCGGGTGTGCGTCGCCGCGATGGCCCGCATCTGGTCGACCACGTCCGCGATGCGCAGCCACGGCGCCGCGGCGGGCAGCAGGAGCACCTCGACGTCGGCGTCCGGCACCGTGAACGAGTCGCCGGGGTGCAGCACGGCCCCGTCCACGAGGTAGGACACGTTGACCGGGCGCGGGACCTCGGCGTGGATCACCGCGTGCTCCCCCCCGAGCACCTCCACCCGGAAGCCGGCGGCCTCGAACGTCTCCCCGGGCACGGCCGTGTGCACTCGCCCAGCGTCGAGTCCCGCCTCCGCCAGCGGCCCCGTGAGGTCCCGTGGCGCCCACACGTGCGCCTCCGTGCCGGCCACAGCCCTGGCCAGCTGCTCGGGGACCACGTGGTCCGGGTGGCCGTGCGTCACGAGGACGGCGTCCGCGCCGTCCAGGACCGCCGCGTCGCTGAACGCGCCGGGGTCGAACGCGAGTCGTCGGCCGGCCTTCTCGAGGCGGACGGCCGAGTGGCCGAAGAGGGTCAGGGTCGTGCTCATGCGGATCACTCCTCCGCCCGGCGTCGGGATCCCGGGCGGTCCCAGCCTCCCGCGTGCTCCCGGCGGCGGACAAGGCCCGCGCCCCCTCGGTCCTGCCGAGCATGCGCGGGCCGGTCGCCGTCCGCTGCGCGCTCAGAGCGCGGGGGAGCGGGTCAGCGCTGCTGCCCGGGCTGGACGCCCAGCACCTTCGCGTTGGCGGCGGCCACCGGGTCCGGCGTGGCGGTGTCCACACGCACGCCCTGGCCCGCCGCGGCCGAGCCGGCCTCGGCCACGACCTTCTGCTGCTGGGCATAGGGGTTGTTGGCCTCCACCACCGGGATGTTCGCGGTGATCGGGCCCGGGACCGGGGCGGTCCACGGATCCTGCACCGGCTTGGTCAGGCGCCACAGGGCGAAGCCGGCGCCGGCGGCGGCGGCCGCCATGCCCGCGACGATCCAGGAGCGGCCGCCCGAGCGGGAGGCCCGGCGACCGGCGGCACGGTTCAGGTCCTTCTCGGCCGCGCCGACGTACTGCTCGGCACCCTTGCGCAGGCGCTTCACGATCGCCTTGTCCCCGGTGAGCTTGATCAGGGCCTGCTCCAGGGCGTCCGGGACCTCGACGTCGTGGGCGGTCTTGCGGGCGTGCGCGGCGCCGTCGGCCAGGCGGGCGGCGGCCACGGGGAGGACCTCCTCCTTGCGGCGCTGGGCGTAGTCGCCGGCGTCGGCCAGGCGGGCCTGCACCTGCGGGGCCACCTTCCCGCCCTGCTCCTGCAGCGCGGACAGACCCGTGGCGAGGAGACCGGCGAGGGTCAGGCCGCCCGCCGCGGCGGCGTCCTTGGCCTGACCGGCACGGTCGCTGAACAGGGCGGCGGACCGCTGGGCGTCCTTGCGGGCGCCCTTGGCGGCCTTCTTCGCGTCCTTGCGCAGGCCCTTGGCGGCCTGGCGGCCGTCCCGGCGCAGCTGCGTGGCCTTGCGGCCCCCACGACGGCGGCCCTTCTTCGCGGCCTTCTCAGCGTCCTTGCGCGCCGCGGCGAACTGCTGCTGCACCTCGTGGCCGGCGTCCTGCGCCTGGGCCTGCAGGTGCTCGAGGAAGTCCTGGACGGTGTCCACGCCCTTGGCGACGGCGGGGGCCAGCAGCCCGTACTGGTGCGCGACGGCCTCGCCGGCCTTCCGCGCCCCGCGCTCGACCACGGGGCCGTACTCCTTCTTGGCGTCCTGGGCCTTGCGGCGGCCCTCCTCGGCCGCGGCGGAGCCGCCGATCAGCCCGTAGGCCGCGGCCACCTCGCTCCAGGCGCGGGTGGACTCCACCTTCGGGGCGGCCCAGTGGCGCAGGTTCTCCGCCTGGCGTGCGACGAACGCGTTCGTGCCGCCGTCGTGCTGGATCTCGTCGTGCAGGGTCTTGCGAGCCATGTGATGCCTCCCGTGGGTTCTGGATGGTCGTTGAACGCGGTGGTCCTCGAGGCCCAGCCTAGTGGCCGACCCCCGCAGTGGCACGGGTCCCGGCACGCCGGGAGTGCGTACGCCGATCGCGGAAGATCCCGACCCCGGACGGCGGGATCCGGACGGCCCGCCGCCGCGGATGGAACAATGGGGCACATGGCGAACAAGACGCACACCGCGACCATCCACACGAACCACGGCGACATCGTCGTCGAGCTGTTCGGCAACCACGCCCCGAAGACCGTGAAGAACTTCGTGGGCCTCGCCACCGGCGAGCAGGAGTGGACCCACCCGCAGACCGGTGAGAAGAACAACGGCGCCCCGCTGTACTCCGGCACCGTGTTCCACCGCATCATCAAGGACTTCATGATCCAGGGCGGCGACCCGCTCGGCATGGGCATCGGCGGCCCCGGCTACCAGTTCGGCGACGAGATCCACCCCGAGCTGCAGTTCGACCGTCCCTACCTGCTGGCCATGGCCAACGCCGGCCCCGGCACCAACGGCTCGCAGTTCTTCATCACCTCCGTGCCCACCGGCTGGCTCAACGGCAAGCACACCATCTTCGGCGAGGTGAAGGACGAGGCCTCCCAGAAGGTCGTGGACGAGCTCAACGCCGTCGCCACCGATCCCCGTGACCGCCCGCTCGAGGACGTCGTCATCGAGTCCATCGACATCGACGAGGCCTGAGCAGCCCCTCGGTGAGCACCACCCCCTCTGACCCGCACGGCCCGGACTCCGCGGACGGCACACCCCCGGTGTGCCCGCGGCACCCGGGCCGTGCGGCGTATGTGCGCTGCGCCGTCTGCCGGCGCCCCGCGTGTCTCGACTGCCAGCGTCCCGGCTCCGCGGCCGGACCGGTCTGCGTGGACTGTGCGTCCGGCGTCGTGGCCGGCCCCGCTCCGACGGCGGCCCCCGCCGGCGCCGCCGCGTCGGTCCCGGCCCGACGGCGGACGGGCTTCGCCGCCTCGCCCGTCACCTGGATCCTGCTGGCGGTCACGACGGTGGTCTACGCGGCGCAGTGGATGACCCGGGATCAGGCGTCCGGCGTGACCGAGGCGCTCTGGTACGCCGGGCTCTACACGTCCCCGTACGGCATGGAGCCGTGGCGGATGGCCTCCTACGCGCTCGTGCACGACGTCTCCGGCCCCACACACCTGCTGCTGAACATGCTCGCGCTGTGGGTGATCGGGCGCGTGCTCGAGCCCGCGCTGGGCTGGTGGCGGTTCCTCGCCCTCTACGTGCTCTCCGCCGTAGGCGGTGCGGTGTTCGCGCTGTGGGTCTCGGACCCGCTGCAGCCCGTCGTCGGGGCGTCCGGCGCCGTGTACGGCATGTTCGCGGCCCTGTTCCTGCTCACCCGGGTGCGGGGCGGGCAGGTGCGCTCGATCGCCGTGCTGATCGGCCTGAACCTCGTGTTCTCGTTCCTGCTGCCCGGGGTGGCCTGGCAGGTGCACGTGGGCGGGCTGCTGACGGGCGCCGTCGTCGCCGTCGTGTTCTCCCTGGCCGGCGGGCTGAGCCCCGGCCGCGCGCGCGTGCCGTCCGTGGGCGCCCAGGTGGCCGGCCTCGTGGTCGTGGCGGCGGCGCTGGCGGCGCTCACGGTGCTCGGCGCCGCACGGGTCACGGTGGCCGGCCTGCTCGGCTAGGCCGCCGTCCCCGGAGTTCTCCACAGGCGGGTGTGCACTTCTTCCCACAGGGGTGTCCACACCTGTGGACAACTCCGGGGACAACTCGTCTCCGGGCCGGATCGTGCGGATCCCTCATCCACAGGGTTGTCCACCGCTGTGGAGAACTACACGCGTGTCATTCGCTCCAGCGGGACATCATCAGGAACCCGACGAGCGCGAGGCCGAAGCCCACGAGGATGTTCCAGCCGCCGATCTGCACGATCGGGAAGAGACCCTGGGTCAGGTAGTAGACGATGATCCAGAGCAGGCCGAGGATCAGCAGGCCGAACATCACGGCCTTGTACCCGGGGGAGAGGGGCTTCGGACCCGGGCCCACGTCCCCGAGGTCCGTTCGCACGGCGGAGCGGCTGCGGCGGGCGGCCTCGAGCTCCTCGCGCTTCCGACGGGCCGAGTCCTTGCGCTTGCCGGCGGGTGCTGCCACGGGTCTTCTCCTCGGGTGGGGGGTGGTGGGCGCCCCCACCGGCGGAGACCGGGGCGGGGACGGTATCCTGCTGACCTGCCCAGGACCGGGGTCAGCGACATGCCCGGCCAGTCTATGCACCCCGCTCCCCCGCGGCGGGGAGGAAAGAGCGCCCCCGTGCAGAGCCCCGAGGTCTCCGTCCTCGTCGTCGACAACTACGACAGCTTCGTCTACACCCTGGTGGGCTACCTCGAGCAGCTCGGGGCCCGCACCACCGTGATCCGCAACGACGAGGTCACCCCCGCCCGCGCCCTCGAGCTCGCGGCCGAGCACACGGCGGTGCTCATCTCGCCCGGGCCGGGCGCGCCCGCCGACGCCGGTGTCTCCCTCGACCTCATCCGCTCCGCCGCCGACGGCGGCCGTCCGCTCTTCGGGGTGTGCCTGGGGCACCAGGCCATCGCGGAGGCGTTCGGCGCCACCGTGACGCACGCGGAGTCCCTCATGCACGGCAAGACGTCCCTGGTCCGCCACGGCGAGCACCCCATGTTCGAGGGCGTCCCCTCGCCGTTCACCGCCACCCGCTACCACTCGCTCGCCGCCGTGCGGCCCACCGTGGACGAGGCGGTCCTGGAGATCACCGCCGAGACCGAGGACGGCGTCGTGATGGGGCTGGCCCACCGCACCGCGCCCCTGTGGGGCGTGCAGTTCCACCCCGAGTCCGTGCTCACCGAGGGCGGCTACCGGATGCTCGGCAACTGGCTCGAGTCCGTGGGGCTCTCCGGGGCCGCCGAGCGCGGTGGCCGGCTCTCGCCCCTCGTCCGCCAGGACTGACCGGTCCCGGGGCCCGGTTCGCGGGTCCGACGGCGCCCCGTCCGCTCAGGTGGACGGCGGCGGGTCGATCGAGGGCTCGGGGTCCGGCGTCAGCGTCGGCAGCGGGTCCACCGGCGTCGCGGTGGGCGAGGTGCTCGGCGACTGCTCGGTCGGCTCCGGCGAGGTCGACGGGGCCGCCGACGGCGGCGACGGGCTCTGCGTCGGCGACGGCGTCGCGGTCGTCGTCGGCTCGGGGCTGGGCGTGGCCGAGACGGACGGCGAGGGCTCCGCGCTCGCGGAGGGCTCGGGGCTCTCCGACGGCGGGGGGCTCGGTGACGCGGACGCCGACGGCGTGGGCTCGGGCGCCTCGCTGGACGGCGGCGCCGGCTCGGAGGGCTCGGCCGTGGGCGCGATCCACGAGGACGTCGTCAGGGTCAGGGAGGAACGGTTGTCCACGCGGACGCCGGCGGGCGGATCCTGGGCCACGACCGTCCCGGTGTCGGTGGTCGCGCCGTCCTCGTCCTGGATCCGCACGCGCAGCTCGGGGGCGCTCAGCGCCAGCTGACGCCGCGCGTCCGGAGCGCTCATCCCCACCACGTCCGGCACGTCGACCATGCCGCTGGACAGGTGCAGCACCACGGAGGAGCCGGGCGGCACGTGGGTGCCCATCGCGGGGTCGGTGCGGGCGAGCAGCCCGCGCTCGAGTCGGCCGTCGTCCTGGTACTGCACGGAGGAGACGCGCAGGCCCAGGCGTTCCAGCTCGCGGCGGGCCGCGTCCTCGGACAGCCCGTGCAGGGAGTCGGGCAGCGCGATGCCCTCCTTGCCGCGTGACACCCGGATCCGCACCTCGGCACCGCGGGGCACCTCCGTGCCCGTCTGCGGGTCGCTCTGGGTGACGGTCCCGTCCGGGGCGTCGGCCGTGTACGCGGACGAGACGACGGCCACCAGGCCCGCGTCCTCGAGCGCCGCGACCGCCTCGTCCTGCTGCAGCCCCACCACCGCGGGCACCTCCACGGTGGTGCGCAGGGCCGCCGCGAGCCACGGCGCCAGGACCAGGGCCAGCGCGACCAGGACCACGCCGGCCGCCAGGAGCGTGCGCCGGCGGACGCGACGGCGGACGCGACGGGGTGCGGCCGTCGCCGGCGCCGGCGTGTCTCGGGGCGGCGGTTCGGGCCGGGGCGTCGCGGCCGCACCGGGCGTCACCGGCTGGCCGCCGGTCACCGGGCGGGGGCCGTCCATGGCGGCGGCGGCGGCCAGCTGCGCGGCGGAGGCGGCGCCGGGCAGTCCCGCACCCGCGACGGCGTGGTTCGCCGCCTGGGGCTGTGCGACGTCCGGCTCGGCCGGGACGGAGGGCGTCGGCCGGGTCAGCGGGGCCGTGGCCGTCGGCACGTCGGCGTCGTCGGCCCCGTGCCCCGCGGGCGTGGCGCGCGGCACCGCGCCGCCCGCGCCGCCCGCGCCGACGAGGGCGGGATGGGCGGCATCGAGCGGCGGGGTGTGACGGCCGGGGGCGGCGTGCGGATCCGCGGCGGCCTCCTCGAGGGCCGTGAGGAACGCGGCGCCGGTGGGGAACCGGTCCTGTGGATCCTTGCGCAGGGCGCGCAACACCACGGGGTCGAACGCGGGCGGCAGGTCGGGGTCGACGTCGGAGGGCGCCGGCGGCTCCTCGCGCACGTGCTGGTAGGCCACGGCCAGCGGCGTGTCGCCCGTGAAGGGGGGCCGGCCCGTGAGCAGCTCGAACAGCAGGCAGCCGGCCGCGTAGAGGTCGGCGCGGCCGTCCACGGTGCGGCCCGTCGCCTGCTCCGGGGCCAGGTACAGGGCGGTGCCCACCACGGCCTGGGTCTGCGACGTGGTGGCGGAGGTGTCGGCCAGCGCGTGGGCGATCCCGAAGTCCATCACCTTCACGGTGCCCGTGTCCGTGACCATGACGTTCGCGGGCTTCACGTCGCGGTGGACGATGCCCTCCTCGTGCGCGTGCTCGAGCGCTTCCAGCACACCCCGGGTCCAGGCCACGGCACGTTCCGGGCCCACGGCGCCCTCGGCGTGCAGGATCTCCCGCAGCGTCCGGCCGGAGACGAGCTCCATCACCAGGAACGGGCAGTCCACCGGATGGAGGCCGTCCTCGAGGGAGACCTCGCCCGTGTCGTACACGGAGACGATCGAGGGGTGGTTCAAGGAGGCCGCCGAGCGCGCCTCCTTGCGGAAGCGCGCCTGGAAGTGCGGATCGCGCGCCAGATCCCGGCGCATCAGCTTCACCGCCACCGGGCGGTGCAGCCGCAGGTCCTCCCCACGGAAGACGTCCGCCATGCCGCCGCGCCCGATCAGCTCACCGATCCGGTACCGCCCGTTCAGGGTCCTCTGCTCGTCCACAGACACGTCCGCGTGGTCGTCCCGCCCGCCGCTCAGGCGGAGGGCGTGGCGTCGGCGGAGGAGGCCTCCGCGCCACGCGCATCGGCGGAGGAGGCCTCCGCGCCACGCGCGTCGGCGGACGGGGCCTCCGCACCACGCGCGTCGGCGGACGGGTCGGTGGTGGGCTGATCCGTCGGCGCCGTGGACTCCCCGGAGGACTCCGTCGTCGGATCCCCCGTGGGCGTCGTCGGCTCCTCGGTCGGCTCCTGCGTGGGCTCCGGGTCGGTGGTGGCCGTCGGGGATTCGGCGGTGGGGGACGGGCTGGGCTCGTCCGAGGCCGACGGGCTCGGCTCGCTGCTCGGCTCCTCCGACGCGCGGGGCTCCGGCTCCGAGGCGGGCTGGGACGCCTCGCGGGTCGGCGCGGCGTCGGACCCGCCGGTGGCCACGATCAGCTGCACGTGCGTGTCGTAGCGGTGACGCTCACCCTCGCCGGGCACCACGCGCACCACCTCGCCGCCGGCGCCGTCGGCGGACGGGTCGTCCACCCGGTCCACGGTGAAGCCGCGGTCGCGCAGCGTCTGGATCGCGCTCTCCACGGGCTGGCCCACGAGGCCCTCCGGGATGACGCCCTCCCCGGTGGAGACGGCCAGCGTGACGGTCTCACCGCGCCGCAGCGCCCCCACGGGGTTGATCTCCTCGACGGTGCCCTGCGGGCTCTGCGCGTCGCGGTCCTCCTCGCGCACCGCCAGGCCGAGGCCCTCGAGCTCGGTTCGCACCTCGCTCACGGGGCGACCCTTGTACGCCTCCGGGTCCACGTTCACGGACGACTCCTCTTGCGAGGTCGCCGGCGCCGAACCCCCGACGCCGCGGTCACCCGTGAGCAGCGGCCACAGCAGCGCCCCCAGCAGGGCGAACACCACGAGCCCGAGCAGCGCCCACAGCGGCCAGGGGTTGGCGCGTCGCCGGCGGGCGGGTGCGGAGCCGCCCCCGGCGGGCGGGCCCGGGTCCACGACGTCGCCCGGGCGGGTCTGCTGGTCGTGCACGGCGGCGATCTCGTGGTCACGCGTGTGCGCGTTCGCGGCGGCGCCGAACGCACCGGCCGCGCCCACGGCCGCCGCACCGGCGGCGCCGGTGCCGCCGGCGGCGTCGTCGGTGCGGGGCTGGGCCGCGGTCACCGGCAGCGCCGCGGTGGCGGGGGAGCCGTCCGCCCGGGTGCCCTCGGCGCGCGGATGGGTGGTGCGCATGCCGTCGTAGTCCAGGGGAGCGGTCTCGGCGCCCGAGGGGTCGGCCACGCCCTGCTCCTCGAGGAAGGCGGCCAGGGCGGGCACGGCCTCCACGGCGCCGCGGGTGTCCTTGCGCCGCAGCGCGTCGGCGGCGTCCGAGAGCGCGGCCGCGTCCGAGGGCCGCTCCCGGGGGTCCTTCGAGAGCATGCACATGATCAGGGCGCGCACCGGGGCCGGGACGGTGTCCGGCAGGGGCGGCGGGGTGTCGTTGACCTGGGCGAGGGCGATCGCGATCTGGGACTCGCCCGTGAACGGGCGATGCCCGGCGAGGGCCTCGTAGCCGATGATGCCCAGCGAGTAGAGATCGGAGGAGCCGGTGGCCTGCTGCCCCGTGGCCTGCTCGGGCGCGAGGTACTGGGCGGTGCCCATCACCTGGCCGGTGGCCGTGAGGGGGACCTGGTCCGCCAGGCGCGCGATGCCGAAGTCCGTCACCTTCACCCGGCCGGTGGGCGTGATCATGAGGTTGCCGGGCTTGACGTCGCGGTGCACGAGCCCCTGGGCGTGGGCCGCCGAGAGCGCGGCCGCCGTCTGCGCGATGATCCGCAGGGTCCGCTCGGGGGAGAGCACCTTCTCCTTCTCGAGGATGGAGGACAGCGGCTGGCCCGGCACGAGCTCCATGACGAGGTAGGCGGAGCCCTTCTCCTCGCCGTAGTCGTAGACGTTGGCGACGCCGGGGTGGTTCAGCAGCGCCGTGTGCTGGGCCTCCGCCCGGAAGCGGCGCAGGAAGTTGGGGTCACCCGTGTACTCCTCCTTGAGGATCTTCACGGCGGTGATCCGGCCCAGGACCTTGTCCCGCGCCTTCCACACCTCGCCCATGCCGCCGATCGCGATGCGATCGGTCAGCTGGTACCTGCCGCCGAGGGTGATGCCCGATGTCGGCCTCATTCCGTGACCACCGCTTCCATGATTGCCTTCATGCCACTGACGATTGTCTGATGTCCAACCCCCGGCGGCTCGTCCTCCACCACGATCGTCACGGCCGCCCGGGGGTTCTCGCTCGCGTCGAAGCCGGTGATCCAGGAGTGCACGTTGCCCGTGTCTCCGACCTCGGCCGTGCCCGACTTCGCCGCGATCCGCACCGTGTCCGACTGCACGGATCCCAGGATGCCGTCCTCCACCGCCGAGACCATCATGTCCTCGACCTGCCCGGCCACCTCGGGGGTCGTGGCCCGGCCGCGTTCACGGGGGCTGAACTCCTGCACCGTGGTGAGGTCCGAACGGCGGACCGCCTCGATCAGCTGCGGCTCCATGACCACGCCGTCGTTCGCGATGCCGGCGGCCACCATGGCCATCTGCAGCGCGGTGGCCTGCACGTCCCGCTGGCCGATCGAGGACTGCGCCAGCGCGGCGTCGTCCAGGTCGGAGGGGAACACGGAGGCGGTCGCGGGCAGCGGGTAGTCGAAGGAGTCGTTGAAGCCGAACCGCTCGGCGACCTCCCGGATGCGGTCCTGGCCCAGCTCGACGGCGGCCATGGCGAACGGCGTGTTGCAGGACTGCGCCAGCGCCCACGTGAGGGTCTGACGCCCCACGGTGTTGCACGGTGAGCCGTCGTAGTTGGGCAACTCCGTGGTCGTGCCGGGCAGCATCCACGCGGCGGGGATGTCCACCGTGCCGTCCGGGGTGTAGTCACCGGACTCGAGCATGGCCACCGCGTCGATCAGCTTGAACGTGGAGCCGGGGGACACGAGCTGCTCCGCGGCGCGGTTGAGGTACGCGCTGGCGCCGGGGATCTGGTCGATCGCGGCCATGGCCGACTGCGCCTCGGCCGGGCTGTGCGAGGAGAGCGCGTTGGAGTCGAAGCCCGGCTTCGACGCCATGGCCAGGATCTCGCCCGTCGTCGGGTCCGTGACCACGGCGGAGGCGCGCACGCCGTCCGGGAGCGCGTCGTACGCCAGACGCTGCAGCTCGGGGTCGATCGTCAGCTCCACCTGGTCGCCCTCGGGCGTGGCGCCCGTGATGATCTCCATGGCGCGGTCCACGAACTGGGACGTGGGGGTGCCGGAGAGCTGCTCGTTCATGGCCGCCTCCAGCCCGTCGGTGCCGTAGGTGAGCGAGTAGAAGCCCGTGAGCGGGGCGTACAGCTCGGGCTCGTGGTAGACGCGCTGGTAGTGGTACGCGTCGTCGGAGGGGACGGACTCGGCGATCGGCTCGCCGTCCACGAGGATCGGCCCGCGCGGGGCGCCGAACTCCAGGAACATCTGCCGCGAGTTCAGGGCGTGCGTCTTGAGCTGGTCCGCGGCCAGCACCTGGATGACGGACGCAGCCAGCGCGAGCACCAGGATCATGGCCGCCATGACGGTCCACGTGCGTCGGATCGCCTCGTTCACCGCTCCTCACCTCCTTCCGGGGTCACAGCGGCCGCCGGGAGCGCCGTGCCGGGGTCGAGGTGGCCGGCGCCGGGCCCGGACGCGTTGACCATCCCGTCCACGACCACGGGACGGCGGGCGGCGTTCGAGATGCGCAGCACGAGCCCCACGATGATCCAGTTGGCCAGCAGCGAGGAGCCGCCGGCGGCGAGGAACGGCGTCGTGAGGCCGGTGAGCGGCAACACGAGGGTCACGCCGCCCATCACCACGAACACCTGCCACGCCATGGTGAAGGCCAGGCCGGAGGCGAGCACCTTGCCGAACGCGTCGCGCACGCCGAGGGCGGCGCGCATCATGCGGGTGACGAGCAGGAGGTACAGGACGAGCACGGCGGCCAGGCCCACGAAGCCGAGCTCCTCGCCGATGGCCGTGAGGATCATGTCCGAGAAGGACAGCGGCACCTGGGTGGGGTTGCCCGCGCCCAGGCCGGTGCCCATCAGCCCGCCCGAGGCCATCGCGAACAGGCCCTGGACCACCTGGTAGGAGCCGCCGAAGTCGCGATGGTAGATCTCGGGGTCGAAGGCCCTCAGCCAGATCTCGAACCGGGCGGTCACGTGCGGCATGAACAGGAACGCCAGCGCCGCGCCGAAGGCGATCAGGCCCAGGCCGAGGAGGATCCAGGAGGCGCGGGACGTGGCGATGTAGAGCATCGCCATGAACA
Organism: Micrococcus sp. KRD128; assembly: GCF_017168395.1. NCBI lineage: Bacteria > Bacillati > Actinomycetota > Actinomycetes > Micrococcales > Micrococcaceae > Micrococcus > Micrococcus sp. KRD128. Next base: position 3,872 of record NZ_JABFAX010000012.1, on the reverse strand, counting down.
TGCCGAAGAACAGCAGGGCTGAGCCCAGGTCGCGCTGGAACACGAGCACGCCGAGCGCCAGGAGCCAGCCGGCCAGCAACGGGCCGAGGTCCCGGGCGCGGGGGAAGGTCACCGGGCCGACGCGGCGGCCGGCCAGCAGGATCAGGTCGCGGTTCGCGGAGAGGTAGCCGGCGAAGAAGATGGCCAGCGTGATCTTGGCGATCTCGCCGGGCTGGAAGGTGCCGAATCCGACGTCGATCCAGATCCGCGCCCCGTACATGCTCAGGCCCAGCCCGGGCACGAGCGGCAGGAGCAGCAGCACGCCGGACGCGGCGAGGAACAGGTAAGGCCAGCGCCGCAGCACCCGGTGGTCGCGCACCAGGAACACCAGGGCGGAGGCCACCAGGACGGCCAGGACGGACCACACGAGCTGCGAGGTGGGGTTGGCCATCGCGGCGTCCTGGCTCAGCCGGTGGATCATGGCCAGGCCCAGCCCGTTGAGCAGGGCGGTGATCGGCAGCATGAACGGGTCCGCGTAGGGGGCGCGCAGCCGCAGGACCACGTGCAGCACGAGGGTGGCGGCGCCGAAGACGCCCAGCGGCGCCCAGGCGGTGGAGTCCAGCGGGGCGTCCGTGCCGATCATGCCCAGCAGGTCCGCCCCCAGGGCGATGGCTAGGGCGGCCAGCAGCAGGACCAGTTCGATGTTCCGGCGCGGGCGTGCGGGGGAGATCACCTCGGTCACGGGGCCTCACCTCCCGTCGCGCTCGGGGACGACGCCGGGCTCGTCGGCGCGGCGGAGCCGGACGCGTCCGAGGGGCGGGCGGAGGACGACGACGGCGTCGCGCTCGGCTGGGCCCGTTCGGAGGGCTCACCGGCGGGGGCGGGGGCGTTCGGGTGCAGCGAGTCGCGCAGCTCGGCGACGATCTGCTCCGCGTGGTCCACGTCCCGGGCGGCCATGCCGGCGTTCACGCGGTCGCGTGCGTACGCGGGCAGCGCGTCCACCGGGAGGTCGGTCTGCCGGTCCACGTGGGACAGCTCGAGCGGGCCCAGCCGCTGGGAGACGCCCTTGAACACGGCGATGCGGCCGTCGTTGGTCCCCACGTAGTACTGCGTCTGGGTCCACAGGTAGCCCCACACGGCCACGGCCGCGAGGGTGAGGGCGAGCAGCGTGGTGAACACGGGGATGAACCAGCCGCGGCGGTACTGCACCGGGCGGTCGTCTTTCCCACGCCGCCGGCGCGCGGCCCTGGCCTCGGGGCCGCCGGCGGGCCCGGCGGTCGCCGGGGCCGGGGTGGCGGCCGTCGTCGAGGCCTCGGCGGCCTCGTCGGACGGGTGGTCGGCAGCGGTGGCGGCCGGTGTGGCGGCGGAGGAGCCGGCGGCGGCCGCGGTGCCGCTCGGCGCGGCGGACGCGTCCGGGCGCGGGGCGACGTCGGGATCCGGCCCGTCCGTCAGGACGGCCGCGGTGCGCCGGGGACGGTTCTCCGGCACGGGCGTCTCGCCGAGCAGGGCGGCGGCACGGCGGCGCGTGGAGCTGCGGGTGACCACGGGGATGCGATCGGTCCTCACGGCGTTGGAGGCCGCGCCGACGAGCAGGTGGGGCCGTGCGTCCAGGTCCTCGCGCAGCAGCAGGCCTGAGACCGGGCCGACCTCGGGCGGGTGGGCCGCGGCGAGGGCCTGCTCGGACAGGTGGACGTCCGGGACGGGGGCCAGCTCCTCCGCCGTGCCCTCCGCGATCTCGAACGCCACCACGGTGACGTTGTCCGGGGCGCCGCCCTTGAGGGTCAACTCCACGAGGGTGTCGACGGCCTGGTTGAGAGCCTCCGAGTCCCGCAGCACCTCGTGGATCTTCTCGGGGGAGACCACGTCCGTGAGGCCGTCCGAGCAGAACAGCCAGCGCTCTCCGGGGGCGACGGGCACCTCGAACACGTCCAGCTCGGGGGAGGCGTCCACGTCGCCGAGCACGCGCATGAGCACGTTCTTGTTCGGGTGGAACGGGGCCTCCCCGGCCTCGAGACGCCCCTCGTCCACGAGCTTCTGCACGAACGTGTGGTCCGTGGTGACCTGGGAGAACTCGCCGTCCGCGAGCCGGTAGGCCCGGGAGTCGCCGATGTGCGCCATGTACAGCGTGGTCCCCGCGAGCAGGCCGGCGGTGCACGTGGTGCCCATGCCGGCGAGCTTGGGGTTGGCGTGCACCAGCTCGTTGAGGATCAGGTTGGCGTTCTGGATCTCGTCCGGCAGCACCGTGGCCGGGTCCTCGTAGCCCACCGCATCCAGCGGGGCCAGGTCCAGCACCGTGGACGCGCTCGCCACGTCGCCGCCCACGTGCCCGCCCATGCCGTCCGCGAGCACGGCCAGATGACGGCCCACGTAGGCGGAGTCGTCGTTCTTGGCACGGACGCGGCCGACGTCGGAGCGGGCGGCGTAGCGGAGGACGAGGGTCATGGGTCAGGCCTCGAGCTCCATGACGGTCTTGCCGATGCGGATGGCCGTGCCGGGGCCCACGGGCAGCGCGCGGGTGACGGGGGCGCCGTTCACGTAGGTGCCGTTCGTGGAGCCGAGGTCCTCGAGGAACCACCGGGTGCCCTGCGGGAACAGCCGGGCGTGGCGGCCGGAGGCGTAGTCGTCCACGAGCACCAGGTCGGCGTCCTGGGCGCGGCCCATCAGCAGGGGACGGCCCTCCAGGGCGATGGCCTGTCCGGCCTTCGGGCCCTCGACCACCCGCAGGGTCCGGGACAGCCGCGGGGCGGGCGTCGTCGGCGCGGATGCGGCGGGGGACGGCGTCGACGCGGGCGCGGGGCGGTCGACCGCGGACGAGCCCGCCCCGGCGACCCCGGCCGCGGGCACGGCGGTGACCAGGCCGGCGTCGCGCTGGGCCTGCTGGAGGCGTGTCTTGTTGCGCCGGCCGACCACGAGGTCGCGGCCCTGCGCCATGACGATGGAGATGATCAGCACCCACAGGGCCAGCAGCAGGCCCATGCGGAGCACGGCGACGGCGAGCTCGCTCATGCGCGGCCCCCCGTCCCGCCGAAGAACAGCAGCTCGGTCTGGCCGACGGTCACCACGTCCCCGTCGCGCAGGGTGACGGAGCCGTCCACGCGGCGGCCGTTGACGAGCACGCCGTTGCGGCTGCCCAGGTCCAGGAGCGTGACCGTGGAGCCGACGGTGAGCAGGCGCAGGTGCTCGCGGGACACCGAGGAGTCCGGGATCACGAGGTCGGCACGCTCGGCCGAGCGGCCGAGGATCAGGTCGTCCCCGTCCAGGGGGAGCATGCGGCCGTCCAGCTCGAGGGCCGGGCCGGCGGGCTCGGTCACGGGGCGGCCCATCACGACGGTCGGCTGGTCGGCGTGTCCGGCGCCGCGGCGGTGGCTCCCGGGCCGTGGGCGGTGGCGGGCGAGGCGCCGTCGTCGTGGGGGGCCGGGGCGGTGAGCGAGCCGTCGTCCAGGCGGGTGACCACGCGCAGGTCCCCGGCGCGCACGTCCGCGTCCGGGTGGAAGGCGACCCGGACCGTGCCGGGCAGCGCATAGCCCTGGGAGTCGGCGTGGCGGATGACCTCGTCGCACAGCTCGCTGGCGAGGGTGGACCCCCACGAGCGGGCGCGCTCGAAGTCGGCGGGGGAGAAATGGACCACGTAGCTGTTGGGCGCGACCGTGTGGCCCTCGGACAGCGCGAACGACTCGTCGTCCATCGCCTGTCGCAGGGCCGAGGCGATCTCCACCGGCTTGACCGCCCGCGGACCGCCGGCCGAGAAGGCCGAGCGCACGGCCCGCTCCAGGCCGCGTTCGAGGTTGTCCAGAAGTCCCACGACGGGGCCCCTTTCCACAGTTGTCCGTCCCGATACTACGGGCCGGGCTGGGAGACCGCCGAGAACAGCGGGATTCTGCGGGGTGGAGAGC
>NZ_JABFAX010000011.1:0-3666 GCF_017168395.1 Micrococcus sp. KRD128 | reverse complement strand
ACCCAGCCCCCCGTGCCGACGGCCCGCACCGTCGCGCGTCCCCGGCCCCAGTCCCGCGCCCGTGCCGGGGCGGGCCTGCTCGCCGCAGCCGTGCTCATGGTGGGGCTCTCCGGTTGCGCGGTCGCGGAGGACGGCGGCGAGGCCGCCTCCGAGGCCGCGAGCTCCTCCTCCTCGCAGGCGACGGACACCTCGGCCGAGGCCGGGGGACAGCCCGTGGCGGACACCGCCGTCGGGAACGCCGCGAGGACCGCGCTGCCCTCCGTGGTAACCATCTCCGCGACGTCGAGCTCCGCCTCCGGTTCCGGTTCCGGGTCGATCCTGGACACGGAGGGGCACATCCTCACGAACACCCACGTGGTCACCCTCGGCGGCCAGGCCAACGACGCCGAGCTGACGGTGCGCACCTCGGACGGGGAGGTCTACGCTGCCACCGTCGTGGGCACCGACCCGCTGTCCGACCTGGCCGTCATCAAGATCGACGCCCCGGACCTCACCCCCATCCAGATCGGCCGGTCCGGGGATTTGAAGGTCGGGGACGAGGCCGTCGCCATCGGCGCCCCCCTGGGCCTGCCGAACACCGTGACCGACGGGATCATCTCCACCCTGGACCGGACCATCGCGGTGGCGTCCTCCGAGGCGCCCGAGCCGCAGGGCGAGAGCTCCGGCTCGTCCTCCGGCGCCGAGCAGTACCGTTTCCAGCTGCCGGGCACCCCGCAGGGCACCCGGGGCGAGGTGTACATCAACGTGCTGCAGACCGACGCGGCCATCAACCCCGGCAACTCCGGAGGCGCGCTCGTCGACGCCGAGGGTCGCCTGGTGGGCGTGAACGTCGCGATCGCCTCGGCCGGCCAGGACCCGAGCGAGGCGGGCAACATCGGGGTCGGCTTCGCCATCCCCGTGGACTACGCCCAGCGGGTCGCACAGGACCTGATCGACCACGGCAAGGCCACGCATGCCATGCTCGGCGTGAGCGTCACCCCGGAGCCCGCCGAGGTGCAGGGCGGCAGCGAGAACGCCCGGACCGTGTTCAGCGACGGCGCCCGCGTCCAGCAGGTCGTGGGAGAGTCGGCGGCCGACGCGGCCGGGCTGAAGGAGGGCGACGTGATCACCGCCGTCGGCGACCGCGCGGTGATCGACTCCGAGTCCCTCACCGCCGTCGTCCGCGAGCACCGCGTGGGAGACTCGGTGGACGTCACCTACCTCCGCGACGGCGCGGAGCAGACGACCGAGGTGACGTTCACGGAGGACACCCGCTCGTGACCACCACGCTCACCACCCCCGCCGCGCTCGCGGCCCACCACGGCTGGCGCCGGGTCCTGGCCGTCGGCGCCCACCCGGACGACCTCGACTTCGGGGCCGCCGCCACCCTGGCCGGCTTCCGCGCGGCCGGGCTGCACATCGAGCTGTGCATCGTGACGGACGGGGACGCCGGCGGCTTCGACTCGGAGGGCCCGGAGGCGATGACCGCCCGCCGGCACGCCGAACAGCGCGCGGCCGCCGCCGTCGTCGGTGCCGCCGAGGTCCACTTCCTCGGCGAGCGCGACGGACACCTCGAGCCGGACCACGGCGTGCGCCGCAAGCTCGTGGCGCTGATGCGCCGCGTCCGCCCGGACGTGGTGCTCAGCACCCACCCGGAGCGGGACTGGGAGCGGATGCAGGCCGCCCACCCGGACCACCTCGCCTGCGGCGAGGCCGTGGTGCGCGCCGCGTACCCGGCGGCCGAGAACCCGTACGCGTACCCGGAGCTCGCGGCGGAGGGGCTCGAGGCGTTCAAGGTCCGGAACCTGCTGCTGTACGCCGCCCCCGCCGCGCGCCGGAACACGGTCGTGGACGTCACGGGCCTGGCGGAGCAGAAGCTGCGCGCCCTCGACGCCCACCTCTCCCAGCACCCGGACGTCGACGCGATGCGGCGGCACGTGCTCGCCCAGATGGCCGAACATCACCGGCGCGCCGCCGGCCCGGCCGCCGCGCCGGGTCACGCCGAGGCGTTCCACCTGGTCACGGTCAACGGCCCGGGCACCATCGCCGGGTTCTGAACCGCCCCCCCTGCGGGGGATCTCAGTTGGTGCTCGGCCGCCCGCCGTAGCGCGGGCCGGTCTGCGCGGTGGGGTCGAGGTCCACGCCGACGACGGGCTCCGACGTCGGCACCTCCGAGCCCGAGCTGGGCTCCACGGAGATGCCCATCGCCGCGAAGCGGTCCAGCCCCCGGAAGGTGACGGGCTCGCCGAAGCCGTTGGCGTCGAACGTGCCGAGCGAGGCCGGGGCCGTGCCGTCCGAGGGGTAGAGCCACAGCTGGTAGGACTGACCCTCCGGCAGCTGGGGCATCCCGCTGATCGTCAGGTAGCCGCTGTTCTGCTCCCGGGACAGGAACGCCTGGACCGTGCCGCCGTCCTGGGCCGGGTACTCCGAGGTCGTGAACAGGTCCTTCGACTGGTCGATGCGGTGCACGATGCCCGGCCGCGTGAACTGACTCCACACCGTCCACCCGCCGACGCCGAGCACGAGGGCCGCGAGCAGCAGGAGGGCGGTCACCTTGAGCCAGCGCAGGCGGTCCCGCGGCGGGCCGGCGGGGGCGGACTCGTCGCCGATCAGGTCCATGCCCACGTCCTGGGCGGGCAGGCGACGCAGGACCTCGTCGAGCAGGGCCGACGGCGGCTCGGCCGTCACGGACCGGAACGCCCAGGCCACCGCCTGGCGCGCACCGTCCACCCGGGAGCGCCACAGGGCCAGCTCGCCGCCCCGCCGCTGCACGGCGGAGAAGGCCGCGGTGTGCCCGGCCGTGTCGAGGGCGTGCACGGCCGAGAGGTCGGCCAGCTCGAGTGCGCGGCCGGCGTCCACGTCCTCGCGCACGTCCGCGCCGAGTGCCGGGCCGGTCGCCGGGGCCGGCGCGGACGGCCGGGCGGCGTCCTGCGTGAGGTCGCGGCGGGCCGCCACGACCTGCCGCACGCCGTCACGCAGGAGGGTGCGGGCCTGGTCGGCCGGCAGACCCAGCCGATCGGCGACCTCCCGGTCGGTGCAGCCGCCCAGCCACGCCAGTCGCACGGCCTCGTAGGCGTCCGGGGCCACGCGGTCGACGAGGTCCTCGGGCAACGGCGCGGGCCCGGCCGGGCCGGGACGACGCCCACGTTCCGCCGCGGAGCCGCCGGCGCGGCGCAGCGAGGTCATCACGCGGTGGGCGAGGACCTCGAGCCACGTGAACACCTGGCGCTCGCGGTGGGTCGCGTCGTCACGCTCGCTCAGGTCGAGCCCGGCCTCGGAGGCCTCCTCCCATGCCGTCAGGTAGGTGCGGACCGTGGCCGCGGCGGCGTCGTCGCCGGGGCCGAACATCGCTTCGGCCAGGCCGTGCACCCACGGGACCGTGGCGTCGTAGAACGCGGAGAACGCGGCCCGGTCACCCTCGGCGCTGCGGCGCAGGAGGGTGTCCAGGGCGGGCTGGCCGGCGTCATCGGGGCGGTCGGCGTGGGGCTCGGACGCGTCAGGAGTCTGCATGGTGGCCTCAGTCTAGGGAATCGGGGCGGGCAGCGGACCCGGCGAAGTCGTGCTGGCGCCAGGCCTCGTACACGGCGATGGAGACGGCGTTCGCCAGGTTCAGGGACCGACGGGCCGGCTGCATGGGCAGGCAGACGGTCTCGGTGACCCGCGGATCGGTCAGCACCTCCTCGGGCA
>NZ_JABFAX010000010.1:53668-54787 GCF_017168395.1 Micrococcus sp. KRD128 | reverse complement strand
CGTTGGCACGCAGCAGGTCCCGGGCGAGCAGCACGAGTCCGGCGACGTCGTCGACCTCGCCGATCGGCCGGTGCGGGTCGATGCCGGCCAGCAGGAGGGTCTCGCAGCGGTAGATGTTGCCGATCCCGGAGACGAGCCGCTGGTCGAGCAGGGCCAGGCCGACCGGCCGCTCGGGCCGGGCCGTGAGTCGCCGCACGCCCTCGGCGAGCAGCGCGGCGCCGTCGTCGGGCGTGTCCCAGGCCGGGTCCAGCAGGTCGGGGCCGAGGTGGCCGAGGACGGTGGCCTCGTCAGTGGTGGGCACGAGGGTCAGCAGGCCCAGCTGGGCGCCGAGCACGCGGTGCTCCGCCGTCTCCAGCACCGCCCGCACCTGCCAGGCGGGGGCGCCCCACCGCGCGTCGACGGCCGAGACGAGCCAGCGCCCCTCCATCTTCAGGTGCGAGATCAGCGTGAGCGGCCGGGCCCCGGGGCGGGCCGCGGGCGGGGTCAGTCGCATCAGCAGGTACTTGGCGCGCGGCAGGACCTCGGCCACCCTCCAGCCGGTCAGGTCCGCGGTGGCGTGGCGGGGCACGCGCAGATCCGCGTGCGTCAGGACCCGGTCCTCGAGCACGGGGCGGAGCCGGTGCGCGACGCGGACGAGGGAGTCGCCTTCAGGCACGGGCCGTCACCGGCTCAGGCCGCGTTGAGCTGCCAGGTCACGCCGAAGCGGTCCCCGACCCACGCGAAGCGGCGCGAGAAGCCGTAGTCGTCGGGCGGCATGTAGTCCTGGCCACCGCCGGCGAGGAGCGCGTCGTGGATCGCGTCCACCGCGGTGGCGTCCGGCAGCTCGACGAACAGGCTGATGGCCGGGGTGAACGTGAACCCGTGCGGGGTGAAGGAGTCGAAGAACCGCAGCCGCTGGCCGGCGATCTCGAGCTCGCCGTGCAGGACCTTGCCCGCCCATGCGGCGCCGCGCGGGGAGGAGTCGTCGAAGAGGTCGCGGCGGACCTCGGTGACCGGCAGGTGCTCCACGAACGCGGTGAGGTAGGCGTCCATGGCCGCACCGGCGTCACCCTCGAACATGAGGAACGGGGTGACGGAGGGGTCCGAGGGGTGCGGCAGGGAGTCCTCGAGGGCCTCGGG
>NZ_JABFAX010000010.1:20906-53568 GCF_017168395.1 Micrococcus sp. KRD128 | reverse complement strand
GCCCGTGGGGGCGGTGCCCACGTCCTCGGGCGGGGCGGCGTCGATGCTCATGGGCCGAACCTACCCCCGGGACCCGTCGCCGCGACAGGGCCACCCCGGGCAACGCGGGTTGAGTTGTCGCGGGTGTTCGACGGCGGGACCCGCGACAACTCAACCCGCGTTGCGGACGGACGGACGGACGGACGGACGGCGTCGAGCTCTCAGTTCCGGAACCGGATGCCCGACGGGCTCGAGTAGAACCCCGCGGCCAGCAGCGCCGCGGCCAGCGGCGTGCCGAGGACGGGCCCGCCGTTGACCTTCTCCAGGCTCAGCCGCTCGGTCCGGCCGGTGCGCAATGCCCACACGAGCGCCTCCGCCGCGGCCCGCAGCTCGCCCGGCTCCTCCGTGAACGCGAGCAGTGTGCGCCCGCCGCGCTCCATGTAGAGGGCCAGCCGCCCCGAGATCAGCACGACGACGGCGCCCGCCTTCCGGCCCGGGCGGTGGCCCGTGGGCACGACGCCGTCCGGCCCAGCCGGCACGGACGGCCAGTCCAGCGCGGCGCCGTAGGGGTTCGCCGGATCCGTCGCGGCCAGGGCGAGGGCGAGCGGGGCGGCGTCGACGGCGGCGTCCTCCTCGTCCCGCTGGAACCCGCGCAGCCGATCCACGACGGCGCCGGTGGAGAACTGCGCGCCGCCCAGCCCGTCGACGAAGTGGCCGCGGCGCACCTGTCCCGCGTCCTCCATCCGGGTGAGCAGCCGGTACTGCCCCGCGAATCCGCCGGGCACCTCCTCGGCCACCACGGAGCCGCGCGTGATCACGCCGTACCGGTCCAGCAGCAGCTCGGCGGTGGCGTGGGCGCGGATCGTGGGGTCCTGCTCGGCGGCCGGCAGCAGGGACCAGCGGCCGGCCGAGCGGGCCTGCTCGGCGGCCGAGAGCCCGACGGTCCCCGCCGTGAGGCCGGCCGAGCCCCGGGCGCCGTCCTCGGGCGAGGTGAGCCCCGCGTACCGGCCACGCCCGCGCACCCCGGCCAGCCGCCCGCCGAGCCCGCGCCCGGCCGCCGCCCCCGCGGCCCCGCCCGTCCGCGCGGTGCGGGCCCGCGGGCTCTGCCGGCCGGTGCGGTGCGCGGTCTTGCCGAGCGAGAGCAGGCCGCGGACGGGGGCGAACGTGTCGTTGCCGACCCGGCCGTCCCACACCAGGCCCCACAGCGCGGCCAGCACCGCGGGGCCGCGGGCCAGGTCGGCCGGGTCGCGGTGCGGGTCGGGGCCGCCCGCCCCGCCCCCAGCCAGACAGCCCAGCCCCCGTGCCGCCGTCGTCGCCCGCCGCCTGCGCCGCCCGCACCCGCTCCACGAGCTGGGGGAAGAACCAGGCCCCGCCGCCGGCGAGCACCTCGAGCACGGCCGCGCGCAGGGCGGCGTCGGCCCGCGTCTCCTCGGCGGGCTCGGGCAGGCGCAGCGTGAGGTCTACGGCGTCGGCGGGGTGCAGGGCCACCCAGCCGTCGTTGCCGGTGGCCTCCCCGACGCCGGACCACACGTACTCGCCCGTGGCCAGCAGTTCGTCGAGCAGGGCGGGGGCGTAGTCCCGCACGCGGGCGGGCAGCACGAGGGACTCCCACGCGCTCGCGGGCAGGGGCGTGCCGGCCAGCTGGTCCAGGACGGTGGCCACCCCGTCCACGCCCTCGAGCGTGGCCGGCGGCCGCCAGGCCCCGTCGCGCCCCGCCCGCGGCCGCAGGTGCTGCCAGTCGGCGAGGAACCGGGCGTACGCGGCCTGGTCCACCGGCTCGACCTCGGCGCGCAGCGCGGCGAGGGAGCGCATGCGGATCCGCCGCAGCACCTCGGCATCACACCACTCGGCGTCCAGGCCGGTGGCTCCGGGGGTGCCCTCCGGCCGGAACGCGCCCGTGCTCACGCGGCGCTCGGTGGCCAGGCGCTGCAGCACCGACAGCACGACGGCGCCCCCCAGCCCCAGCGCGGCCCCCGCCTCGGCGGCGGTGAAGGGGCCGTGGGTGCGGGCGTAGCGGCCCACGAGGTCCCCGAGCGGGTCGTCGACCGGGTCGAGGAACGCGGTGGGCACCCCGTGCGGGATCGGCGTGCCGAGCGCGTCCCGCAGGCGGGCGGCGTCCTCGACGGCGGCGAACCGCTCGACCCCGTCCTGGCGCAGGCGGAACGCGCGGCCGGCGCGCTCGAGCTCCGCCAGCATCCCGGCGACGGCGTCCTCGTCCGCGGCCTCCTCCGCCTCCCCCTCCCCCTCGGCCCGGGTGCGCCGCGCGGCCTCCGCCGCGGACAGCGGGCCCAGCAGGCGCAGCAGGTCCGCCACGCCCTCGACCCCGCGGGCGCGCCGGTCGGGTGCGAGCCGCTGCAGCTGGGCCTCGACCTCCGCGATGACCTCGGCGTCGAGCAGCTCGCGCAGCTCCTCCGTGCCCAGCAGCTCGGACAGCAGTGCCGGGTCGAGGGAGAGCGCGGCGGCGCGGCGCTCGGCCAGCGGGGAGTCGCCCTCGTAGATGAACTGGGCGATGTAGCCGAACAGGATGGACTGGCTGAACGGCGAGGGCGCCGTCGTCGTGACCTCCACGAGCCGGACGGCCCGCGAGGCCACCCGCCCCGCGAGCTCCTTGAGCGCAGGGAGGTCGTAGACGTCCTGGAGCACCTCGCGCACGGTCTCCAGGATCACGGGGAACCGCGGGTGCTTCCGTGCCACGTCCAGGAGCTGCGCGGACCGCTGCCGCTGCTGCCACAGGGGGGTCCGTCGCCCGGGATCACGGCGCGGCAGCAGCAGGGAGCGTGCCGCGTTCTCCCGGAACCGGGCGGCGAACAGCGCGGACCCGCCGACCTCCGCCGTGACGATCTCCTCCAGCTCCTCGGCGGTGAACTCGAACAGCTCCGCGCCCGGCGGCTCCGCGTCCATCAGCGGGATGCGCAGCACGATCCCGTCGTCGGCGGCCATCGCCGCTCCCGAGCCGGTCTCCAGCCCGTACCGCTGTGCCAGCCGCGCCCCCACCGCGAGCGCCCACGGGGCGTGCACCGCCATGCCGTAGGGGGAGTGCAGCACGACGCGCCAGTCGCCGAGCTCGTCCGTGAACCGCTCCACCACGAGCGTCTGCTCGGTGGGCAGCACCCCGGTGGCCTCGCGCTGGTCCTTCAGGTAGGCCAGGAGGTTGTCCTGCGCCCACGGGTCCAGGCCCGCGGCGGCCAGGCGGGCGCGGCCGGCCTCGGGGTCCGCGTCCAGCTCGCGGCGGAAGCGCCCGACGGCGTCGCCCAGCTCCGCCGGCCGGCCCGCGGCGTCGCCGCGCCAGAACGGGAGCTTGCCGGGCTGCCCGTAGGCGGGCAGCACCAGGACGCGGTCCGCGGTGATGTCCACGATGCGCCAGCTCGTGGCGCCCAGCAGGATGACGTCCCCCACGCGGGACTCGTAGACCATCTCCTCGTCGAGCTCGCCGACCCGGCGCCCGCCGGAGCGGGCCGAGCCCGCGGACGCGGTGCCCGCCGACTCGGCCGTGTCCCCGGCCGCCGCGCCGCCGGGGGTGCCGTCCGCGCCGCCGTCGGAGGCCAGGAACACCCCGAACAGGCCGCGGTCCGGGATGGTGCCGCCCGAGGTGACCGCGAGGCGCTGGGCGCCGGGGCGGGCGGCGAGCGTGCCGTTCTCCCGGTCCCACAGGATGCGCGGGCGCAGCTCGGCGAACTCGTCCGAGGGGTAGCGGCCGGCCAGCAGGTCGAGCACGGACTCGTAGGCGGAGAACGGCAGCGTGGCGAACGGCGCGGACCGGCGCACGAGGTCGAACCACTCCTGCGCGTCCAGGTCCGCGACGGCGACGGCGGCCACGGTGTGCTGGGCGAGGATGTCCAGCGGGTTGGCGGGGATCCGCAGCGACTCGATGCGCCCGGCCGTCATGCGCTCGGCCACGACGGCGGTGTCCACGAGGTCGCCCCGGTGCTTGGGGAAGAACACGCCGCGGGAGACCTCACCCACCTGGTGGCCGGCGCGGCCCACGCGCTGCAGACCGGAGGCCACCGAGGGCGGCGACTCGACCTGGATCACCTGGTCCACCGCGCCCATGTCGATGCCCAGCTCGAGCGAGCTCGTGGCCACGACGCAGCGGATCTGGCCGGTCTTCAGGGCGTCCTCCACGATGGCGCGCTGCTCCTTGGACACGGAGCCGTGGTGGGCGCGGGCGAAGTCGGAGACGGTGCCCGATCCGGTGCCGGTCTGCCCGGCCACCTGGGCGGGTCCGTGGAAGCCGGTCGGGTCCGGTGTGCGGAAGCCGGGGACGGCGTCCGGGTGCTCGGCCGCGGCGGCCGCCTCGGCGCGGGCCTCCCAGATCTCGTTGAGCCGACCGGTGAGGCGCTCGGCCAGGCGCCGGGAGTTGGCGAACACGAGCGTGGAACGCCGCTCGGCCACCAGGTCCACGATCCGCTCCTCGACGTGCGGCCAGATGGACCCGCCCGTCACCGCGCCCTCGTCGCCGAGCCCGCCCGTCGAGGAGCCGGGCCCCAGGTCGTGGGCTGCGGCGGGGGAGGAGAGGTCCGTCAGGTCCGGCACCGGCACCGTGACCGTCAGGTCCCAGCGCTTGGCCGAGGCGGGCCGCACCACCGTCACCGGCTGCGTGCCGCCGAGGAACCGGGCCACCTCGGCGGCCGGCTCGACCGTGGCGGACAGGCCGATCCGCTGCACCGGCGTGTCCAGCAGGGCGTCCAGGCGCTCGAGGGAGACGGCCAGGTGGGCGCCGCGCTTGGTCCCGGCCACGGCGTGCACCTCGTCCACGATCACCGTGCGGACCCCGGCCAGCGCCGCGCGGGCCTGCGAGGTGAGCATGAGGTACAGCGACTCGGGCGTGGTGATGAGGATGTCCGGCGGATCCTGCTGCAGGCGCCGCCGCTCGGCCGCCGGGGTGTCCCCGGAGCGCACACCCACCCGCACGCGCGGCACGGGCCTGCCCTGGTGTGCGGCGGTCTGTGTGATGCCCACCAGCGGGGCCCGCAGGTTCCGCTCCACGTCCACGCCGAGCGCCTTCAGCGGCGAGACGTAGAGGACGCGGGTGGCCGCCGTCCCCTCGGCGGCGGGCTCGCGCACGAACGAGTCGAGCGCCCAGAGGAAGGAGGAGAGGGTCTTGCCTGAGCCGGTCGGCGCGATCACCAGTGCGTGCCGCCCGGAGGAGATCGCGTCCCACGCGCCGAGCTGGGCCGGCGTCGGGGCCTCGAACGCGCCCGTGAACCAGGCGCGCGTGGGCTCGGTGAACCGGCCCAGGACGACGTCGGCCGCGGGCGTGGCCGTGCCCGCTGCGGTCTCCGCGGGCCCGCTCATGCGTGGTGGTACGGTCGGCCGGCGGAGATCTCCTGGGCGCGGTAGACCTGCTCCGCCAGGATCAGCCGCACGAGCTGGTGCGGGAAGACGAGCGGGGACAGGGACCAGACGCGGTCCGCGCGGGCGTGGACCCGGGCGTCCACCCCGTACGCGCCTCCGATCACCATCGTCACCGGGGCACCGACGTCGAACCGGCCCTGCAGGTGCCGCGCCAGGCCCGGCGAGTCGAACGCCGTCCCCCGCTCGTCCAGCAGGATCAGGTGCTCGTCCGCGCCGACCGCGCCCAGGATCCGGTCCGACTCCTCCGTGCGCGCCGCCTCCTCCTGCCGCGCGGAGTGCGGCAGCAGACGCCACGAGAGGTCGTAGGGCCTCTTGAGACGCCGCTCGTAGCGGTCGATCCCGTCGACGACCCACGCCTCATGCTTCTTGCCGATGGCCAGCACCCGAACAGACATGGCCCCATGATCGCACCGGCCGCGGACACGGTACGGGGGTCGGCCCCCGCCGCTCGGTTACGCTCGCCGGGGCGGGGTGCCTGGCTCCGCACCGGAAGGGGGCCCATGACGTCGACCGCACGGTCCCCGCGGGTGTCCCGCCGCGCCGCGCTCGGCCTCGGGGTCGGCGCCCTCGCGGTGGGCGGGGTGGCCGTCGTCACCGACCTGGCCGGCGCGCCCGCCGGGCCGCTGGGCGCCAACGCGACGGCCCTGTACGGCATGCGCAGCTCCACCGGCCATACGTACGCGGCCCTGCCCGGGCGCGCCGGACGCATCGACGTGTACCGGCCGCCGGGCCAGGGCCCGTTCCCGGTCCTCGTGTGGAACGCGGGCTCCGGCTGGCGCAGCGATCGCGGCTACAGCGACGGTGTCGACGTCGCCCGCGGCCTGGTCCCGCACGGCTACGCCGTCGCCGCGTTCTCGGTGCGCAGCTCCAAGCAGGGCACGTTCCCCGCCCAGGTGGAGGACGCGACGGCGGCGGTCCGCTGGGTGCGGCGCAACGCCCCGGGCCTGCAGCTGGACGCGGGGCGGGTGGCCGTGGCCGGCTCGTCGTCGGGCGGTTGGAACGCCCTCATGGCCGGCCTCACGGGCGGACAGGACCTGGACCGGGAGCAGGTGACGCCGCCCGGCCGGGAGGTGCCCGACGGCGGCCACGCGATCCCGGAGGAGGACCGCGTCCAGGCGATCGTGGACTTCTTCGGCCCCACGGACTTCCTGACGATGAACCGCCAGATGCTCCCGGGCGCGTGCGCGGACTACAACCGCGCGAACCGGCTGAAGCACTGCCACCTCGACGACCGCAGCACCAAGTCGGACATGCTGGGGGTGCCGGTCCTGGCCTCGGGCGGCCTGACCCGGCTGGCCTCCCCGATCGCGCACCTGCGCCCGGACTCGCCGCCCCTGCTGGTCGTCCACGGGCGCAAGGACGTCACGGTGCCGTGGGGGCAGAGCCTCGAGCTGTACCGGGCCGCCGAGGCCGCCGGGCTGCGCACGGCGTTCTACTCGGTGGCCGAGGGCGGCCACGACCTGGGCATGATGACCGCGAAGACCCGCAGCGCGGAGGTGCTCCGCAGCGGTGTGCCGGCCAGCGCCGTGCACGCCACCATCTCGTGGTCCGCGGTGGCCTCGTTCCTGGACGCCGTCCTGCCGCGCTGAGGCGGCGGCCGGACCTGCCCCGGCATGGCGAAAGCCCGGGAGCACGAGGCTCCCGGGCTGCACATCTGGCGGTGACGGTGGGATTTGAACCCACGGTACGGGGTTACCGTACACAGCATTTCGAGTGCTGCACCTTCGGCCGCTCGGACACGTCACCAGACCAGGACACCCTACCCGAGCCGTGGCGGCGCGCCCAAACCGGTCGCCCGCCGTCGTCGGGCACGGGCGCGTTCAGTCGCGCTGTGCCGCGAAGAACCCCCGCAGCAGCGCCGCGCTCTCCTCGGCGCGGACGCCGGCGCGGACCTGCACCCGGTGGTTGAAGCGGGGGTCGCGGACCACATCCAGCACCGAGCCGCACGCGCCCGCCTTCGGGTCCCACGCCCCGAACACGACGCGCGGGATGCGGGCCAGCAGCAGCGCGCCGGCGCACATGGGGCAGGGTTCGAGGGTCACCACGAGGGTGCAGTCCGTCAGGCGCCAGCCGTCGCCTGCCCCGGAGGCGGCCCGCAGCTCCGCCCCGCGGCGCAGCGCGAGGACCTCGGCGTGGGCGGTGGGGTCGTGGTGCTGTTCGCGCTCGTTCCCGACGACGGCCAGGACGGTCCCGTCGCCGGCCACGAGCGCGGCGCCGATCGGCACGTCGCCGGCCGCTCCGGCCGCGCGGGCGGCCCGGAGTGCCAGGCCCATCCACGCGTGCTCCTGCTCGGCCGTGGGCGCGGGGGAGGGGACGGGGGCGGACACGCGGCCAGCCTAGCGGCGGTGTCGGCGCCCCCGCGGGCGCGGGGACGGGCGGAGGGGCGCGCGTGGGCGGTACCGTGGGCGCCATGCGCGTCCACATCGTCGACCACCCGCTCGTGGCCCACAAGCTCAGCGTCCTGCGGGACAAGAAGACCCCGTCCATGATCTTCCGGCAGCTCACGGAGGAGCTCGTGATGCTGCTCGCCTATGAGGCGACGCGCGACGTGGCCATGGAGGAGGTGCGGATCGAGACCCCGGTGACCGAGACCACCGGCTTCCGGCTGGCCCGCCCGCGTCCGTTGGTCGTGCCGATCCTGCGCGCGGGGCTCGGGATGCTGGAGGGGATGACCAAGATGGCGCCGTCCGCCGAGGTCGGGTTCCTCGGCATGGCCCGCAATGAGGAGACGCTGGACATCGTCACCTACGCGGAGCGGCTGCCGGCCGACCTGTCCGGGCGTCACGTGTTCGTCCTGGACCCCATGCTGGCCACGGGCGGCACGCTGATCGAGGCCATCCGCTTCCTCTACCAGCGCGGCGCGGCGCGGGTCACGTGCCTCTGCCTGCTCGGAGCGCCCGAGGGCATCGAGCGGTTGGAGGCGTCGCTGGGCGACGTCGAGGTGGACCTGTACCTGGCCGCCGTCGACGAGCGCCTGGACGAGCGGTCCTACATCGTCCCCGGCCTCGGCGACGCCGGCGACCGCCTCTACGGTCTGGCGGAATGACCTGAACGGACCTCCGCGTCCGCCACGAGACGGCCACGGCCCCCGCCCCCACCCGGCGGGGGCCGTGGCCGTCTCGTGGGAGCGTCTCCGGCGGGGACGTCAAGCGGAGCCGCGAATGTGTCGTCCATCTAGTGGACGTCGAGGCCCGCTGTGACCCGTCATCACGGCGTCACATGGCAAACCTGGAAGTCGCCTGCATAAATATTCCGCATACTCACTCATCCTGTGGCACACCCTGCCCTGTCGAACAATGAAAGAGTTATGCGGGCGAGCCGAGCGGCCGCGCAACGCTATTCCGATCCGCGAATAGTGATGTTGAGCACATTCAGGACTCGTTCTCTCAAATAGTGAGACAAAACCGCGAACGTTACTTGCCAGTCCCCTCGGTGACGTCACATTCTTGTCATGTGACGCCTCGTCCGCCGCACCGACCGAGCGGTGGAGGGGCCATGAGCCGAAAGAGGAGTGGTGGCCATGGGTCAGTCCGCCGGATACGTGCACATCTCCGTCCGCAATGCGCAGCGCCGGGCCGACGGCATGTCCCGCCGAGGCCAGGCCCGTGCAGGCCTGCGCCTGGCCGGTGGCACCGACGCCCCCGACTCCCAGACGGCGCCGACGCCGGTCCTGGCGCCGAACGGCATTCCGGGCCCCCAGGCGGTGGCCCGGGAGAACGAGGCGCGTGGGTTCGTCATCTACGTGGGCATGGACGAGCTGGCCGCCTCGGCCGCCGGCACCTCCCTCACGCGGCTGGCCAACGAGCTGCGCCACTACGTGGAGTCCCTCGTCCCCGGCGCGGAGTCGCACGCCGCCGTCGCCCTGGCCCCCGCCGGCGCGGAGGGCCGCGACCTCGAGGTCGTGCGCCAGGTGCTCGGCGATCCGACCGTGCAGGGCAGCACCCGTCCCGACCTGGCACAGGCGCCGGCCCCCGTGTCCACGCGCCAGCCCGGTGTGCTGATCGACCTCTCCCGGCGCGAGGTGCAGCTGGACGGCGAGTCGCTGAACCTCACCTTCAAGGAGTTCGAGCTCCTGAACTACCTCGTGGAGAACGGCGAGCGCACCGTCGGCCGCGAGGAGTTGCTCGACGCCCTGTGGCGCAACGCCGACGAGGTGCCCAACGAACGCACCATCGACGTGCACATCCGCCGACTGCGCGCCAAGCTCGGGCGTCTCGCGAACACCGTGCGCACCGTGCGCGGCCAGGGCTACCGCTTCTACCGCCACCCCGAGGTGGTCGTGTGGGCGGCACCGGAGTACAGCATCTGACCCGCGCCCGCCCGTGTCCGACGACGGCCCCCGCTCACCCGAGCGGGGGCCGTCGCCGTAGCCTGGCCGCATGAGCACCGCCGACGCGAAGACCCTGATCGTCCTCCGGCACGCCAAGGCCGGCTGGCCCGACGCGGCCGACGACCACGCCCGCCCGCTCGCCGAGCGGGGCCACGCCCAGGCGCCCGCCGCCGGCGACTGGCTCCGCGAGCACGACCTGGTCCCGGACGCCGTCGTGTGCTCCGATGCGCTGCGCACCCGTCAGACGTGCGTGTGGGTGTGCGAGCGCCTGGGCGAGCTGGCACCCACGCCCTACCTGGACCCGCGGCTGTACGGCGCCGACGCGGCGCGGGCCCTGGCCGTCGTCAACGAGACGGAGGAGGCCACGCGACGGCTGCTGGTGGTGGGCCACATGCCGTGGGTGCAGGAGCTGGGCATGCGGCTGATGAGCCTGGACTCGGACCAGGACGCGGCGCTGCGCATGAGCGAGCACTACCCGACGCTCGGGATGCAGGTGTTCCGGGTGGAGAAGCCGTGGGCCGAGCTCGACGGCCGCGACGCCGCCCTGACGCACTTCGTGGTGCCGGGGCGCTGACCTCCGCGGCAGGGCGCATGGCGGAGGAGCGCGCCGACATGACGAAGGCCCCGCTCCTGCAGGAGCGGGGCCTTCCGATCGTGCGCCCAAAGGGATTCGAACCCCTGACCTTCTGTTCCGTAGACAGACGCTCTATCCAGCTGAGCTATGGGCGCATCATCCGATCCGCCGGAGTGGCTCGAACTCGTAGAACACTACAGGACCTCGCTGACGAAGTGCAAATCGGCGGTCTGCGGCGGGGGTGTGGCGGAGGCGCGGTCATGATAGCCGCGCTCGGGTAGCATGGCAGGACCGTGCGGCCACAACGATGTGGTGCGCGCTTCGGCGGTGCACGCATCGGAGTGGACGGGACGGAACGGCCCCGGACCCCAATGGGAGGACTCTCGACCATGGCTGACAACGCCACCACCTCGTTCGCGGATCGCGCCCTGGCGGACGCGCCCACGGACTACGCCCAGCTGCGCGAGTGGGTCGCCCAGATCGCAGAGCTGACGCAGCCGGACTCCGTTCAGTGGGTCGACGGCTCCGAGGAGGAGCGCGACCGCCTCGCGGACGAGCTCGTGGCGGCGGGCACCCTGACCCGCCTGGCCGAGGACAAGTTCCCCCACTCCTTCGCCGCGTTCTCCGATCCCGCCGACGTCGCCCGCGTGGAGGACCGCACCTTCATCTGCTCCGAGAAGGAGGAGGACGCCGGCTTCACCAACAACTGGATGGACCCGGCGAAGATGCACGGCATCCTCGACGACGCGTTCACCGGCGCCATGCGCGGCCGCACCATGTACGTGATCCCGTTCGTGATGGGCCACCTCGACGCCGAGGACCCGAAGTACGGCGTGGAGATCACCGACTCCGCCTACGTGGTCCTGTCGATGCGCATCATGGCCCGCATCGGCCAGGACGTGCTGGACAAGATGTCCCGCGAGCAGGCCTTCTACGTGCCGGCCGTGCACTCCGTGGGCGCCCCGCTGGAGCCGGGCCAGGAGGACGTGCCGTGGCCGTGCAACGAGACCAAGTGGATCGTGCACTTCCCCGAGGAGCGCTCCATCTGGTCCTTCGGCTCCGGCTACGGCGGCAACGCCCTGCTCGGCAAGAAGTGCTACGCGCTGCGCATCGCCTCCGTGATGGCCCGGGACGAGGCCTGGCTCGCCGAGCACATGCTGATCCTCAAGCTGACCAACCCCGAGGGCCGGTCCTACCACATCACCGGCGCCTTCCCGTCGGCCTGCGGGAAGACCAACCTCGCCCTCATCGACCCCACGATCGAGGGCTGGAAGGCCGAGACCCTGGGCGACGACATCACCTGGATCCGCGCCGGCAAGGACGGCGAGTTCCGCGTGATCAACCCGGAGACCGGCTACTTCGGCGTCGCCCCCGGCACCGGGTGGTCCACCAACCCGAACGCCATGCGCGCGATCTCCAAGGGCAACTCCATCTTCACCAACGTCGCCCTCACCGACGACGGCGGCGTGTGGTGGGAGGGCATGACGGACGAGGTCCCCGAGCACCTCACCGACTGGCGCGGCAACGACTGGACGCCCGAGTCCGGCACCCCGGCCGCCCACCCGAACTCCCGGTTCTGCACGCCCATCGAGCAGACGGACATGCTGGCCGACGAGTACCGCGACCCGCGGGGCGTGAAGCTGGACGCCATCCTGTTCGGCGGCCGCCGCAAGACCACCGTGCCGCTGGTGACCGAGGCCTTCGACTGGGAGGACGGCATCCTCAAGGGCGCCACCCTCTCCTCGGAGACCACCGCGGCCGCCGCCGGCGCCGTGGGCGTCGTGCGCCGCGACCCGATGGCCATGCTGCCGTTCCTCGGCTACGACGCCGGCGACTACCTGGCCCACTGGGTCAGGGAGTCCGGCAAGGCCGACCCGGAGAAGCTGCCGCGCATCTACCTGGTCAACTGGTTCCGCCGCAACCGCGACGGCGGCTTCGCCTGGCCCGGCTTCGGCGAGAACTCCCGCGTCCTGAAGTGGATCGTGGAGCGCCTCGAGGGCAAGGCCGAGGCCGAGGAGACCCCGATCGGCCTCGTGCCGGCCGCGGGCTCGCTCGACCTGTCCGGCATCGAGGTGTCGGCCGAGGACCTCGAGGACGCCCTCAAGGTCGACGCCGCGGAGTGGGCCGAGGAGAACGAGCAGATCGAGCAGTGGCTCGGCCGGTTCGGCGAGTCCCTGCCCCAGGCCATCCGCGACCGCTTCGAGGCGCAGAAGGCCCGGTTCGCCCAGGCCTGAGCCCCGCCGCACGCGGAACGGCCCGCACCCCGTGAGGGGTGCGGGCCGTTCCGCGTTCCAGGGCCGGATCAGGCGGCGAGCCAGAGGTCCGGGCCGAAGATCTCGTAGCGGATGGACCTCGCGGGCACGCCGGCGTCGATCAGCTTCGAGCGGGTGGACTGCATGAACGCGAGCGGGCCGCACAGGATGTAGTGCCCGTCGCGGGGCAGTTCGACGTCGTCGAAGTGCATCACACCCTCGACGGTCGTGACGCCCTCGGGGTCCTGTTCGGGTCGCACCCCGAGGAAGAGGCGGGCGTCGCCGTGCGGCAGCGCCGCCAGGGACTCCGCCACCTGTTCCCGCAGGGCCACGGCCTCCCAGGACGCGTCGCCGTGGAAGAGGAGGACCTGGCGGTCCGAGCCCTGCCGGGCGAGGGCGTCCAGGATCGCCGCGGCCGGGGTGATGCCGATGCCGGCGGTCGCCAGGACCAGGGGAGCGGTGGAGTCCTCGTCCTCGAGGGTGATGTCGCCGTAGGGGTTGGACAGCTCGATGACGTCGCCGACCTCCACGTTCTGGATGAGCACGGGCGAGACCTCGCCGCCCTCGTCCAGCTTCACGGTGATGACGCGCTCGGTGGCGGACCCGGCCTTCTCGGAGAGGGAGTACTGGCGGCACTGGCGCAGGCCGTCCTCGACCTTCAGTCGTACGGACACGTAGCCGCCGGCCTTGCCGCGGGTTTGCGGGGTGTCGTCGGCCGGCTCGAAGCGGAAGGTGACGGCCGCGTTGCCGGTGGGCTCCTTCGCGACGACCTTCCAGTCCGTCCACATCCTGTCGTTGGCCTGCTGGGCGTAGAGGCCCTTCTCGATCTTGATGAGGGCGTCGGCCATGAGCCAGTAGACCTCGGTCCAGGCGTCGGCCACCTCGGGGGTGACGGCGTCGCCGAGGACCTCGCCGATGGCCCAGAAGAGGTTCTCGTAGACGAGCGGGTACTGCTCCTCCACGATGCCGAGGGCGGTGTGCTTGTGGGCGATGCGGAACAGGACGGCCTCGGGCAGGGTGCCCGGGTTCTCGAGCAGGTGCACCGCGAACTTCACGATGGATCCGGCGAGGGCCTGGGCCTGCTCGCCGTTGCGCTGGTTGGCGCGGGAGAAGACGCCGTCGAGGAGCTCGGGGTGGGCCTCGAACATGTGGGCGTAGAACAGGGGCGTGATCTCCGGCATGTGCTCGGCGACGACGGCGGCGGTGGCCTCGATGACGGGGTGGGACTTCTCGGACAGCACGGGAGTCTCCGTCTCCTCGGTGGCGAATCTTGCGCTGCCTTTGCCAGATTACACCCGGCCGTCGCCGTCGGGAACTCGCCCCCGGGCCGTTCCCTCAGTGCGCCACGGGGATCTCCGGCAGGCCCAGCAGCACGGGCCCGCCGACAGGCCCGGCGCTCACCAGATCCCGGATCCGCACGGTGTCGAGCTCGGCGAGGAAGGCCTCGCGTGCGCGGTGCAGGGCGCCGCGCAGGCGGCAGTCGCCGGCGTAGGGGCACGCCACCCCGGAGTCGCGCCCGGCGCAGTCGATCACCTCGTCGCGGCTGCTCAGCGAGCGCACGAGCTCGCCCACACGCTGGTCCAGACCGGCCGCGGCGATCATGGCCCCGCCGTGCCGACCGCGCAGCACCTCGATGGTCCCGCGGCGACGCAGCTCGGCGACCGCCTTGATCACGTGGTTGTAGGGCACCTGGATCCGGTCCGCGATCTGCTGGCTGGTGAGCCGTTCCCCCTCGGCGGCCGCGAGCGTCATCAGCACACGCAGGCAGACGTCGGTGTAGGCGCTCAGCTTCATCCCGCCATCATCCCACCGGTGCACGGCGCCTCCGCGCCTGCGGTGTCCGGGCCGGTTGGCATACTGACGCCATGGACGCCACCTCGCACCCCGACGCCGGCCCCCGCCTCCCCGAGACCTCCACGCCGGGCGGGGACGCCGCGCTGCACGAGGAGGCCCTGGCTGTGCTGCGTCGGCTCGTGGACCGGCCGGACGCGCGGTTCAAGGACGGGCAGTTCGAGGCGATCGAGGCGCTCGTGGCCCACCGCCGCCGGGCCCTGGTGGTGCAGCGCACCGGCTGGGGCAAGTCCGCCGTGTACTTCGTGGCCTCCCTCCTGCTGCGCGCCCGCGGCGCGGGGCCCACGCTGATCGTCTCCCCGCTGCTCGCGCTCATGCGGGACCAGGTCGCAGCCGCCGCCCGGGCGGGCGTGCGGGCGGTGTCCGTGAGCTCGGCGAACGCCACGGAGTGGGACGAGGTCCGGGCACGGCTCGCAGCGGACGAGGTGGACGTGCTCCTGATCTCGCCCGAGCGACTCACGAACCCCCGGTTCCGGGACGAGCAGCTGCCGGACCTCGTGGCGCGCATGGGCCTGCTCGTGGTGGACGAGGCCCACTGCATCTCCGACTGGGGGCACGACTTCCGGCCGGACTACCGCCGCATCCGGGACCTGATCGGGCTGCTGCCCGCCGAGGGGCCGCGCGCGGTGCCCGTGCTGGCCACCACCGCCACGGCCAACGCCCGTGTGGTGGCGGACGTGGTGGAGCAGCTCGGCGTCGCCTCCGAGCAGGACGTGTTCGTGCTCCGCGGCCCCCTGGCCCGCGCCTCGCTGCGCCTGGGCGTGCTGCGCATGCCCAGCCCGGCCGCGCGCCTGGCCTGGCTCCTCGACCACCTCGGGGACCTGCCGGGCTCCGGGATCGTCTACGCCCTCACCGTCTCCGCCGCCGAGGACACGGCGCGCGCCCTGCGCGAGGCGGGGCACGAGGTGGTCGCCTACACGGGCCGCACGGACCCGGAGCGTCGCGCCGAGATCGAGGAGGACCTCAAGGCCAACCGGGTGAAGGCCGTCGTGGCTACCTCGGCGCTCGGCATGGGCTTCGACAAGCCGGACCTGACGTTCGTGGTGCACCTCGGTGCGCCGGGCTCCCCCGTGGCGTACTACCAGCAGGTCGGCCGCGCCGGCCGCGGGACGGACCACGCGGACGTGCTCCTGCTGCCCGGGCCCGAGGACCGTCGCATCTGGGAGTACTTCGCCACCGCCTCCATGCCGGACGAGGAGCAGGCGCGCGCCGTGCTGGGGGCGCTCGCGGACCACGGCGGGGCCCTCTCCGTGGCGGCGCTCGAGCCGGCCGTGCGGATCAAGCGCACCTCCCTGGAGCTGCTGCTCAAGGTCCTCGCCGTGGACGGGGCGGTCGAGCGGGTGGGCGGCGGCTGGCGCGCCACCGGGCGGGAGTGGACGTACGACGCCGAGCGGTACGCCCGCGTGGCCGAGGCCCGCCGGGCCGAGGAGCGGCTCATGCTCGACTACCAGACCACGGACCGGTGCCGCATGGAGTTCCTGGCCCGCACCCTGGACGACCCCACCGCCGCGCCGTGCGGCCGCTGCGACGTCTGCGCCGGCCCCTGGTACCCGACGGGATCGGACGGGGCGGCGCGTGAGCGCGCGGAGGCCGCCCTGCGCCGCACCGGTGTGCCGATCGAGCCCCGTCGCATGTGGCCCTCGGGCATGGACCGGCTGGGCGTGCCCGTCAAGGGGCGCATCGCGTCCGAGTCGCAGGCCGAGGAGGGCCGCGCGCTCGCCCGCCTGACGGACCTCGGGTGGGGCACCGTCCTGCGGGACCTGCTGGACCGGGAGGACGCCCCGGTGCCGGAGGAGGTCCTGCGGGGCGCCGTCGACGTCCTGGCCGGCTGGGGGTGGCGGACGCGGCCGATCGCCGTCGTCGCGATGCCCTCGCGCACCCGCCCGCAGCTGGTGGGGTCGTTCGCCGAGGGGATCGCCCGGATCGGCCGGCTGCCGTTCCTCGGTTCGCTCGAGCACGCGCGCGGCGGCCCCACGGCCGGGCCGGGCGGCAACAGCGCCTACCGGCTCGGGTCCGTGTACGGCCGGTTCGCCGTCCCCGAGGCGATGGCGCAGATGCTGCGCACCGCCCCGGACGCCGGCCGGCACGGCCCCGTGCTGCTCGTCGACGACCTCGTCGACTCGCGGTGGTCGCTCGCCGAGGCCGCGCGGGTGCTGCGCGAGGCCGGCGCGCAGGGGGTGCTGCCGCTCGCCCTCGCCCAGGCCGGATGAGCCGCCGCGGTCAGCGCTCCGCGCGGACGATCGCCAGCACGGCGTCGCGGAGCGCCTCCATGGTGCCGGCCGTGCGGGCCTCGCCGTTGTAGCGCAGGAACGGCTCCGTGTTGGACGGGCGCAGGTTGAACCACCACGTGCCGTCCTGGGCGGCGACCGTGGTGCCGTCCATGCGGGTCACCGTGGTGGCCACCCCGGCGAAGTCCTCGTGCACGGCCTGGCCCTCGCCGACGCCCTCGCCCACGGCGGGGGCGAACTGCGCCACCACCGCGGCCACGGCGGCGTCCTTGTCCTCGACCTGCGAGTTGATCTCTCCGGAGGCCACGTACGGCTCGTACTCCTCGGCCAGCTCGGACAGCGGCTGCTCCTGGCCGCCCAGGGCCGCCAGCACGTGCATGGCCGCCAGCATGCCGGTGTCCGCGTTGAAGAAGTCGCGGAAGTAGTAGTGCGCGGAGTGTTCGCCGCCGAACACGGCGGACTCGGCGGCCATGACCGCCTTGATGAAGGAGTGGCCCACGCGGGTCTCCACGGCCCGGCCCCCGTCGGCCGCCACGAGCTCGGGGACGGCGCGGGAGGTGATCAGGTTGTGGATGACCACGGGGGTCTGCTCGCCGTCGGCCTTCGCGCGGGCGATCTCGCGGCGGGCCACCAGGGCGGTGATCGCGGAGGGGGAGACCGGGGCGCCCTGCTCGTCGATCACGAAGCAGCGGTCGGCGTCGCCGTCGAAGGCCAGGCCGATGTCCGCGCCGTGCTCCACGACGGCGGCCTGCAGGTCCCGCAGGTTCTCCTGCTCCAGCGGGTTGGCCGGGTGGTTCGGGAAGGTGCCGTCCAGCTCGAAGTAGAGCGGCTCGATCTCCAGCGGCAGGGCGGCCAGCTCGGCGTCGCCGAGGACGGCCGGGGTGGTCTTGCCCGCCATGCCGTTGCCCGCGTCCACCACGACCTTCAGGCGGCGCACCCCCGTCAGGTCCACGAGCGAGCGCAGGTACGCGGCGTAGCCGGGGAGGATGTCCTCCTCCGTCACGGTGCCGACCGTCTCGGCGGCGGGGATCTCACCGGCGTCGAGGTAGGCCTGGGCCGCGTCGCGGATCTCGAACAGCCCGGTGTCCGAGGAGACCGGCACGGCGCCGGCCTGGGCCATCTTCATGCCGTTGTACTCGGCCGGGTTGTGCGAGGCGGTGAACACCACGCCCGCGGCCTGCTTCACGCCCGCCGCGTAGTAGAGCATGTCCGTGGAGATCAGCCCCAGGGTGACGACGTCGGCGCCGCGGCGCGTGGCGCCCTCGGCGAAGGCCGTCATGAACGCGGGCGAGGAGGGGCGCATGTCCCCGCCGACCAGCACGGTCTGACCGGCCAGGCCCAGCACGTCCACGAAGGCCGCGCCCACCGCGCGGACGCTCTCCGCCGTGATGGACTCGCCCACGATGCCGCGGACGTCGTACGCCTTGAAGGAATCGTGCAGGTCGAGGGAGGGGGTCGAGGTAGTCACTCGACCGATCGTAGTGGACAGCCTGGATACAGTGATGGCGTGCCCCCGACCACTTCGCCCCCGCCCGCGGGGCCCCCGGCCGTTCCGCCGTCGGGTCCCGCGCCGGCCGCCCCCGGGGAGCCCGCGTACCGCAGGCTGCTGATCGGGCTGTTCCTGGCCGGGGTGGCCACGTTCGCCCAGCTCTACTCCCCGCAGGGCCTGCTGCCGCTGGTCAGCGACGACCTGGGCGTTCCTGCGGACCGCGCCGCCCTGCTCGTCTCTGCCGGCACGCTCGGCCTCGCCCTGTCGGTGGTGCCGTGGTCCGTGGCCGGGGACCGATGGGGCCGCCGACGCGCCATGGTGGTCTCGATGGTCTCCGCCAGCGCGTGCGCGCTCGCGGGCGTCCTCGCGCCCACGTTCGAGGCCATGCTCGGCCTGCGCCTGCTCGAGGGCATGGCGCACGGGGGCGTCGCGGGACTCGCCGTGGCACTGCTGGCGGAGGAGGTGGCCCCGCACGCGGTCGCGGCGGCCGCCGGCACCTACATCGCCGGCACCACCCTCGGCGGGCTCTCCGGCCGGCTCCTCGCCCTGCCCGTCGCGGAGGCGTCCTCGTGGCGCGGCGGGATGCTGGCCGTCACCGTGGTCGGGCTGCTGTGCACGGTCGGCTTCCTGGCGATCACGCCGCGTGCCCGGCGTTTCACGCCGTCGCCCACCTCCCCGGCGACGCTCGTGCGCATCGTGCGCGGTCACCTGCGCTCGCCGGAGCTCGTCGCCGTCTACCTGCAGGGGGCGCTGCTGATGGGCGGGTTCGTGGCGCTGTACAACTTCGTGGGGTACCGCCTGCTCGACCCGCCGTTCTCTTGGACGCCGACGGCGGCCGGCCTCGTCTTCCTCGCCTATCTCGCGGGCACGTGGTCGTCGCCGCGCGCGGGCTGGCTGGCCGCGCGGGTGGGCCGGCTGCCCGTCCTGGCCGGCGCGACGGCGGCCATGGCCGCGGGCGTCGCCCTCACGTTGGTCCCGCATCCGGCGGTGCTGGTGCCCGCCCTCGTGCTCGTGACGGGCGCGTTCTTCGCCGCCCACGCCGTGGCCTCCGCGTGGTCCGGGACGGCCGCCCCCACGGGCCGCGCCCAGTCGACCTCCCTGTACAACTTCGCGTACTACGCCGGCTCGAGCCTCTTCGGCTGGCTGGGCGGCGTGTTCCACGAGTCCCACGGGTGGCCGGGGACGGTGCTGATGGTCCTGGCCCTGGTGCTGACCGCCCTGGCGAGCGCCGTCGTCGTGCTGCGCGGGCGCGGGACGGCCCCGGCGCGCTGAGCCGGGGCCGTCGTCGGGGCGGGTGTCAGTGGGTCGACCCGCCGGTCACCAGCCGAGGGCCTCGGCATCCGTGCCGGTGGCGGACCGGGCCTGGTCACGCCAGGCGGCGAGGACCTCCGGGTCCTGCAGCTCGAGCCACGCGATCATCTGCTGGTAGGTCACGCAGTAGGTGTCCTCCTCGACGCAGACCTCCCGCATGACCTTCTCCACGGCCGGGTTGAACGCGTTGAGACCCCAGTCGTTGAAGTGGTTGCCGAAGACCAGCGGGGCGCGGTTGCCCGCGAACGCCGAGTCGTACATGTAGCGGTAGGTGCGGTACTGGAAGTCGGTGAGCCGGGCGACGTCCTCCGGGATGTCCTTGCCGCCGTTGCCGGAGATCCAGAAGTTGTAGTCCATCGCCATCACGAACGGGCTGGTCGCACCCTTCTCGGCGAGCACGGGGGACCAGGTCATCGGCATCTCGAACTCCCAGATCCCGTCCTCCTGGTAGGGCCAGGCGACGCCGGAGGTGGCCGCGGCACGCGACGTGTCGTACTCGATTCCGTTGTCCTTCCACATCGGGACGAGCTGGTCCCACTCCCCGTCGAGGCAGGGCAGACGTCCGCCCTTGACGTCCTCGGGGGTGACCTCCAGCGCCGGCAGGGAGCTGCCCGGGTTGTAGGCGCCGGGGTCGGAGAGGATGTCCGCGAACGAGCCGTACTCCTGCTCCCATTCGGCCGTGGACCACTGGTCGCCGCCGTATGTCGCAAGGGCGCACAGGTGGCCCGCGTAGTGGGTGCCGATCTCGTGGCCGGCGGCGTGGGCCGTGTTGATGTTCTCGATGCGCTGCGCCACCTCGGCCTCGTCGCCGCCGAACTCCGTGCCCACGTAGCCGGGCGTGTTGCCGGGCGCCGTGTAGTTCTCCCGGTTGGCGGTCTCGATGAGGTTGATCGCGGACTGGAACACCGTGAACTTCGCGTCGGAGTCCGCCGCCGCGTCCAGGAAGGTCTTCCAGCGAGCATCCTGACGGCCGCCGTCGAAGGAGAAGAGGACGAACTGCGGCGGGCGCTCCTCCGCCGTGAAGGCCCGCATCGGCACGCCCTCATGGGAGCGGGCGGCCAGGGGGACCGCGGGGTCCGCGGCGGCCGACGGCGAGCCCTCGCCGGACGACGCCGCAGCCTGTGAGGAGGCCGCATCCGAGGACCGTCCCTGCGACGACGAGGCCTCCGATCCGTCCGCAGATGCGGGCGACGAGACGGCAGCGTCCGTGGCGCTGGAGGACCCGGCCGTCGTCCCCTCATCCCCCTGCGGGGCGGCGCAGCCGGCCAGCACGAGGGCGAGCGCCACCGACGTCCCCCACCAGCGGCGTCGCCGGGGCGAGGGGGTGTCGACGGTGCGGGCGGACGGGCGGGGGAAGGACATGCGGTCTCCTGGCTCGGTCGAGTGGCGGGCGGAGTGTCTCCTCCCTGGCCGCCGTGACCAGACACGGAGAACTCCACTTTCTACCGTAGGCGAGGCCCTCGGTGGCTCTGGGGCCCTGGCAGAACTGTGACCAGGTTGTGATGTGGCGCCGCGGCCGCCGGCATGGCCCTCGCGGGCCACACCTAGAATGGAGGCATGGAATATCTCGTCCCTGTCCTCGCGGTGGTCGTCATCGGCGCCCTCGCGTTCACCGCCGCCCGGTGGATGTCGGCCGGTCGAGCGCGTCAGGCGGCGGACCAGCGCACGCTGTCCGGTCGCGGGCTGGACATCGGACCGGAGCGTGCGCGTCTGGCGGCGGGGCTGCTGGACGAGGACGCCCATCGGCGCGTGTATGGGCACATCGCCCAGAGCCGCGTGATGGAGGCCGTGCGCGACTACCGCGCCCACACCGGGCGCGGCCTGAAGGACGCCGTCATGGACGTGCAGTCCCTCGCCGTGCATCCGCAGGTCTACTCCGAGCCGGCACAGGAACCGGACGCCACGTCCGCCGGAGCTGCGGGGCCCGTTTCCGCTGGCCATGAGGAGCCCCACCGGGACGACGCGGCCCCGGCCGAGACCCCCGGGCCGGAGCGGCCCGGACAGGATTCGAGCGGGCAGCGGGAGCCGGACGCTCAGACGCCCGATCGCGAGACCTCTGACGCCGTGGCCGAGGACGACGCCCGGCAGGACACCGACCACGCCTCAGCCGCGCCGCGTCCGACGGCGACGCCCGCCGATGAGCTGACCACCCTGACCGTCCCGGCCGAGTGGACCGCCGCCCCCGCCGAGGAGGAGTTCCCCTTCGAGGTCGAGGTGATGCGGGGGACGGAGTCCGTCCGCCTCTCCTCGCAGGACCTGCCGCCGTGGCTGCGCGACCAGCTCTCCGCCATGGTGCGGGACGGCAACCTCGAGTCCGCCGCCGTCCAGCTGTCCAGCCACTCGGAGCTCTCCGTCCCGGAGGCGTACGAGCTGCTGCGCCGCATGCGCGAGCGTCGCGGGGAGGGCTAGTCACCAGCCGGTCGCCATGTCAGGTCGCCGCGCGCAGACGCGAAGAGGGCCGGAATCGCGTGGATTCCGGCCCTCTCTGGCGGAGACGGGGGGATTTGAACCCCCGGCCCGACTTTCGCCGAGCCCTTCATTAGCAGTGAAGTCCATTCGGCCGCTCTGGCACGTCTCCTCCGTCCGGCGCGCCTCGCACGGGGCGACGCGCGGTCAGACCGGTCCAGCTTAGCGCGCCAGGCCAGGGCAGGGCAAAGGAGCGACGTGCTCACGGTCGGACCACCACCGCGCACGAGCGGGGCCCCGGATCCATGGATCCGGGGCCCCGCGTGATCTGTCAGCCGTCCGGCCTGAGGCCGACGCGTCCGTTCAGATCAGATGCGATCCTTGCGGTCGTTGCGGCCGTCGAGGTCGCGATCGGTGGCGTCGCCGTCGACCTTGACGTCCTCGTGGCGGACCTCCTCGGTCACCGTCTCGGTGTCCTGCACCTGGCGCTTGCCCAGGGAGACCTTCTCGGCGTCCACGGTCTTGTTGACGACCGGGGTCTCCTCGTAGGTGGTCACCTCGACGTCGCCGTCGCGGCCGGCGGTGCGGGCCTCGGCGGAGTTCGGGTCGACGGACTCGCGCTCCACCACGACCTCCTCGCGGGTGACGGGCACCTCGACGGTCTCGGTGGTGGTGTAGGCCTGCTTGCGCAGACGGACGCGGCCGGAGGCGCGGCGCTCGGTGCCGACGTTCAGGTGCTCGTCCTTGACGACGACGGAGTCGGCGTCGGTCACGTCGCGGCGGTCATGGTCGGCCACGTCGCGGCGGTCGCGGTCGGTCACGTCGTGGCGGTCGCCGTCCACGACGGCCTCGTCGCGGCGGTCGGCCACGCCGGCCACGCCCGCAGTGCCAGCCACGCCAGCGGCGCCGGCGTCGGTGCGCACGTCGTCACGACGCACGTCGCCGTCGTAGTCCGCGGCGGAGTACTCCATGGAGTAGTACTCGTAGATGCGCTGCTCCTCCTCGGGGGTCAGCGAGCCGTCCGCGTCCACGTTCGGAGCATCCTTCACGAAGGACTTCTCGAAGGGCACCGTGATGCCGTCGGCGGTGGTCTGGGCCTGCTGCAGCGGGACGAAGGTCTCGCGGGCGCCGAACAGGCCGGTCTTCACCGTGACGAAGGTGGGCTCGTTGGTGACGTCGTCGAGGTAGACCTGACCGACGGAGCCGATCTTGTCGCCGTCGGTGGCGAAGACGGTGGAGTTCTGCAGCTGGTCGAGAGCGTTGCGGTCCATGAGGAATTCTCCTTCTGAATCGGTGTTTTGTTGCCTTACGCTCATTCACAATTCCCCATGGGCCCGAGTGGCGTCAACCATCGGCCCCCCAGATTCCTAATTCCCAGACTTCTCTCAGAATCTCGGTGCGATCCGCATGATTCCGCGGATTCTCCGTCCGGCCCTGCTGTAGATCCTGGGGGATCGGTGGGAGTGTGGCGCAAGCGGTCCGCGACCCTTGACGGCCACCGATATTGTGTGGAATACGCGCGCCGCAGGCGTGAATAACGATCCCGAGGAGAGTGGAGGCCCCATGTCCGAGCCCCTGGTGGCCGATCGCCGCCTCGCAGTGGTGGGAGCGGGCCCCCGCGGCGTCATGCTGCTGGAGCGGATCCTCGCCCGACTCGAGGGCGCGGCCCCGGACGCACACCCTCGGCGGATGCGCATCGACGTCGTGGACCCCTATCCGCCCGGGCCAGGGCGGGTGTGGCGCACTGACCAGTCCGAGCTGTACCTCATGAACACCCCCGCGTTCTTCCCGACCGCGTGCGCCGCCGACAACCCCGGTCTGCGCCCCTCCACCGCCGCCCAGACCTTCGACCAGTGGCGACGCGTGCACCCGGAGGCCAGCCTCGGCGTGCGCCGCCACCAGTACCCGGCCCGTGCGGTCTACGGGCGCTACCTCCGGCATCTGTACAAGGACGTCGTCGCCGGGCTGCGCGCCCGTCCCGAGGTCGCCGAGGTCGTCGAGCACCGCGCCGAGGCCACCGCCCTGCACCCCCGGCCCGACGGCGGTGCCCGCCTGGAGCTGCGGGACGCCGACGGCGCGGTCGCCGCGCTCGACGCGGACGCCGTCGTGCTCTGCCTGGGCCATCAGCCGGCGGAACTCAGCCCCGGCCAGAACCGGATGGCCGCCGCCGCGCGGGGCCGGGACGAGCTGCACTACCAGGGCCCGCAGATCCCCTCGGACGTGGACTGGGAGACCCTGGAGGCCGGGGCGGACGTCCTCGTGCGGGGCATGGGCCTGAACGCGTTCGACCTGCTGGCCCAGCTCACCCAGGGCCGGGGCGGGGTGTACCGCCGCACCGGCGACGGACCCGGCCGGGCCCTGCGGTACGAGCCGTCGGGGGACGAGCCGCGCCTGCACCTGATGTCCCGCCGCGGCATCCCCTACCTGCCCAAGGCCGAGGTGGACGCCTTCGTGCCCCGGGGCGTCACCCTCAGCTACCTCTCCGACGCCGCCGTGGACGCCCTCACCGCCCGGCACGGGGCCCTGGACCTCGCCGAGCACCTCTGGCCGCTGCTGCACCGCGACGTGGTCCGGCACTACTACGCCACGCTCGTCCGGGCCCAGCCCGAGATCCTCGGCGGCCCCGTCGAGGCGCGCCGGTTCCTCGGGGAGCTCGTCGGCCAGCTCGAGGAGGCCGGCCGCGGCGCCCCCGTGACCTCCGCGCACGCCGAGGAGCTCCTCCAGCGGTACGCCCCCGGCCGCCGCTTCCTCGACATCCTGGCCTATGCGTCCCCGTTCGAGGACGCCGTGTTCGCCTCCCATGAGGACTATCAGCGGGCCGTCGCGGACCTCATGGAGCAGGCCTGCGTGGAGGCCGCCCTCGGGGAGGAGTCCCCGTTCATGATGGCCGTCGGCGCGCTCCATGCCGGCCGACTGCGGATCAAGGCGTGGATCGCCGAGGGCCGGATCGCCGAGGCCTCCCGCATCCGGGACGTCCAGGGCTGGTTCGAGCCGCTGGTCGAGGGCCTCGCCTCCGGTCCGCCCCTGTGGCGCGTCGAGCAGATGCTCGCGGTGCACCGGGCCGGCCTGCTCACCTGGGCCGGCCCCGCGCCCGTGGTCGAGGCCGAGGGCCACGGCTTCACCGCCCGCAGCCCCCAGGTGGGAGCGCAGGACTCGCTGGAGCCCGCCGTCGTCGAGGGGGTCTGGCTGGTGGAGGCCATGATGCCGCCCAACCGCGTGCAGGCCGCCGCCTCCCCGCTGGTCCGTCAGATGCTGGCGGACGGTGTCGCCGCGGCCGGGACGTGGGAGGACGAGGAGGGCGTGCGGGTGCCCGCCACCGGCTTCGACGTCACGGCCCGCCCGTACCGGCTGCGGGCCGCGGACGGCACGGTCCACGCGGACGTGTTCGTGCTGGGCCTGCAGCTCTCGGGCGTGCAGTGGGGCACCGCGATCGCGGCCGAGGCCGGGGCCGATCCGGCCGGACGTGCCCTCTTCCTCGCCGACGCCGACGCCGCCGCGGCGGCCGTGCTCGCCGGCTGAACCCCACGACGACGGCGGGGCCGCCCGGGTGGATCCCGGACGGCCCCGCCGTCGTCATGCCGGGCGCGGCGCCCCGCGCCCCGTCAGGGACGGGCCGGCCCGCGGCCCTTGCCGGGGTGCTCCGGGCCGTGGCCCTTGCCCGGGTGGTCACCGCCGTGGCCCGGGGTCGCGCCGATGCAGCGCAGCCACTCGCGCACGGAGTTCGCGGGCTTGCCGGGCACGCCGCGCGGATCGGTCACGCCGTCGCAGGTCTCACCCGGGGTGGGTTCCGGCTCCGGCTCCGGGGTCGGCTCGGTCACGGGCGCGTCGAGCTGGAGGCCCACCAGGATCGGGTTGTGGTCCGAGGACCGCCACTGGTCCGCGGAGTACAGGTCCTCGGCCACGTAGTTGTGGCGCGAGTACTCCAGAGCCACGGATTCGTTCGCGTTGATCATCCAGATGTCCTGGCCGGTGATCGCCGTCGCCGCCGACGGCGAGGCGTAGATCCCGTCCAGGCTGCCGACGGCGCCGCCGAACGCGTAGGAGTACTCGCCCGTGAGCGCGCCCTGGGAGACGTACCCGGCCGCCTCGAGCACCCGGATCGGGTCTTCCTTCTCGTAGGAGTTGAAGTCGCCCATGAGCAGGACGCGGTCGGTGCCGGTCTCGGCCTTCATGCGCTCGGCGAAGGCCACGAGGGCCTCGGCCTGGCCCACGCGGTCCGCGTTGTACGCGCCCTGGCCGTCGCCGGAGTCCACGTTGTCCCCGGTCGCACCGGAGCCGCCCTTGGACTTGAAGTGGTTGGTGATCGCCACGAACTCGGTGCCGGCCGCCCCCTCGGCCGTGCCGTCGGCGGCGCGGAACAGCTGCGCCATCGGCTCGCGGGCGTTGTCGAAGTTCGTCTGGTCGTCCAGGATCACCGACTCGCCCACCGGGGTGACCTCGGCCGGCTGGTAGATGAACGCGGAGCGGATGACGTCCTCGTCCGCGAGCGCGGGACGGGCGGCCGGGGAGGCCACGTAGGCCCAGCGCTGCTCGCCGGCCTGCGCGTTGAGGGCCTCCACGAGGTGGGCCAGCGCGTGGTCCCGGTCGAGGCCGAACTTCTCGGAGTTCTCGATCTCCTCGAGCGCGACCACCGAGGTGCCGAGGCCGTTGATCGCGGCCGCGATCTTCTCCTGCTGGCGGGCGAACGCCTCGGGGGTGTAGGCGCCGCGCGGCAGGCAGCCGTTCGTGGTGACGGGGGTGCCGGCGCGGTCGCGGTAGGCGCTGCAGCCGGCCACGTCCTGGCCCAGGGTCGTGAAGTAGTTGAGCACGTTGAAGCTGCCGACGGTGACGTTGCCGCCGACCGCCTCGGGGGCGGCCTCGGCCGGGCGGGTGTCCTCGATCGTCACGGGCTGAACGGCGGCCGCCGTGGCATCGGTGAGGTGGCCCAGCGGCTGGAAGGACCACGCGTCGAAGCGCCAGTCGAGGATGACTCCGGTGGTGAACTCCAGGCCCGCGCCCACGCGCACCGGCTGGTCCGCGTCCAGGTACGGCAGCGGGTTCTGGTTGCCCGGCGAGCGCATGAAGTTCGTGGCGGCCCCGTCGTCGAGCACGATCAGCTGCTGCGCGTTGGCGGCCGCGACGGCCTGCGCCTCGGCGCCGGGCCGGGCCACCGACGTCGGATTGTCCAGCGGCTTCGTGCCGGGGACGACGCCGAGGGAGCCGTACTGGTTGAGGGAGTAGTTGTCCGTGACCGTCCAGTCGCCCTGCGGGGCGAGGACCATGCCCTCGAGCGCTTCGCGTCCGGCCTCGTCCAGCGGGAACTCCACCGGCGTGGGGGCCACGGCGCCGGGCTCGGCGACCGGCAGCACGCCGCCGGCGGCGACCTTGATCTGCGTGAGGCCGTAGTGCTCGGCCGCTTCGCCCGTGACCTGGACGTGGTCGCCGAGCGTCACGGAGCCGACCGTGTCCGGCGAGTACACGAACAGGCCGTCGGAGGCGCCCGGGGTGGCGTCGGGGGTGTCGCCGCCGGTGCCGGCGGTCTGGATGTAGTAGCCGTCGTAGCCGCCCGTGGAGTACACGGCGGTGACGACGCCGGTGGTGGTCACCTGGCGCCCGGCGTACGGGGTGGCCGTGCCGGTGCCCTGGAGCTGGGCGATGGTGATCCGCTCGGCCGGGGTCGGCTGCGGCTCGGGCTCCGGGGTCGGCTCGCCGCCGGTGGCGGCGGCGTTGGTCGGGGTGACCTGGCCGGTGACGGTGAAGTCGGCGCTGTTGTCGTCCGTGTCCACGCCGTTCGTGCGGGTGAGGGACTTCGGGTCCGCGTTGGCCGAGGGGGCGCCCGCGGCCGCCGTCTCGAAGGTGTTGGTGGCGCCGTAGCCGAGCACGTCCGCGACGCCCGGCACCTGACCGGTCACCACGGAGCCGACCGGCAGGTCCGTCACGGTGCCCGCCTGGCGCGCGAGCACGATCGTGCCCTTGGTGCCCGCGGGGTTGAAGGCCCCGCCGGCCACGAGGTCCGCCTCCGGCAGGGCGGCGCCCGCGGTGCCGTTGGAGCCGCCGGAGATCAGGAAGTGGCCCTTCGCGGGCACCGTGCCGGACAGTGCGACCGTGCCCTGGGTCGCGGCCGTGCCGGCGGCGGAGCGGTACTGCAGGGACCAGCCGTCGAGGCTGATCGGCTGGTCGGTGGGGTTGTAGAGCTCCACGAACTTGTGGGTGTACACGGCGTTCGCGGAGCCGCCGTTGGTGTACGCCTCGTTGATGACGAGGGAGTCGCCGGCCGGGCTGGCCTGGGAGGGCAGGGCCACGGCGGGGGCGAGCAGGGCCAGGGCGGCGGTGGTCACCGCGGTGCGCGCGGCGAAGCGGGGCAGGGGGGTCATGTCGTCCTCAGTCTCGATCTCTCTCGGTGGGTCAGCGCGGCAGGCCCGCGGCGGTCAGCCAGGCCTGGGCGGAGAAGACGGGGTGCGTGGCGGCGCCGCGCTGCACTCCACGGCCCTTGCCCGGGTGGTCCTCGCCCTTCACGCGGCCCTTGCCCGGGTGGTCGGCGCCCTTGTCATGGCCCTTGCCATGACCCTTGCCCGGGTGGGTCGGGGCGGGCTGCTCCGGCTCGGTGGGGGCCGGGGCCGCGGTGACCTCGAGGGCATGGCGCACCACGGTCGTGCTGCCGTCGGCGTAGCGCACGGTCATCACCAGCTCGCCCGTGCCCGCGGCGGCGGGGGCGGTGATCCCGGAGAGCGTGACGGTCTCGGAGCCCGCCGGGACGGCCACGGTGCCCAGGCCGGTCTCGGTGCCCTCGGCCGTGCGGAAGGCGACGTCGACCGCGGTCGCCGCGGGGGCGCCGTCGGAGTCCACCACGAGGTCCCCGAGGGTCAGGCCGACGGCCTGCCCGGCCTCGACCGAGGCGGGGGCGTCGGTGACCGGCACGCCGTTCTTGCCGAAGTCCGGGGCGACGGCGCCGCGGGCCGCGTCCTGGGCGCGGGCGTAGTCCGTGATCGCCTGGGAGTCCAGCAGGCCCATGTTCACGAAGTTCTGGCGGCCGGTCGCGAAGGCGGTGTAGCCGTCGGGGGCCTTGGTCGGGTCCCCGAGCGTCGTCCAGGTGTCGTCGGCCAGGAACGACTGGCTGGCCACCGTGTACATGCGGTCCGCCTGGAGCGGCTCGCCGTCGATCCACACGCCGGTCACCTTGTCCCCCTGGGGGCGGGACTCGTCGTAGGTCCAGGTCAGCTCCTCGGACCAGCCGAGGGTGAACTTGCGCACGTCGTTCCGCCAGTTCTCCTCGAGGGCCAGCTTGATGGAGGAGCCCGGGATGTCGAAGTAGGTGATGGTGTTGCCGAACGGCGCCATGTCGAGCAGCTCGCCCAGGGTGAGGCGACCGACGAGGTCGGCCGGCTTGGCCGGGAACGCGCCGCCGTCGGTGAAGCGGTCCGTCAGCAGCTCGGAGCGCAGGCCGCCGGGGTTGGTCACGCCGAGGTCCACCTCGGGGTTCGCCTGCTCGGCGGCGTGCTTGACGGCGTCGCCCACCCAGGTGCCCAGGGTGGTCTCGGCGGCGCGCGTGCCGCCGGCCTTCCAGGAGCCGCCGGCGTCGATGAGCTTCTGGTAGTCGGTGGTGATGGAGGCGGACAGGTCGGCCACGACCTCGCCCTGCAGGTCCTCGAAGACCGCGACGGCCTCCTGCTCGATCGCGTACACCTGGGCGGTGACGGGGGATTCCGCGGCGGCCTCGGCGGGGGCCTGCGTGGACCGGGCCAGCAGGCGCGGGGTGAGCCCGGTGACCTCGCCGTCGGCGCCCACGGTCAGCTCGACGGCGGCCAGGTGGCTGCCGGAGGCGCCCGCCTGGATCACGGGGCGGTGGGCGCCGCCGGCCGCGGTGTCGTACCGGTAGAGCTGGTGGGTGTGGGCGTTGAAGATGACGTCCACGGCGGAGGAGGTCTCGCCGACGATGCGGTCGAACTCGGCCCGGGCCGCCCGCTCGGCGGCCAGCTCGCCCGCGCCGGCGGCGCCGTCGTGGTACGAGGCCACGATCACGTCGGCGGCGTCCTGGGCCTCCAGCTCGTCCGCGACCGCGTTCACGGCGGCGACCTCGTCGAGGACCTCGTTGCCCTTCAGGCCCGCGCCGGTGGTGGTCGCGTACAGCTCGTTGGGGGAGGCGCCGATGACCGCGACGCGCACGCCGTCGACGTCGAAGACGGCGTGCGAGGTGAGGACGGGCTCCTTGCTCGTCGGGTCCACCAGGTTGGCGGAGAGCACCGGGAACTGGGCCCGGGACTCCACGCGGCCCTGCAGGTCGTCCAGGCCCTTGTCGAACTCGTGGTTGCCGGCGGTCAGCGAGGCCAGGCCGAGCGCGTTCATCACGTCGATCGTCGGGTTGTCCTGCTGCACGTTGGACACGGACTTCGAGCCGCCGATCAGGTCGCCGGCGCTGGTCAGCAGCGTGGAGCCGGCGCCGTGCTCGGCCTCGAACGCGGTGCGGTAGTCCTCCACGGTGTCCGCGAACTGCGTGCCGATGTAGTCCGCGGACAGCGCGCCGTGGAAGTCGTTGAAGGACAGGATCGAGATGGTGGTCTCGTCCGCGGCGGCCGTCTCGACGGCCAGGGCGGGCGCCGCGCTCGCGGGCGCGAGGACGAGGACGGTGCAGGCGGCCGTGGTGACGGCACGGCGGCGGAACAGGCTGGGCATGGCTCTCCCCGGGATGCGTGATGACAGAGGTGCGCCGCCGGTGGACGGCGGGGTGACGCGCGGAGTCCATCACATCCAGGTGGCCTCCAGGTGAACGAGAGGCGGCGGGCCGTCCGGCCCGCCGCCTCTCGTCGTGTGCACGCGGATGGTGAGGGATTCGAACCCTCGGCACGGGGTCACCGCGCACCGGTTTTCAAGACCGGCTCCTTCGGCCGCTCGGACAACCATCCCGGGCCTGACCGCGACGGCATGGGCCGCCGCGTCGAGGACCCACTCTAGCCCGTGGCCCGGCGGGCGACCGGTGGCGAGTCCGGCCCCCGCGCGCGAGGATGGACCCTCGACCCCCGACCAGAGGAGGAGACCCCCATGGACGTCCCCGCACAGATGCGCGCCGTGCGATTCACCGGTGCCGGCGACAACGGCGTCGTCCGCGTGGGCCACGAGCCCGTGCCGGACCCCGGCCCGGGCGAGGTGCTGGTGCACGTGGCCGCCGCGGGTCTCAACCGCGCGGACATCGCGCAACGCGAGGGCCGCTATCCGCCGCCGCGCGGCGCCTCCGAGATCCCCGGGCTCGAGGTCTCCGGCACCGTGGCGGCGCTGGGACCCGAGGCCGGGATGCCGGGGGAGGGGCGCTTCGCCGTCGGTGACCGGGTGTGCGCTCTCCTGGCCGGCGGGGGCTTCGCCGAGTACGTCGCCGTGCCGGCGGGCCAGCTCATGGCCGTCCCCGACGGCGTCGGCCTCGTCGAGGCGGCGGCCCTGCCGGAGGTCGCCTGCACGGTGCACTCGGCGCTCGTGGGCCGTGCCGGCGTGCAGGCCGGGGATCGGGTGCTCGTGCACGGCGCCACCGGCGGCATCGGCTCCTTCGCCGTCCAGTTCCTCGCCGCGCTCGGCGCACGGGTGCTGGGCACCGCCGGCGGCCCGGAGAAGGTGGCGCTCGGTCGGCGGCTGGGCGCCGAGCACATGTTCGACCACCGCGCCGCCGAGTCCGGTGCCTTCGCCCCGTGGGTCAAGGAGGTCACGGACGGCCACGGCGCGGACGTCATCCTCGACGTCGTCGGCGCCCCGTACCTGGCGCCCAACGTGTCCGCGCTCGCCCCCGAGGGACGCATCGTGACGCTCGCGGTCCAGGGCGGCGCCGTCCCGGAGGACTTCAACATCATGAAGCTGGTGGTCAAGCGCGGCTGGCTCACGGGGGCGACGCTCCGCTCCCGCTCGGTCGTGGACAAGGCCGGGATCGTGGCCGCGGCCGAACGTGCCGTGTGGCCCCTGGTGGCGGCGGGCCGCATCGACGCGAGCGTCGGGGCGTGCTTCCCGCTCGCCGAGGCCGCCGAGGCGTTCGACTGGTTCGACTCCGCCACCCGCACGGGCAAGGTCGTGCTCGTCACCGACCCCGCCGACGCGCGCCGGCCGTCCGGCGACCGCGCATGAGGGGGCCCTTCGCACGCTTCCGTCAGGAGCGTGCCGACGACCGCGAGCTCGGCACGGGGCTGTGGCGCCGTGCCCACGACCGACTCGGCCGGGCCCTGGACCGCTACTGGCAGGTGCTGGAGGGCCAGCGGGGCACGGACGTGCTGAGCCCCGAGGAGCGCAACGGCGTGGTCCACGCCGGCAACGTCCTCACGGAACGGCTCCCCGCGGTCCGTGCCCTGTGCGTCCGCCTGCACCGGGACCACGAGGGCGACGGCGAGCACATCCCGGCCGAGGCCGCCGACGTCCACCGTGAGCTCTCCCGCGCCGCGCACGAGCTGGCCGCCACCGCTCAGGCCCTCGCCCTGTACCGGCTCGGTCAGGGCTCGGCGGAGTCGGTCGGCCGGCACGCCGAACGCACCCTCGGCCACCTGGACCGGGCGGAGGAGCTGGGAGCCGGGCTCTGACGGCGGCGCGCCCCGGAGGGCCGGCCCGGAGACGAGAGGACCCCGCCGCGTGATCACGCGGCGGGGTCCGGGGGAGCCCCCTGCCGGATTCGAACCGGCGACCTGCTCTTTACGAGGGAGCTGCTCTGGCCAGCTGAGCTAAGGAGGCACGTGACCGTGAACGGCCACGGCTGACGAGCATACCGGTTTCGCGGCCCCGATTCCACCGCGCGGCCGGGTGCGCGGGCCACCGAGTGTGGCCCGCCCCTTCTGCGGGCGTTCACCCCCAGGCCATGCCGCGGCCAGACGGGGGCGGTTCCCTGGTGGGCACACACCGTCGACGGGAGACGCATGAGCCTGCCCCACGCCCCTCGCACCCCCGCAC
>NZ_JABFAX010000010.1:0-20806 GCF_017168395.1 Micrococcus sp. KRD128 | reverse complement strand
CACCCCCGCACCCCCCGCCGCGGCCTCGTCGGCCGTGCCCCTCCGCCTGGCCGTGGTGGACATGTCCGGCACGTCCATCGTGGAGCACGGGCTCCAGGACACGGCGTTCGCCCGCACATTGGACCAGCACGGCGTCCCGGCGGGCACACCGGAGCACGACGACGCCGCGCGGCGGTTCCGCGCGCTCCGGCCCACCTCGCGCACGGCCGTGT
The DNA here is from genome assembly GCF_017168395.1 of Micrococcus sp. KRD128. NCBI lineage: Bacteria > Bacillati > Actinomycetota > Actinomycetes > Micrococcales > Micrococcaceae > Micrococcus > Micrococcus sp. KRD128. The sequence continues at coordinate 20,594 of NZ_JABFAX010000010.1, read as the reverse complement.
TCCCCCGCGTGTTCGCCGACCGGGCGGTGGCCGCGGCGGCGACCCGCACGTTCGAGGCGGCCTTCGACGCGCTGCTGGCCGAGCACGGCGTCCGGGCCGTGCGGGGCGCGGAGGAGGCGCTCGTCCGCCTGCGTGCGCTCGGCCTGCACGTGTGCCTGTGCACCGGCTACGCCCGCCACACCCAGAACATGATCCTCGAGTCGCTGGGGTGGATGGGCCTGGCGGATCTGAGCCTCTCCCCGGACGACGCCGGCCGCGGCGTCCCCTACCCGGACATGATCCTCACCGCCCTGCTCGGTCTCGACCTGGACGACGTCCGCAGCGTCCTCGTGGTCGGGGACACCGCGGAGGACATGACGGCCGGGCGCCGCGCGGGGGCCGGACTCGTGGTCGGGGTGCGCACGGGTCGCGACGCGGACGACGTCCTGCTCGCGGCGGGCGCGGACCGGGTGGTGCCGGGCCTGGCCGATGTGCCGGACCTGGTGGTCCGCACCCGCTGAGCCGGCGCCGGTCCGCCCCGCGCGGCCGCTCAGCGACGTCGCGGGGTGCGCACTCGGCGGGGCAGCAGCGCCAGCATCATGGCTTCGAGGGCCAGCTGCTCCGGCACGTTGGCGGCGATGCGTTCGCGGGCCGTGGTGACGGCGTCGATCCGGGCGAGCACCTCGGCCGAGTCACCGGCGGCGCCGCGGGCGTACGCCTCGATCTCGCCCCGGCGGTGCTCGTTGATGAGCTCGCCGTCGGCCCCCAGCTGCACGCGCAGCACGTCCCGGAACAGGCCCATGACGTCGATCATGGCCCGGTCCAGCGAGTCCCGGACGGCGCGGCGCCGCCGTCGGGTCTGGTCCTCCTCGAGCCGTTTGACGTGGTGGCGGAGCTTGGGCGGGACGGGCTCGCCGGGCTCGAGGCCCAGGGAGCGGCGCAGCGCCTCGAGCTCCTCGGCGTCCCGGGCTTCGGCGGCGGACTCGGCCTCGGCCTTGGACACCTCGGCCAGCGTGGCGGCCAGCGCCATCGCGTCGGAGACGGCGGTGGCCTGGAGCGGCAGGGAGAGGATGCGTTCGCGACGCTCGAGGGCGTCCGGGTCCCGCGCGAGGCGGCGGGCCATGCCCACGTGCGACTGGGAGATCCGCGCGGTGGTGAGTGCGGTCTCGCGGTCCAGCCCGTCGCGGCGGTGCAGCAGCTCCGCCACCTGCTCCACCGTGGGGATGCTCAGCGTGATCAGCCGGCAGCGGGAGCGGACGGTGGGGAGCACGTCCGCGGGGGACGGGGTGCACAGCATCCAGATCGTGCGGGCCGGCGGCTCCTCGATGGCCTTGAGGAGCACGTTCGTGGCGCGCTCCGTCATGCGGTCCGCGTCCTCCATGAGGAAGATCCGCCAGCGCCCGGTCGCGGGGGTGGACTGGCCGGCCTCCACGAGGGCGCGGACGTCCTCGATCCGATAGCTCACCGCCTCGGTGGCCAGCACGGTCACGTCCGGGTGGGTGCCGCCGAGGACGGTGCGGCACGCGTGGCACTCGCCGCAGCCGCGCGCCGCCGGGTCCGCGACCTCGCACTGCAGGGCCGCGGCGAACGCCCGCGCGGCCGTCGATCGGCCGGAGCCGGGCGGGCCCGTGAACATCCAGGCGTGGGTGGGGCGGTCCTCGGCCGCGGCGCGGCGCAGCTGGGCCACCGCGGCCTCCTGGCCCGCGAGGTCCGCGAACACGGCAGGTGCGGGGGCCGTCATCGGTCGGCCGCCTGGGCGGTGACGCGGGCCAGCGCGCGGGCGGTGAGCTCCTGTGGCGGCAGCGCGCCGTCGAGCACGAGGTACCGCTCGGGCGCGGCCGCCGCGCGGGCGAGGAAGGCGGCGCGCAGGGCCTCGTGCCGGTCCGCCGTCTCCCGCTCCATGCGGTCGGGGGCGCCCTCGCCCCCCGCCGCGCGGCGCTCACGCCGGTCCGCGGCGGTGGCCGCGTCCACGTCGATCAGCACCGTCAGATCGGGGACGAGCCCGTCCGTGGCCCACTCGTTCAGGGCGGCGATCCGCGCCTCGCCCAGCCCGCGCGCCGCGCCCTGGTAGGCCACGGACGAGTCCACGTACCGGTCCGTGACGACGACGGCGCCCCGAGCCAGCGCGGGACGCAGCGTGCGGACGGCATGGGCGGACCGGGCCGCGGCGAACAGCAGCGCCTCGGTGCGGGGGTCCACGGGGGCGTGCTCGGGGTCCAGCAGCAGCTCCCGCAGCGTCTCGCCCAGGTCCGAGCCGCCGGGCTCGCGGGTGAGCACCACCTCGTGGCCCGCGGCGCGCAGGGCCTCGGTCAGGGCGCGGGCCTGGGTGGACTTGCCGGATCCGTCCGGCCCCTCGACGGCGACGAACAGGCCGCGATGCTCGGTCTGGGTGCTCACGCCTCGAGCCTAGACGCCGCCCCGGACGGGGAAGGAACCCGGCCGGGCCGACCGCCTAGACTGACCGGCATGAGCGCCCCCATGCACGTCGCCCTCCTCTTCGACCACTGGCTGTTCCGCGTCCTGGCGATCGCCGCGCTCGTGCTCGAGGTCTGGGCGCTGGTGGACGTCGTCCGGCGCCGCCCCGACGACTTCGCCCGCATCGGGGGCCGGGACAGGAGCTTCTGGCTGATCCTGACCGGCGTCGCCGCCGTCGTCGGGCTCCTCGGCGTGCTCGCGGGCGGCGGGATGGGCATGTTCGGCCTGGTGGCCGCGTGCGTGGCGTGCGTCTACCTCGCCGGCCCCCGCCAGGACATGGGTCCGGCCCTGCGCCGCTGAGGGCCCCGCGCCGTCGGCGCCGCCCTCATGACGACGGCGCCACCGCCGCCCAGCGCACGCTCAGCTCCCCGCGCCGCCACTGGTGCGGGCCGCCCAGCACGGGCCAGCCCGCCGAGCGCAGCGTGCCGACCGTCGCCAGCCACCGCTGCCGCGTCCCGTAGGCCGCGAGCGGGGCGTGCGCGGCCCACGCGGCGTCGGCCTCCGCCAGGAGCCGATGGACGGGCTCGCCGGGCACGTGCCGGTGGATGAGGACCTTCGGCAGGCGCGCCGCCACGTCCGAGGGGCGGGCGAAGGAGCCCAGCCTGAGGGCCACGGTCAGGCTCGCCGGCCCATCCCGGCGCAGATCCACCCAGGCCGCCCGCCGACCGTCCTCGGAGCAGGTGCCCTCCACGAGGACGCCGTCGTCGGCGAGCCCCGCGCACAGCAGAGACCAGATCGCGGGCACGTCCTCCTCCCGGTACTGGCGCAGCACGTTGAACGCGCGCACCACGGTGGGCGGCCGCGGCACGGGCAGCTCGAAGCCGCCGACCGCCCAGGTGACCCCCGGCAGGCCGCCGGCCCGCTCCCGGGCCCGGGCCACCCGAGCGGGGTCGATCTCGAGGCCCACCAGCTCGAGGGCCGGGTTCTGCACGCGCAGCCGCTCGGCCATCTCGACGGCGGTCACCGGCTCCGCGCCGAAGCCCAGGTCCACGGCCAGCGGGCGGGGAGTGCGCCGCAGCAGGGGCCCGTGCACGTCCGTGAGCCAGCGGTCCACCCGGCGCATCCGCTGCGCCGCCGTCGTGCCGCGGGTGATGTGGCCCTGCGGGCCCCGTGTCGGGACTGGGCCGGGCGTCGTGCGCGCGCGCAGCCGCCGGGCCTTCTCCACCATGGGCTCCAGCGTAGGGGAGCGGCGGGACGGGTCCGCCTAGGATGGTGACATGGCGAACACCACGTACACGCTGGTCCTGCTGCGGCACGGTCAGAGCGAATGGAACGAGAAGAACCTGTTCACCGGCTGGGTGGACGTCCCGCTGACCGAGAAGGGGCGCGCCGAGGCCGCCCGCGGCGGTGAGCTGCTGGAGGCGGAGGGCCTCCGCCCGGACGTGGTCCACACGTCGCTGCTCAAGCGCGCCATCACCACGGCCAACCTGGCCCTCGAGGCTGCGGACCGCCAGTGGATCCCGGTCAAGCGCAGCTGGCGCCTGAACGAGCGCCACTACGGCGCCCTCCAGGGCAAGGACAAGGCCCAGGTGAAGGAGGAGTTCGGCGAGGAGCAGTTCATGGTCTGGCGCCGGTCCTTCGACACCCCGCCGCCCGCCCTGGACGACGACTCCGAGTTTTCCCAGGTCGGCGACGAGCGCTACGCGGACCTGGGCAAGGACGCCCCCCGCACCGAGGCCCTCAAGCAGGTCGTCGACCGCCTGCTGCCCTACTGGGAGGAGCAGGTCCTGCCCGACCTCAAGGCCGGCAAGACCGTGCTGATCGCCGCGCACGGCAACTCGCTGCGCGCGCTGGTCAAGCACCTGGACGGCATCTCGGACGAGGACATCGCGGGCCTGAACATCCCGACGGGCATCCCGCTGGTGTACGAGCTGGACCAGAACTTCAAGCCGATCACCGCGAACGGCCGCTACCTCGACCCGGAGGCCGCCGCGGCCGGCGCCGCCGCCGTGGCCGCCCAGGGCTCCGCGCACTGACGCGCCCGACGACGACGGGCCGGGCCCCCGCTCGGGGGCCCGGCCCGTGGCGTCGGGGACGGTCAGGAGCCGGTGGCGTCCGGGCGGTGGGTCGCCCACTCGCCCGTGACGAGATAGCGCACCTTGGCGGCCACGGACAGGCCGTGGTCCGTGAACCGCTCGAGGTAGCGGGAGGCCAGCGTGACGTCCGTGGTGGTGGCCGGCGTCGCGCTCCAGTCCGAGGCGGCGATCGCGCGGAAGACGGACACGTGCAGCGCGTTGACGTCCTCGTTGAGGGTGTCGATCCGGTCCCCGTGCGCCAGGTCCTGGGTCTCGAGCAGCAGGACGACCTCCTCGGCCACCTCCACGGCGGCGTCGCACATCGCGGTGAACACGGTCCGGACCGGCTCCGGGATGACATGCTCGGGGTAGCGCAGCCGGGTCAGCTGGGCCACGTGGCGGGCGAGGTCGCCCATGCGCTCGAGCGAGGAGCTCATCCGCAGCGTGGCGACGACGGTGCGCAGGTCCGTGGCCACGGGCGCCTGCAGCGCCAGGATGCGCACGGCCTGCTCGTCGAGGGACTCCTGCAGCTGGTCGATCCGCGCGTCCTCCGAGATGACCCGTTCGGCGCCGTGCACGTCGGCCGCCTCGAGGGCGGCCTGCGCGTCCATCATGGCGCGGTGCACCAGGCGGGCGATCTCGGTCAGGTCGCGGCCCAGCCGTTCGAGGTCGGCTCGGTAGAGCTCGCGCATGGTCTCCTCTCCCCGGCGACGCCCGTGCGCCGCCGACCCCGAGTCCGCGGGGCAGCGGCCCATCCTGCCAGGGCAAGATGAACGGCCCATGAACGCCGATCGTCCGGCGTCTGGCGGGGCCGGGGCAGCCCGTCTCCGGGCCGCCAGAGGCTAGTCTGGTGCCGTGGATCCCGTCATCATCGGCCTGCTGTGCGGAGCGGTCGGACTGTTCACCGGAGTGGCCTCCATGCTGGCCTTCCGGGCGTCCGAGCGCTCGCGGACGGTGGACCTGACGGTCGGCGAACCCACCCTGGCGCCGGGCGCCGCCGAGGTCCTCTCCGTGGTCGGCCGCGCGTACGCGGTGGTGGACGACGTCGACGGTGTGGTGCGGGCGAACCCCGCGGCCTACGCCCTGGGCCTCGTGCGGGGGCACTCGCTCGTCCAGGACCAGCTGCGGGAGCTCACGCGGACCGTGCGGGCCGACGGCGTCATCGTCGAGCGCCGCATGGAGCTGCCCCGAGGACCCCTCGGGCAGTCGAGCCTCGTCGTCGAGCTGCGCGTGGCCCCGCTGGACGAGGAGTACATCCTGATCCTGGCCGACGACCGCACGGACGTGACCCGCACCGAGGCCATGCGCCACGACTTCGTCGTCAACGTCTCGCACGAGCTCAAGACGCCGGTGGGTGCCATCTCCCTGCTCTCCGAGGCCATCGGCGACGCCGCGGAGGACGAGGAGGCGGTGCGTCGCTTCGCCGCACGGCTGGGCGTCGAGTCCCGCCGGCTCACGGCCCTCGTGCAGGACATCATCGAGTTCTCCCGGCTGCAGGCCAAGGACGTGGTCCAGGACGGGGGGCCCGTGGACCTCAACGCCGTCGTCGCCGATGCCGTGGACCGCCTGCGCCTGACCGCCGAGGACCGCGGCATCGCGCTGCGCGTGGGCGGCCGCGTGGACGCGGTGGTGCACGGGGACCAGGACCAGCTGATGACCGCGGTGCGCAACCTGGTGGACAACGCGGTGCGCTACTCCCCGGAGGGCACCACGGTGGGCATCGGCCTGAGCTCCGTGGACGGGCTCGCGCAGGTCACCGTCACGGACCAGGGCATCGGCATCAGCCCGGAGGAGCAGGAGCGGGTCTTCGAACGCTTCTACCGCGTGGACGCGGCGCGGTCGCGCCAGACGGGCGGCACGGGCCTGGGGCTGAGCATCGTCAAGCACGTCGTCATCAACCACGGAGGGGAGGTCACCCTCTGGTCCCAGCCGGGCCGCGGGTCGACCTTCACCATCCGCCTGCCCGAGTGGGGGGACGGTGTCGCCGTCGACGGCGCGCCGGGCGCCGCCCACGTCACCGAGCGGCGCGGTCACCGGGTGACCGCCTCGGCCGCACACCCGACCCGGAAGGAGACGAGCGCATGAGCCGCATTCTGATCGTGGAGGACGAGGAGTCGTTCAGCGACCCCCTGTCCTACCTCCTGGAGAAGGAGGGGTTCGAGGTCACCGTCGCCGCCGACGGCAACGAGGCGCTGAGCGTCTTCGAGCGCGACAGCGCGGACCTGATCCTCCTGGACCTGATGCTCCCGGGGATGTCCGGCACCGAGGTGTGCCGTCAGGTGCGCCAGCGCTCCAACGTCCCCGTGATCATGCTGACCGCGAAGGACTCGGAGATCGACAAGGTCGTCGGCCTCGAGCTCGGCGCGGACGACTACGTGACCAAGCCGTACTCCTCGCGCGAGCTGGTGGCCCGCGTCCGCGCCGTGCTGCGCCGTCAGGGGGAGCAGGAGGAGCCGATGTCGGCGACCATCAGCGCCGGCCCCGTGCGCATGGACGTCGAGCGGCACGTCGTCTCCGTGGACGGCGAGCAGGTGTCCCTGCCCCTCAAGGAGTTCGAGCTGCTGGAGATGCTGCTGCGCAACGCCGGGCGCGTGCTCACCCGCGGCCAGCTGATCGACCGCGTGTGGGGCTCCGACTACGTGGGGGACACCAAGACCCTCGACGTGCACGTGAAGCGCCTGCGCTCCAAGATCGAGCCCGACCCCTCGAGCCCCCGCTACCTCGTCACGGTGCGCGGTCTGGGCTACAAGTTCGAGGCCTGACCGACGCGCTCCGCCCGGGACGACGACGGCCCCGGCTCCACCTCGCGGTGGGGCCGGGGCCGTGGCGTGCCGGGCGCGGGCCCGGCGGAGGTCAGTGCTCCTCGCCGTAGTGGTGGGTCTCCTCGTGGAGGTGCCCGACGAGATCCTCGTCTGCGGGCTCGACGCCCTCGGGGAGCAGGTCACGGTACTGCTCCTGGGTGGCGCTCAGCAGCGGGACGGCCAGGTCGGCGGTGCCGCCGGTGCCGGAGACGGTCACGGGCAGGTTCTCGCCGACCCACACGCCCTCGCGCTCCAGGACGGTCGTGTTCGCGTCGTCCTCGAGCTTGCGGCTCTCGCCGGCGGGGACCCTCAGGGTCGCGGAGCTGCCGCCCTCGGCCTGGAAGGTGTAGGTCTGGTCCTGGCCGGAGGTGTTCTCCACGGTGCCGATCAGGCGGGCGGGACCCGACTCGCCGTCGCCGACGAGGGCGAGGTTGCGGTAGCTCAGGAAGTCCTGCTCCTGGCCGTTGATGCCGTCCGAGGCGGAGTACTGGATGGCGGTGGCGATCGGGCTCACGGCGGAGCAGCCGGTGGCGCCCAGCAGGGCGACCGCGGCCAGCGCACCTGCGGCGAGGTGGCGCCGGGCGGGCCGGGATGCGTTCTTCACAGAGGTCTCCTCAGGTGCGATGACGTGCTCAGGAGCCCCGAGGCAGGGGTCCTGCCAGGTCAGGCTACCGCATCCCGGGACGCCGACAGGCGTGTGGCGCGGGGTCCTCCACTATCACATCCGGAGGCCGAAGATGTGACGGCACGCGCGGCATGACGAGGCCGCATGATAGAATGAGACGACTGAAAGGGGCACAACAACATGGTTTTTGAGGTCGGAGAGACCGTCGTCTACCCCCACCACGGTGCTGCGCGGATCGAGGAGATCAAGATGCGCACCATCAAGGGGGAGGAGAAGATGTACCTCAAGCTCAAGGTGGCACAGGGAGACCTGACCATCGAGGTCCCTGCGGAGAACGTCGACCTCGTCGGCGTGCGTGACGTCGTGGATGCGGAGGGGCTCGAGCACGTCATGGAGGTCCTGCGGGCCGAGCACGTGGAGGAGCCGACCAACTGGTCCCGCCGCTACAAGGCCAACCTGGAGAAGCTCGCCAGCGGCGACGTCAACAAGGTGGCCGAGGTCGTCCGTGACCTGTGGCGCCGCGACCAGGACCGCGGCCTGTCCGCCGGCGAGAAGCGCATGCTCTCGAAGGCCCGCCAGGTGCTCGTGTCCGAGCTGGCGCTGGCCAAGAAGGTCACCGAGGAGGAGGCCGAAGGCCGCCTGGACAAGGTGCTCGAGGGCTGACGAGCAGCACACGGCAGGGGAGGGGCCCGCGTCCACGACGCGGGCCCCTCCCCTGCCTCGCCCCCGGTCACGGCCGTCGCCGCCGTCGGGGGTCCCGGGCCGCGGACACCGGCGCGCTCCCTAGGATGAGGCCATGCCCACCGCCCTCGTGATCGCCGCCGCCGGCGCCGGCACCCGCCTCGGCGCCGGGCTGCCCAAGGCCCTCGCCCCCCTCGCGGACGGCCGCACCCTCCTGCACCACTGCCTGGCGTCCGTCGCCGCCGCACGCGCCGCCGGGCTCGCCCTGGACGCCGTCGTGGTGCTCACCCCGCCGGCGGAGGCCGACGCCGGCCGCGTGGCCGCCGAGGTCGACGCCGGCCCGCGCCTGGATGTGCCCGTGCACTGCGTGCCCGGCGGCGTCGAGCGCGCGGACTCGGTCCGCGCCGGACTCGCCGCGGCCTCCCGCGCTCTGGCCGACCTCGCCCCGGCAGGGGCGCCCCGCCGCGTCCTCGTCCACGACGCGGCCCGCGCGCTGACCCCGCCGAGCGTGTTCGCTGCCGTCACGGCGGCGCTCGAGACCGGCGCGGTCGCCGTGGTCCCGGGCCTGCCGCTGACGGACACCGTCAAGCAGGTCACCTCCGGACGGGGCGGCGTCGACGTCGTCGCGGCCACGCCGGCCCGCGCCGGACTGCGCGCGATCCAGACGCCGCAAGGCTTCGACCTGGACACCCTGCTGGCGGCCCACGAGGCCGTGCGCACGGACCCCACGCTCGACGCCGCGGCGCTCACCGACGACGCGATGGTCATGGAGGCCGCGGGGCACGAGGTCGTGGTGGTGCCCGGCGACCCGGCCGCGTTCAAGGTCACCGCCCCCGCCGACCTCGACCTCGCCCGCCTCGAGCTCGCCGTAGCGCTCCCACGACCGGACGTCGAAGTAGACGTCGCCCGAACCGTCCTGCGCGGGGTAGGCGTGGCCGCGCTCCATCAGGCGCTCGATGAGCGCGAACATCTCGGGCACGTGGCCGCCGCCCCGCCGTCGCGGCCGCCCCCCTGCCGCGCGTGGGGATCGGCACCGACGTGCACGCGTGGGCACCCGAGGATGCCCCCCGGCCCCTGTGGCTCGGCGGCATCCACTGGCCCGGTGAGCGGGGCGTGGCCGCGACCTCGGACGGGGACGTGGCCGCCCACGCGGCGTGCAACGCCCTGCTCTCCGCCGCCGGCCTCGGTGACCTCGGGGCCGTGTTCGGCGTCGACCGGCCCGAGATGGCGGACGCCTCCGGCGCGGACATGCTCCGCGAGGTGCTGCGCCTGCTGACGGAGGCGGGCGTCGCCGTCGGGAACGTGGCGGTCCAGGTGGTCGCCCCCCGGCCCAAGGTGGGCACGCGCCGCGCGGAGATGGAGGCCGCCCTGTCCACCGCCCTCGGCGGGGCCCCCGTGTCCGTCTCCGCCGCCACCACGGACCGGCTGGGGTTCATCGGGCGCAAGGAGGGGCTGGTCGGGATCGCGACCGCGCTCGTCATCCCTGCGGCCTGAGCCCGCGCCGGCGCACCGACTAGGCTGGCAGAGCCCCGTCAGGACCCCGCCCCTCCGGAAGGACCGCGCCCCCATGGCCCAGCGCTTCTACGACACCCGCACCGCGCAGATCCGGGACTTCGAGCCCCTCGTGCCCGGCGAGGCGTCGGTGTACTACTGCGGGGCCACGGTGCAGGGCATGCCGCACGTGGGCCACGTGCGCAGCGCGATCGTGTTCGACATCCTCATCCGCTGGCTCGAGGCCACGGGGCTGCGCGTCACCTCGGTGCGGAACGTGACGGACATCGACGACAAGATCCTCGACCGCTCGGCCGCCTCCCACGAGGCCGGCTTCGAGGCCTCGGACCTCTACCCGGCCCGCGAGCCGTGGTGGGCCCTGGCCTACCGGTTCGAGAAGGCGTTCGACGCCGCCTACCTCGCCCTCGGCGTCCGCCGTCCCACCTACGAGCCGCGCGCCACCGGCCACGTGCCCGAGATGTTCGCGCTCATCGAGCGCCTGATGGAGCGCGGCCACGCCTACCCCGCGCAGGACGGTTCGGGCGACGTCTACTTCGACGTCCGGTCGTGGGAGCGCTACGGCGAGCTCACCCGCCAGCGCGTGGAGGACATGCAGGACGCGCCCGACGCCGACCCGCGCGGCAAGCGCGACCCCCGCGACTTCGCCCTGTGGAAGGGTGCCAAGCCCGGCGAGCCCGCCACCGCCGTGTGGGATTCGCCCTGGGGGGTCGGCCGCCCCGGATGGCACCTGGAGTGCTCGGCCATGTCCACGAAGTACCTCGGCGCCGAGTTCGACATCCACGGCGGCGGCCTGGACCTGCGGTTCCCGCACCACGAGAATGAGCTGGCCCAGTCGACGGCCGCCGGTGACGGCTTCGCCCGCTTCTGGCTGCACAATGGGCTCGTCACCTACGGCGGGGAGAAGATGTCCAAGTCCGTGGGCAACACGATCTCCCCCGAGGAGATGCTCGGCATGGCCCGCCCGACGGCGGTGCGCTACTTCCTGGGGCAGGCCCACTACCGCTCCCAGCTCGACTACCGGCCCGGCGCCCTCGACGAGGCCGAGGCCGCCGTCGAGCGCATCGAGGGCTTCACGGCCCGCGCCCGCGCCGCGGGTGCCGTCCCGCCCGCCCCCGACGGGGCGCTCGCGGACCGCGTGCCCGCCGCCTTCCGCACCGCCATGGAGGACGACCTGAACGTGCCCCAGGCGCTCGCGGCCCTGCACGAGGCCGTGCGTGCCGGCAACTCGGCGCTGGCCGGGCAGGACCTCGACGCCGCGGCCGCCCGCCTGGCCGAGGTGGAGGCCATGACCGCGGTGCTGGGCCTGGACGACGTGCCCGAGGGTGACGACGCCGCGGCCGGCCCGGTGTCGGACGCCCTCGACTCGCTCGTCCGCTCGCAGATCGAGGCGCGGGCGCAGGCCCGCGCGGACAAGGACTGGGCCACCGCGGACCGCATCCGGGACGCGCTGGCCGCGGCCGGCGTCGTGCTGGAGGACGGTGCCGACGGCGCCACATGGCGCCTGGCGGACTGACACCTAGACTGGAGGGCGATCCGGCGGCGCCCCGCGTGCCGCCGCCCCCGTTCCCGGCACGCAGGAGTCCCGCCATGTCCACCGCACCCCGCTCCGGCGGATCCCGCAAGCCCAAGGGCAAGAAGGGCCCCATGAAGGGCACCGGCGGCCACGGTCGCAAGGCGCTCGAGGGCCGCGGACCCACCCCCAAGGCCGAGGACCGGGTCTACCACAAGGCGCACCGTGCTAAGCAGCTGGCCGAGCGCTCGGCCGCCAAGCGCGGCCCCGTGACGGACCAGGTCCGCGGCCGCGTGAAGCTCACGGACGAGACCGTCTCCGGCCGCAACCCCGTGCTCGAGGCGCTGCGCGCGGGCATCCCCGCCAAGGCGCTGCACGTGGCCGTGCGCATCGAGATGGACGACCGCGTCAAGGAGGCCCTGCGCCTCTGCCTCGAGCAGGGCGTGCCGGTCCTGGAGAACACCAAGCCGGAGCTGGACCGCCTCTCCGGCGAGGCCGTACACCAGGGCATCGTGCTGCAGATCCCGCCCTATGAGTACGCCGACGCCACGGCCCTGGCCCTCGACGCGCTCGCGAAGCACGAGAAGGGGCACCTGCGGACCCCGCCGCTGCTGATCGCGCTCGACGGCATCACCGACCCCCGCAACCTCGGCGCCATCATCCGGGCCGGCTCCGCGTTCGACGCGGACGGCGTGATCGTGCCCGAGCGCCGCTCCGTCGGCGTGACCGCCACCGCCTGGCGCACCTCGGCCGGCGCGGCCGCGCGGGTGCCCGTGGCCCAGGCCGGCAACCTGAACACCACCCTCGTCGACCTGCACAAGGCTGGCTACTTCGTGCTGGGCCTCGACGGCGGCGGGGACGTCTCCCTGCCCGGGCTCGCCCTGGCCACGGAGCCGCTCGTGCTCGTGGTGGGGGCCGAGGGCAAGGGTCTGTCCCGCATGGTGCGGGAGCACTGCCAGCAGATCGTGTCCATCCCGATCGACTCGACGATGGAGTCCCTCAACGCCTCGATGGCGGTGGGCATCTCCCTGTACGAGATCTCGGTGCAGCGCGCCGGCGGGCGCTGACCTCCACGGCGTCCCGCCCGGGATGACGGCCGGGCGGGGACGCGGGTGTGGCGCACGGCGCCGACGGGCGCAGAGTGTCCACGGTGACGCCGATCACATGGCAGGATGTCGCGTGGATGCGCGCACGTCTTGCCCGTGATGCGTGTCACCGCGCACAGTGTCTGCACTGTGTCCGACGGGCCCCCGTCGGCGAGCGCATCCCGCACCGCACCATCAGAACGAGGTCCGTCTCATGAAGCACCGCTCCCTCCCCCTCACCGCCGCCCTCGCCGTCGCCGCCCTCGGGCTCACGGCGTGCGGCGACTCCGGCTCCGGCGGTTCCGGCTCCTACACCGTGGGCATCAACCAGCTCGTCTCCCACCCGGCGCTCGACGGCGCGGCCGAGGGCTTCAAGGAGGCGTTCACGGACGCCGGCCTGGACGTGACGTTCGAGGAGCAGAACGCCCAGGGCGAGCAGGCCACCGTCACCTCCATCGCCTCCACCTTCGCCAACGACGGGGACGTGGACCTCGTGGCCGCGATCGCGACCCCCGCCGCGCAGGGCACCGCCTCGGCCGTGAAGGACAAGCCGGTCGTGTTCATGGCGGTCACCGATCCGAAGGGCGCTGAGCTCGTGGCCTCGGACGAGGCCCCGGGCGGCAACGTCACCGGCGTCTCGGACCGCAACCCGGTCAAGGAGCAGCTGCAGCTGCTCAAGGACGTGAAGCCGGACGCCACGACCGTCGGCATCGTCTACAACTCCGGCGAGGCCAACTCCAAGGTCCAGGTGGACCAGGCCAAGGAGGCCGGCAAGGAGCTGGGCCTCGAGGTCAAGGAGGCCACCATCACCAACTCGTCCGAGGTCCAGCAGGGCGTGCAGTCCCTGTCCGGCGTGGACGGCATCTACGTGCCCACGGACAACGCCGTCGTCTCGGCGCTGGAGACCGTGGTGGGCTACGGCAAGGAGCAGCGCGTCCCCGTCATCTCGGCGGACATCGACTCCGTCGAGCGCGGCGCCCTGGGCACGTACGGCATCGACTACAAGGCGCACGGCAAGCAGGCCGGCGAGATGGCCGTGAAGATCCTCAAGGACGGCGCGAAGCCGGCCGAGCTGCCCGTGGGCTACGCCGACCCGGCCAACCTGCAGCTCGTGCTGAACCCGACGGCCGCCGAGGCCTACGGCGTCGAGATCCCCGCCGAGCTCAAGGACAGGGCCGACCAGCTCGTCGAGGGCTGATCCCGCGCCTGCCCGCCTCCGCGGCGGCCCGGACCACGGGGTCCGGGCCGCCGCGGAGCACGTCGACGGCCGGCCCACCCCGTCCCGCCGTCGTCCGTCCCCCTCGCACCGCCCGAAAGGCACCCACCCCATGCTGACCGCAGTGGAACTGGGTCTGATCTACGCCGTCGTCGCGCTCGGCGTGTACCTGACCTTCCGCATCCTCGACTTCCCCGACCTCACGGTGGACGGCTCGTTCACCACCGGCGCCGCCACGGCCGCCGTGCTCATCACGGGCGGCACGCCGGTGCCCCTGGCCATGCTCGCCGCCTTCGTGGCGGGCGCGCTCGCGGGCCTCGTCACCGGCCTGCTGCACACCAAGGGCCGGATCGACGGCCTGCTCGCCGGCATCCTCACGATGATCGCGCTCTACTCGATCAACCTGCGGATCATGGGCAAGGCCAACATCCCCCTGCTCGGCCAGGACACCCTGTTCACGTGGCTCGGCGATCTGGGCCTGGCCCGGAACTGGGGTTCGATCCTCGTCCTCTTCCTCGGCGTGTTCGTGGTGAAGCTGATCCTCGACTGGTTCCTGCACACGGACCTGGGCCTCGCCCTGCAGGCGACCGGTGACAACGAGGAGATGATCCGCTCGTACGGCGTCTCCACGGACCGGATGAAGATCCTCGGCCTCATGATCTCCAACGGCCTCGTGGCCCTCGGCGGCTCCCTGCTGGCCATGTACCAGGGCTTCGCGGACATCTCCATGGGCATCGGCCTCATCCTCGTGGGCCTGGCGTCCGTGATCGTGGGCCAGGCCGTGTTCGGCCAGCGCACGGTCTTCTGGGCGACGCTCGCCGTGATCGTCGGCGCCGTGCTCTACCGCCTGATCATCCAGTTCGCCCTCAACGCGGGCCTGAGCCCGAACGACATGAAGCTGATCTCCGCGGCTCTCGTCGTCGTGGCCCTGCTGCTGCCGCGTTTCGGCTTCGCCAAGCGCCTGAGCCTGCGCACTCGGGGCACGGCCGCGACCCCGGGGCCGGCCGCCGCCGCACCGGCCACCGCCGGCATGCCCCTGACCGGCGAGCCGGGCGGCGCCACCCCCGCCGCATCCGTCCCCGAGGAGGCCCCCCGTGCTTGAGATCTCGCAGGTCTCCAAGACCTTCTTCCCGAACACCGTCAACGAGCGGCGCGCCCTGCAGGGCATCGACCTGCACCTGGCCGAGGGCGACTTCGTCACCGTGATCGGCTCCAACGGCGCCGGCAAGTCCACGATCCTGAACACGATCGCCGGCAAGCTGCTCCCGGACACCGGCACCGTGGCCGTGAGCGGCAAGGACGTCACCCGCATGCCGGACCACCGCCGCGCGGCCTCGATCGGCCGGGTGTTCCAGGACCCGACGGCGGGCACGGCACCGAACCTCACGATCGAGGAGAACATGGCCCTGGCCTGGCGACGTGGGCACGCCCGCGGGCTCTCGCGGGGCGTCTCCCGCGCCCGGCGCGCCACGTTCCGCGACGAGCTCACGAAGCTCGAGCTCGGCCTGGAGAACCGCCTCACCGCCAAGGTGGGGCTGCTCTCCGGCGGCCAGCGTCAGGCGCTGAGCCTGCTCATGGCCACGTTCTCGGGCCCGAAGATCCTGCTGCTGGACGAGCACACCGCCGCCCTGGACCCGTCCCGGGCGGAGCTGGTGACCCGTCTGACCCGGCAGGTGGTGGCCGAGCACCGGCTCACCACGCTGATGGTCACGCACAACATGTCCCAGGCCCTCGAGGTCGGCAACCGGCTGATCATGATGCACGACGGCCGGATCATCCTCGAGCTGGACGAGCAGGAGAAGGCCGGGCGCACCCCGGCGGACCTGTTGGCCGAGTTCGCCAAGATCAAGGGTGCCGTCGTGGACGACAAGACCATGCTGTCCTGAGCGCTCCGTCCGGCGCCCCCGTCCCCGGCCCGCCCCTCCGCCCCACGGCGGGCGGGCGGGCCGGCCGTTCTCACCGGCGCGGCCGCGGGGTAGCGTCGTGGCGTGAGCACCGTGAAGCCCGACACCCAGAGCGCCACCGCAGCCGATGTCCGCCTCCAGACCGTCACGGGGCGTATCCCGGTGACGGACGTGCAGCCCGTCGTGCTGGACGGCCGGTTCCCGGCGAAGGCCGTGGTCGGCGAGGACATCCCCGTCCGCGCCACCGTGTTCCGCGAGGGCCACGACTCCGTGCGCGCCACCGTCCGTCTGCTCGACCCGGCCGGCGCCGAGGTGCAGCGCGTGCAGATGCGTCCGGGCCGGCCCGGGCTGGACGAGGTCGTGGCCACGCTGCGGCCCGCCGAGCCGGGCCTGCACCAGTTCGTGGTCGAGGGCTGGGACGACCCGGTGGGCACGTGGAAGCACGCGGCCACCGTCAAGATCGCCGCCGGCATCGACGTGGAGCTGATGCTCGCCGAGGGCGCCGCCCTGTTCCGCCGGGCCGCCGAGGACGCGGAGCGCTCGGCCGAGGACCGCGCCGTGTTCGAGGAGGTCGTCCGCGGCCTCGAGGACGAGTCCCTCATCCCGGTCCAGCGCCTGGCCTCCGCCGAGTCGGCGGAGGTGTCCGCCGTCCTCCACGCCCGCCCCGTGCGGGAGCACCTCACAAGCTCCGAGCTCTACCCGCTGGACGTGCAGCGTGAGCTCGCCGGCCGCGGCGCCTGGTACGAGTTCTTCCCCCGCTCCGAGGGCGCCCGCTTCGACGAGGCCTCCGGCACGTGGTCCTCCGGCACCTTCGCGACGGCGGCCCGCCGGCTCCCGGCGGTCGCCCGGATGGGCTTCCAGGTCGCCTACCTGCCGCCGATCCACCCGATCGGCACCTCGCACCGCAAGGGTCCGAACAACACGCTGACGGCCGGTCCGCAGGACCCGGGCTCGCCGTGGGCGATCGGGGCGCCCGAGGGCGGACACGACGCCGTGCACCCGGACCTGGGCACCGTCGAGGACTTCGAGGCGTTCGTGGCCACGGCCGCGGACGAGGGCCTCGAAGTGGCCCTGGACCTGGCCCTGCAGTGCTCCCCGGACCACCCGTGGGTCGCCGCGCACCCGGAGTGGTTCACCACCCGCGTGGACGGCACCATCGCGTACGCGGAGAACCCGCCGAAGAAGTACCAGGACATCTACCCGCTGAACTTCGACAACGACCCGGACGGCCTCGCCCAGGCGGTGCTGGACGTGGTGCGGGGCTGGGTGGCCCGCGGCGTGCACATCTTCCGCGTGGACAACCCCCACACCAAGCCCCTGTGGTTCTGGGAGTGGCTGATCGCCAAGGTCCGCGCCGAGGAGCCGCGCGTCGTGTTCCTCGCCGAGGCCTTCACCCGTCCCGCGATGATGCACGCCCTGGGCAAGGTCGGGTTCCAGCAGTCCTACGGGTACTTCACCTGGCGGAACACCGCCGAGGAGCTCGCGGAGTACCTCCAGGAGATCTCGCACGAGACGCCGGCGTTCTACCGCCCCAACCTCTTCGTCAACACGCCGGACATCCTCACGGAGTACCTGCAGCACGGCGGCCCGGGCGCGTTCCGGATCCGCGCCGTCGTCGCCGCCACGGCCAGCCCGCTGTGGGGCGTCTACGCCGGGTTCGAGCTGTTCGAGCACGTGGCCCGGCCCGGCGCGGAGGAGTACATCGACAACGAGAAGTACGAGTACCGGCCCCGGGACTGGGAGGGCGCGGAGGCCGCGGGTGCCTCGCTCGCCCCGTACCTCACCCGGCTCAATGAGATCCGCGCTGCGCACCCGGCGCTGGGCGACCTGCAGAACCTGACCCTGCACGCCTCGACGCACCCGGACCTGCTCGTGTTCTCGAAGACGCGCTCGGCCCGGCCCGAGGGCGCGCACCGGGACGCCGAGGCGGTCACCGACGCCGGTCCCGCGGAGGACACCCTGATCGTCGTCGTCACCACGAACCCGCACGACGTCGTCGAGGCGACCCTGGACCTGGACCTCGAGGCGCTGCGTCTGCGCCCCGAGGACCGCGACGCGTCCGGGGCCGTCGAGGTGGAGGACCTGCTCACCGGCCAGCGCTGGCAGTGGGGCCGCACCCCGTACGTCCGCCTGGACCCGAACGTCGAGCCCGCCCACGTCCTGCGGGTCGTCCGGAACGGCTGAACCGCTCCCGACGCCTGCCGTCCCCAGAACAGGAACCGCCATGACCCCGTCCGCCGCCCCCCGTCCCGCCGCCGCCCCGCTCGCCGTGGACCCGGAGGTGCTGGCCGCCGTCGCGCAGGGCCGGCACCACGATCCGCACACCGTGCTGGGCGCCCATCCGCATCCCGACGGCGCCGCGGTCACCTACCGCGTGCTGCGCCCGCTGGCGCGCACGGTCACGGTGGTCCGCGCCGGCGACGGGCAGCGGGTGGAGCTGACGCACGAGCACGACGGCGTGTTCGCGGGCGTGGCCCCGACGCCCCGCGTGGCCGGGGCCGCCGCGGGCGACTACCGCGTCGAGGTGGCGTATGAGACCGAGGACGGCACGACCGGCCCCGTCCAGGAGCAGGACGACGCGTACCGGCACCTGCCCACGCTCGGCGAGCTGGACCTGCACCTGATCGGGGAGGGCCGGCACGAACGGCTGTGGGAGGTGCTCGGCGCCCGCGTGGTCCGCACCTCTGCCGACGAGGCCGTCGGCACGGCCTTCGCGGTCTGGGCGCCGAACGCGCGGGCCGTGCGCGTGGTGGGCGACCACAACGGCTGGGACGGCCGGACCCACGCCATGCGGTCCCTCGGCTCCTCCGGCGTGTGGGAGCTGCTGGCGCCCGGCATCGGTCACGGCGACCGCTACAAGTTCGAGATCCTCGGCCGGGACGGGCTCTGGCGGCAGAAGGCGGACCCGCTGGCCCGCTGGACGGAGGTCCCCCCGGCCACGGCCTCGCGTGTGCTGGAGTCCGACTACGCCTTCGGGGACCGCACCTGGATGGAGCGCCGCCGCGTCACGGACCCGCACGAGCGTCCGCTGAGCATCTACGAGGTGCACCTGGGCTCATGGCGGCCCGGGCTCGACTACCGCGAGCTGGCCGAGCAGCTCGTGGAGTACGTGCAGTGGCTCGGGTTCACGCATGTGGAGTTCCTGCCGGTCGCGGAGCATCCGTTCGGCGGGTCCTGGGGCTATCAGGTGACCGGCTACTACGCCCCCACCTCCCGGTTCGGCTCCCCGGACGAGTTCAAGCACCTGGTGGACGCGCTCCACCGGGCGGGGATCGGCGTCATCGTGGACTGGGTGCCGGCGCACTTCCCGAAGGACGAGTGGGCGCTCGCGCGCTTCGACGGGACCGCCCTGTACGAGCACCCGGACCCGCGGCGGGGCGAGCATCCGGACTGGGGCACCCTCGTGTTCGACTTCGGCCGCACCGAGGTCCGCAACTTCCTCGTGGCCAACGCGCTCTACTGGCTCGGCGAGTTCCACATCGACGGGCTGCGCGTGGACGCCGTCGCCTCGATGCTCTACCTGGACTACTCGCGCGAGGACGGGCAGTGGGAGCCCAACGTGCACGGCGGCAACCACAACCTCGAGGCCATCGACTTCCTGCGCGAGGTCAACGCGACCGTGTACCGCCTGCACCCCGGCGTCCACATGATCGCGGAGGAGTCCACGGCCTTCTCCGGGGTGAGCGCTCCCGTGGACGCGGGCGGTCTCGGCTTCGGCAAGAAGTGGAACATGGGCTGGATGCACGACACCCTGGCCTACCTGTCCCAGGACCCGGTCAACCGCCGGTGGCACCACGGGCAGTGGACGTTCTCCATGGTGTACGCCTACTCGGAGAACTACGTGCTGCCGCTGTCCCACGACGAGGTCGTCCACGGCAAGGGCTCCCTGCTGGGCCGCATCCCGGGCGACCGCCGGCAGCAGCTGGCCACCCTGCGCGCCTACTACGGCTACATGTGGGCGCACCCCGGCAAGCAACTGCTGTTCATGGGCGGGGAGTACGCGCAGCCGAGCGAGTGGTCCGAGGGCGAGGGCCTGGACTGGCCCGTCTCGTGGGACGAGGCGCACCGCGGGGTCCAGCTGACGATCCGGGAGCTCAACGCGCTCTACCGCAGCAAGCCGGCGCTGTGGTCGCTGGACCACAGCCCGGAGGGATTCGCGTGGGTGGACGGCGGCGACGCCGACGGCAACACGCTCGTGTTCCTCCGCATGCCCGCTGCGCAGGTGGTGCCGGAGCAGCGGATCGACGACGGCGACGCGGTCCCGGCCGCCGAACCGGGCGGCGCCCCGCTGCTGTGCATCACCAACCTCTCGGGGTCGCCGCGTCAGGGGCTCCGGGTGGGGGTGCCGTCCGCAGGGGAGTGGACGGTGGTGCTGGACACCGACGCGATCGACTTCCACGGTGACGGCTGGCGGGAGCAGACCGGCCAGTCCGAGGTGATCGCCGCCCATGAGGGCCAGTGGCAGGGCCAGCCTGCCCACGTCACGGTGAACGTGCCGGCGCTGACCACCCTGTGGCTCCAGCCGCATCCGGACTCGACGGTCACGCCCTGACGTGTGGTGCACGTCACGATCGACGGTCTCGGCGCGGGAGTGCCGAACCGAGTCGGACGGCATCGAGGAATCCGCGAGAACACGCGGAAGTCGACCGTCCGCCCGGGACTGCACGCCGGGTGTCACCCCTGATTTTGTGTTCGGTGGGGTTCGTGTGTAGAGTTCCATCTCGTGCTCAAGACGCCGACCGGGTGACCGGGAGGCGGGGTGAAGAACACAGAATCCGCGGATTCATGCCG
>NZ_JABFAX010000001.1:164780-199186 GCF_017168395.1 Micrococcus sp. KRD128 | reverse complement strand
CCCCTACCCCCGTCACCTCCCCCCAGAACCTCTCGAACTTCGTGTGGGGGATCGCGGATCAGCTCCGGGGCGTGTTCAAGCCGAATCAGTACGGCACGCTCGTCCTTCCGCTCACCATCCTGCGCCGCATGGAGGCGGTCATGGCCCCGCACCGGGAGTTCTTCGCGGAGCTGGCGGCCAAGGGGCATCCGGACTTCGTCCTCGCCAACCTGGTGGAGTCCCGCACGGGCCTGACGTTCTACAACCTCAGCCCCTTCACCCTGGACCGCATCCTGCAGGAGCCGGACCTGCTCCGCACCAACCTGCTGGCCTACGTGGACGGGTTCTCCCAGAACGTGGCGGACCTGTTCACCTATTACGAGTTCGACAAGACGGTCGCCAAGCTGGACGAGCACGACCGCCTCTTCCTGGTCCTGCAGCAGTTCGCCTCCATCGACCTCTCCCCGGACGCCGTCTCCAACGCGGAGATGGGCACCCTCTTCGAGGACCTGATCCGCCGCTTCGCCGCCGCCTCCAACGAGACCGCCGGTGAGCACTTCACCCCGCGCGACGCGGTGAAGCTCCTCGTGGACCTGCTCACCGCCAACGACGACGACGTCCTCACCGGCTACCCGGTCCGCACCGTCTATGACCCCACGGCCGGCACCGGCGGCATGCTGTCCCTGCTGGATGAGCGCCTGCGCCGCATGAACCCGAACGCGGAGGTCCGCCTGTTCGGGCAGGAGCTCAATGACCAGTCCTACGCGATCTGTAAGTCAGAGCTGCTCGGCAAGGGCCAGGACGCGGACGGCATCGCCCGCGGGGACACCCTCAAGAACGACGCCCACCTGACCGAACGCTTCGACTACGTCCTCTCCAACCCGCCCTACGGCGGCGACTGGAAGGCCTCCCGCACCGCGGTGGAGAAGGAGATCGCCGTCGGCGGCGCCACGAACCGCTTCCCGGGCGGCACCCCCGCCATCAGCGACGGCCAGATGCTGTTCCTCCAGCTCGTCGCCTCGAAGCTCCGCCCAGTCTCGGAGGGTGGCGGCCGGGCCGGCATCGTCCTCAACGGCTCCCCGCTGTTCACGGGCGGGGCAGGTTCGGGTCCGTCCGAGATCCGCCGCTGGCTGCTGGAGTCGGACCTGGTGGACGTGATCGTCGCGCTGCCCACGGACATGTTCTACAACACCGGCATCGCCACCTACGTGTGGGTGCTGGACAACAACAAGCCGGCAGACCGCCGCGGCAAGGTGCAGCTGATCGACGCCCGCACGTTCTTCACCAAGCTGCAGCGCAACGTGGGCTCGAAGAACAAGAAGCTGTCCAAGACGGACCGCCAGCGTGTGCTGGACATCTACCGGGACTTCGACGCTCAGTCCGAGGACGACGCCGAGTTCTCCAAGGTCCTCACCGCGCAGGACTTCGGTTACCGGGAGATCACCGTGGAGCGCCCGCTGCAGCTGCGCTTCGAGGTGGAGGACACCACCATCGCGGCGGCGCTCGCCACCAAGCCGGTGGACAAGCTTCCCGACGACGGCCGCTCGGCTCTCGAGGCCGCCCTCGCCTCCCTGCGTGGCCGGGTCTGGGACCACCAGCCCACCTTCGTACTGGAGCTGAAGAAGGCGTTGAAGGAGTACGGCGTGACCGCCGGTGCCCCGCTGGTGAAGGCCCTGACCGGGGCGATCGGCGTGCACGATCCCGATGCGGAGGTCGTGAAGGACAAGAAGGGCGAGCCGGAGCCGGACACCTCGCTGCGGGACACCGAACTGGTGCCCTTCGGCCGGGACATTCACGAGTACTTCGAAGCCGAGGTGGCCCCGCACGTGCCCGGCGCCTGGATCGACGAGTCCAAGACGAAGATCGGCTACGAGATCCCCTTCACCCGGCTCTTCTACACGTACGTGCCGCCGCGCCCGCTCGAAGAGATTGACGCGGAGCTCCAGCAGCTCACGGCCGAGATCATCGAGCTGCTGCAGGAGGTCGAGCGGTGACGGGCCACGCGTGGTTCAAGACGTTGCCAGCCGAATGGGCACTGGTTGAACTCAAGTGGGTGGCTCGAATCTACTCGGGCGGAACCCCAGACCGTTCCCGGCCGGAATTCTGGACAGATGGCGACATCCCGTGGCTTGCGTCGGGATGCGTCAATCAGTGGAAGGTAACTGAGCCGTCGGAATACATCACCAAACAGGGGTTCGAGGCGTCTAGTGCACGTTTCGTGCCACGTGGAGCGGTTCTGATCGGGCTTGCAGGGCAAGGAAAGACGAAGGGTACCGCCGCCCTCTCGCTCATCGAAGCGACCATCAACCAGTCCGTCGCGGCCATCGTCTGTGGATCCGCGCTGGATCCTCGCTTCTTGCACTACTGGCTCAGTGTCAACCACAGCAACATTCGTGGACTGTCTGGCGGCGACCTTCGTGACGGACTGAATCACGGCCACGTCGGGGCCATCCCCGTACCCTTGCCACCGCGGGTACTCCAGACCCGCATCGCAGACTACCTCGACCGCGAGACCGCCACGATCGACGCCCTCATCGCGAAGCAGGTCGAGCTAATGAACCGGTTGCGCGAACGGCGTCAGGCAGTCATCGACCGTGCATTTGTCTCCACCTCGGAGATAGTCATTCTTCGACGGCACCTGGTTCTCAATGACTCGGGCGCGTGGGGTGAAGATCCGACAGGTGCGGACGACGTGGCAGTACTCCGTTCGACGGAGCAGACGGTGGATGGGTACTGGGCCATTAGCGATCCTGCATTGCGAACCTTGTCCCAGACCGAGCGGCAGAATACCCGGCTTCGGGAGGGGGACCTTATCGTGACGAAGACGAGCGGGTCGTTCAAGCATGTTGGGAAGACGACCCTGGTGGACAATGAAGTTGCCGAGGGCGGCTACGGGTTCGGGAATTTCATGCAGAGGCTGCGTCTGAAGTCCACGATGATTCCGAAGTTCCTGTGGTGGTTCATGCGGACAGATCAAGCCCGTAGCTGGATTAATCTGGTCGCGACCACATCTACGGGTCTCATGAACCTCAATGGCTCGACCCTTGGCCGGATGGAGGTTCCGCTGCCTAGTTTGGTTGAGCAGCGCGAGATCGCCGACCACCTCGACCGCGAGACCGCCAAGATCGACGCGCTCATCACCAAGGCGGAGCGGTTCATCGAGCTCGCGCAGGAGCGCCGCGCGGCGCTGATCACCGCCGCCGTCACCGGCCAGATCGAGATCCCCACGGAGGACTGACCGCCATGGCCATCCACAACGAGAGCGAGCTCGAGACTTACATCTGCGAGTACCTGGAGCAGCACGACTGGCTCTACTCGCCCAACGATGCCGGCTACGACCGCAAGAACGCGATCTTCCCCGAGGACGTCCACGCCTGGCTGGCCGAGAACCAGCCGGAGGACTACGGGCGCATCGTGAAGGCCGATGCCCCGGCCTCCGCCCAGCAGGCGCAGCGGGACCAGATCACCACCCGCCTGATCGACGTGCTGAACAAGCCGCAGAACACCGGCGTCGGCGGCACGCTCAACGTGCTTCGCAAGGGCTTCAAGGTCGGCACCTCCGCCACCCTGCGCATGGCCGAGCCGCGGCCGGCCACGAACCTGAACCCGGCCGCCGTCGCCTCCTATCAGCGCATGCGGCTGCGCGTGATGCGGCAGGTTCACTTCACCGGGGCGCACGAATCCGAGTCCGTGGACCTGGTGCTGTTCGTCAACGGCCTGCCCGTGGCGACGATCGAGCTGAAGACCGACTCCACCCAGTCCGTCGGCCACGCGAAGAAGCAATACCGCGAGCGCAACCCCAAGGCCACGCCGCTGTTCGGGTTCGGCACCCGCGCCGTGGTCCACTTCGCCGTCTCCAACCGCGAGGTCTGGATGACCACCAAGCTGGCCGAGAAGGACACCTTCTTCCTGCCCTTCAACCAAGGCGACGACGGCCACGCCGGCAACCCGCTCAACCCGAACGGCGGTTCCTCCACCTCCTATCTGTGGGAACGGATTCTCCAGCGGGACACCTGGCTCGAGATCCTCCAGAAGTTCGTCTTCCTCAAGAAGGAGACCGTGGAGGACGAGTACGGCCGCTCGCGCCGGAAGTCCACGCTGATCTTCCCGCGCTTCCACCAGTGGGAGGCCGTCACGAAAATGCTCGCCGCCGTCCGCGAGGAGGGCGTCGGCAAGTCCTACCTGATCGAGCACTCCGCGGGCTCCGGCAAGACCAACACCATCGCCTGGACCGCCCACCGGCTGCTCTCCATCTACGGGGCGGACGAGCAACGGGTGTTCGACTCGGTCATCGTGGTCACCGACCGCACCGTGCTGGACGACCAGCTCCAGGAGGCCGTCCGGCAGATCGAGCGGACCTCCGGCACCGTGGTGGCCGTGGACCGCAAGAACCTCGGGGGAGAGGCCACCAGCAAGTCCGCCCTGGTGAAGCAGACCCTGCTGCAGGGCAACCGGATCATCGTGGTGACGCTGCAGACCTTCCCCGCCGTGCTCGAACTCCTCAAAGGCGACTCGACGCTCGCCGGCCGCACCTACGCCGTGATCGCGGACGAGGCGCACTCCTCCCAGACCGGCTCCGCCGCCGCCAAGCTCAAGCGCGTGCTCACCCCGAACGAGCAGGCCGACCTCGAAGACGGCGGAGAGGCGGACACCGAGTCCATCCTCGCCGCCGAGGTCGCCGCCACCGGACGCCCGGAGAACATCAGCTTCTTCGCCTTCACCGCCACCCCGAAGGACAAGACCCTGCAGATGTTCGGCCGCCCCTCCGGCGAATACGACGAGAAGGGCCAGGAGATCCCGGCCTCCTTCCACCGGTACACCATGCAGCAGGCCATCGAGGAGGAGTTCATCCTCGACGTGCTGAAGAACTTCACCAACTACGACACCGCCTTCAAGCTGGCCCTGGTCGGACAGCAGGGCGAGTTCCGTCCGGAAGGCGACCGGGCCGCCGTCGGGAAGCAGACCACCGAAGTGGACCAGACCGAGGCGAGCAAGAAGCTCATGCGGTGGGTCAAGCTGCACCCGACGAACATCGCGCAGAAGGTCAAGATCATCGTGGAGCACTTCCGCGCCAACGTGGCCGGACTGCTCGACGGGCAGGCCAAGGCCATGGTGGTCACCGACTCCCGCGCCGCCGCCGTCCGGTACAAGCGCCAGATGGACCAGTACATCCAGGACATGGGGTACACGGACGTGGGCACCCTGGTGGCCTTCTCCGGCGAGATCACCGACGACGAGTTCGGGCTCGAGAAGGTCACCGAGCGGTCCATGAACCCGTCCGTGACCGGCGACCTGGCGAAGGCGTTCGACGGGGACGGCTACCAGGTGATGATCGTGGCCAACAAGTACCAGACCGGCTTCGACCAGCCGAAGCTCTGCGCCCTCTACGTGGACAAGAAGCTCTCCGGCGTGCTCGCCGTGCAGACGCTGTCCCGGCTGAACCGCGCGGCGCCCGGCAAGGACACCACCTACGTGCTGGACTTCGTGAACTCCGAAGACGACATCCAGGCCGCCTTCGAGCCCTACTACGCCGGCGCGAAGCTGGAGACGGTGACGGACCCGAACCTGATCCATGACCTGGGGACGAAGCTCGACGCCGCGGGCGTGTACGACTGGGATGAGGTCGACGCGTTCGCCGAGGTGTGGGTGGCGTGGAAGCCGGGGAGCGGGCAGGAGGGCCTGCAGGCTGCGCTGGAGCCCGTGGCATACCGGTTCCGCAAGGAGCTGGCGCATGCGCGGATGAACCAGGTCGAGACGCGCGTGAACGAGCTCGTGCTGGTGCGCAAGGACATGCGGTCCTTCGTCAGCCTCTACGACTTCCTCTCCCAGATCTACGAGTTCGGGGACACCGAGCACTACAAGCGGGCGCTGTTCCTGCGGCACCTGGTGCAGCTCGTGGGCGATCAGCCCGGCGGTGAGGAGCTGATCGACCTGAGCGATGTGCAGCTGGTGAGCATCCGGCAGAAGAAAACGTCCTCGGGGGATATCGCGTTGACCGGTGGGGCCGCGCTGAAGGGGACGACCGCTGTGGGAGGCGGGCAGGTGCGTGAGAAGCAGCGCGGGCCGTTGGAGGAAGTGATCGAGAAGATCAACGAGATCTTCGCCGGCGAAGGCGTGGATGCCTCCCCGTCCCAGCAGGAGGCGTGGGTCAGTGCCCTCGTGGCGCCGCTCATGGAGGACGAGAAGCTGCTGGGCCAGGCCGGAGCGAACTCGCTGGAGCAGTTCCTGGCGAGTCCGAACCTGGAACGGTCGGCGATGGGCGCCGTGTACGCGAACGAGGACGCCTTCGCGAAGATGACGGACATCGTGGGCAGGGGCGGGGACCCGTCCAAGATGATCGTCGCTGCGATCGGGGAGTACTTGTACTGGAAGGTGCGGAGTGGTGGTGCTGCCAGCGGCGAGCCGGGGCCGGTCGACGTCGCGCACGGACCCTCCGACGTTTTCGCTGACGAGACACGCGCGGCTGGAAGCGTTTTTGCTGACGGCTCGGCGGACAGAACAGCATCGACCGTCCGAAAGGGGCAGTGACATGGCGCATCCCAAGACCCTGCAGGTCTTCCTGATGGACGGCTCTCCGACCGGGCGACTGAAGTGCACCCTCGACAACTGGACGGGCCTCGTCTACGTGGTGCCGCGGACCAGCCTGAATGTGCGGCCTCGGCCAGAAGCGTTCGAGTCGACCGGTGTGTACCTCCTGCTGGGTCAGGACGCAGACTCTGGCGAGGACGCGGTTTACGTGGGCCAGGCCGTGGGCCGCGCCAACGGCAACGGGTTGGTGGGCCGCATCCAAGAACACGTTGCCAATGGTCGGCATGATTTCTGGAACCGCGCCATTCTGCTCACCACCCTGGGTGATTCGTTCGGTCCCACTGAAGTCACCTTCCTGGAGAACCTCTTCTTCGAGCTGGCAAAGGCGACTGGCCGCTATCGCGTGGACAACGCGAGCACACCCCCCGAGGGCAATGTGACCGAAGAGAAGCGAGCCGAACTGCATGAATATGCAGACAAGGGCCAACTGGTCATCAGTGCGCTCGGACACCGCGTCTTCGAAGAAGTCGACGATCAGCGGGACCCATCCTCAGCACCCCAGCCCGGTCAGAAGCCGGACGACGCTGTCTACTCGATGTCGATCAACGACGGCAATGCCACGGGGCGTCCGACATCCGAGGGCTTCGTGATCTTCGCCGGGAGCCGCGTGGCCAAGGACCTCAGGGATAGTGCACCCGCCGGGGTGCGTGCCAACCGTGAGAAACACCAAGCAGTGCTGACCATGGACGGAGTGCTGACCGCGGATGCCCTGTTCAGCAGCTCATCCGCGGCGGCTAGTTTCATCGCCGGAGGAAGCATGAGCGGTCCGCGCTCGTGGATCGCGCCTGACGGCCGCACACTGGGTGTGCACGAGGCTGCCGCGGCGGAAGCGGGCGATCTGGCCGACGGCGTCGCGTCGGTATGACCGCTCCTGCGGCCGCCGCGGATCACCGCGGCGGCCGCAGGTCAATTGTCAGGTCCACGTCCACCTCGCCGGCGTATTTGACCAGCTCCTCCTGGCGCGGCTGGCCGAGCACCATCCGGTAGGCCCCGAGGGTCCGCTGCAGGCTGCCGAGCCGGCGCCGTTCCGTGCTCAGCGGCATGGCCGGCACGTAGCGCCACACCTTCGCCTCGCCGGGGTAGATCCAGAACGGGGACAGCCCCACCGAGTCTTTCGGCTCGGCGGCGACGGCGGCGTCGAACAGGTCCGCCCACACATCGGTCTGCCGACCGACGAACGCGGCGCCCCCGAATCGCGCGGCCACGTTCTTGCGCACGGCATGGCCCTTGTACCGGTGTACACGGCCTTCCCGCTGCTCCAGGTCCACAGGATTGGACGGCAGGTTCCAGTGCACCACCGCGTGCGAGTAGGTGTGGAAGTCCAGACCCTCCTGGCCCACGGAGGTGGACGCCAGCACGAACGGCCAAAACGGTGACGTGTAGGCCTCACGGGCCGAGCCCTCGCGCTGTTCCGACTTGTCCGTGGCCGACTTTGCGGTGCCGAAGCGCACTGCCAGGTGCGTGCGGAACGAGCGCTCCGCCACGTCCACGCCGTCGTCGCCGACGCGGATGTCCTCCACCCGGGCCGACGCGGCGGTCAGTCCGGCCACGCCACTGATGCGCTGGGCCAGTGCCTCCCACCGCTCGGCCGACTCGGCCGCCCTGAGGCCCTCGGACTCCACGAGCAGGTGCACGTACTCGTCCAGCACCGCCTGCAGGTTGCCGGCCATCGAGTACTGCAGCACCTGCCGCCAGTAGGCGTCCTCACCGCGGCCCCCGGTGCCGGCCGCGCCCACCACGGCGGATACCTCGGGCCCGCGGAACATGGCGCGCAGACCGTGCACCGCGACCTCCGCCCCTGATCGCAGCAGGCGGTGGTCCATCAGGTCCACGGCTTCCTCGGACCGGGCCAGGGCGCGCAGGGCGCACACGCCCGAACCGGCCAGGGCCATCTCCGCCAGGACCTCGGGCAGGTCCTCCGGCGGGTCGCCCAGCTGGTCGAGGGAGGCGTTCATCGCCCAGTGCAGGTGTTCCGCCAGAGCCGAGCTCTGCTCCGACGATTCCTCTCCGTCGGGTTCAGTCCGCCTGGCCGCGAACACCCGCTCGACGCTCGAGAGGTCGGCGGGCCGCAGGCCGCCGTGCTTCAGGTCCAGCAATACCGGGGCCACTCCGTACCAGCGCCGCCGCCGGCGGTCCGACGGGTCGCCGGCGGTCGGCACCACACCGATCTCCGCCAGCGTGGCCTGCACCCGCTCTGCCACGAGTCGCACCGCGTCCGCCGCGTCCATGGGCTCGCGTGCGGCCCGCGCCAGCTCCAGCGGGTCCCCCAGCCGCGCCAGCGTGGGGGAGGGGTAGACGGTCGTGAGGTTCGGGAGGTTCCTCGGGGCGTTGTTCACGCGGTCCATGCCGAAGGCCAGGGTCTGCATCCGACGCTTGTCCGAATACCGGCGTCGCTCGTCACGCAATGCGCGGGAGTTCTCGACGATCCTGCGTTCGGCCTCGTAGCTGACCAGCGCGGACAGCGCCTTGGGCGCCACGGACCAGGACGAGAACACGAGCCGCTTCGTGAACGCCTGGGCCGCCGCGTCCGCGAACACCCCGCTCGGCGTCAGGTAGGGCAACGACGGCGGCACCCACGCCAGCTCCCACGCCCGGTGGCGCTTCAGGTCATCGACCAGCGCACGCAGCTTGGCGTTGGGCAGGGCGATCTCCTCGAACCGCTCCACGGATTCCCAGTCCAACAGGCCGTCCCCGGCCTCCATCACCACGGCAGCGGCTCGGTCCGCCGCGGCAGGCCGTGTGCCGTCCTCGCCCGGCGTGAGGGCCTCGAGGAACGTCCGCTGCACCTGGTAGCTGCGGTCCATCAGGTTCGGCAAATACGCGGCTGAGCGCCACAGCTCGAACATGTCGTAGCCGCCCACGGCCCGGCTCATCGCGTGCGCGGATCGCCAGGACGCGACGTCCTCCGGTGCCACGGTCATGGCACCGAGCGCCCGTGCCTCGACCATCCCGTCCCGTCCCTCGGTGAAGCTCACCCGCTCGGTCCGGCACATCACCCGCCGCAGCCGGGTTCCGGCGTCGTCCTTCGCCGTCACAGCCTCCGCCAGCCCCTCCGGCGTGCGAGTGAGCATGCCTTGCCGGATCCGGCTCAGGTCCGACTGGATCCGCTCGGCCTCGTCGGCCCCGGCCAGAAATCGCACGGTGGACTGGAAGTCCTGGTAGTGGTCGTCCCCGTCGGGCTCGGCGGGGAGCGTGTACATCTTGTACGGGGTCGCGCTCAGGACCAACGTCTTCGTCCGCTTGCTCGCCAGGACGCGCTGGGCGAGCCGCTTCGTCTCCGCCGGCAGACCCGCGGCCTGCTCGTCGAACAAGTCCTTGAACCGCTGGAACTCGTCCAGGATCACCAGGTCCGGTGCCAAGGAGTCCACCGCGGCGTGGGCCATGGCCATCCGGAGCCGGCCGATCAGCCAGCGGCGGTGCCAATGCTCCTCCCCGTCGATGCCGGCCTCCGGGTCCACGGCGTGCCAGAACCGGGTGTGGGCGGCCTCCACCAAGTGGAGCAGAGAGCTCCCGTCGGCCCCGACCCGAGTGATCGCTTCGCGGAACCGGCCGATCACCTCCGAAGGAAAGGCGCCCGGGGCGTCGTCGCGCATCCAGGCGAGCTCCTGTCGGAAGTTCTCGGCGTGTGAGCCCGCCCGGAAGAAGGCGATCCAGCCGTCGTCATCCAGTCGGCGGGCCATCACCTGCTCGAGCATCAGCACTTCCAGGCAGCGTTCTGCGGCCTTGCCTGCAGTGTCTCCGAGGCGTAGGGAGGTCCCCGGGGTGAACGCCAGCAGCTGGACCCGCGCTTGCGAGTCCTGCCGCCCCATCGTCAGTGGCAGCAGGGTGAGGCGGTCCGCATTGGCCTGTACCTCGCCGCCGGTGAGGTCGCGCAGCCGGGCCAGGTTCTGCCGTGCGATCTGCCCGTTGGAACAGATGTACACCAGGGTGATCGGGCCCTCGGCCGGGTCTCGGTCCCACAACCGCTCGATGGTCCGAGCCGCCACGCCCTTGGCGATCATCGTCTTGCCCAGCCCGACCTCGTCCGCCACCAGGAACCGGTCGGTCGGGTCCGCGCCCCAGAGTCGCTCGACGGCGTGCTCCACGGTCGCCCGCTGGAACGGCTTGAGCGAAGCGAGCAACCCGTCCACGTCCGGCAGCCCGCTCACTCGTCCACCTCCTGGACCTGCCGGAGAACCTCGGGCGCCACCACGCCCAGCACGGTGTCCCACATCTGTTCGAAGTCCGCGGGGATCAGCGTCCGCACCTTCTCGGATCGGCGTAGCCGCGCCACTTGCGCCGCCACCATGGCCAGCGAGTCGACGTCCCCGGTGCTCGCTCGCATCAGCGGCTCGAACAGAACCACGTCCTCCCAGCTCCTGCCGGAGCCGTCCTCCCCGAGGCCCTCCAGCCGCTCGACCACGTCGTCCTGATGGTCGAGCCCGGCGGCGTGCGTCTCGTCCAGCCCCAG
Organism: Micrococcus sp. KRD128; assembly: GCF_017168395.1. Lineage (NCBI taxonomy): Bacteria > Bacillati > Actinomycetota > Actinomycetes > Micrococcales > Micrococcaceae > Micrococcus > Micrococcus sp. KRD128. Next base: position 188,169 of record NZ_JABFAX010000001.1, on the reverse strand, counting down.
GAGCAGGGCCAGGTAGCGCAGCACCGCATTCTCCGAGTCCAGCACCTCCTCCAGGTACGCCTGCCGGCGGTCCAGGAGGTCGCCGGTCAGATGCATCATCACCATGCATCGTCGGGTGACCCGGGCGTCTCCGGCGCCGACCGTGCTCTCCAGCACCAGGAACGGTGTGACGTTGCGCGGAGCCAGGGTCCAGGCCAATCCGTCCCTTAGCTCGGACCGCGTATCGGCGGGCATCGTCAGCAGCCTCGCCCTCGTCGTGGATCCGTCCGGAGCCGCCGGCACCGCGACGGCGAGGTGTGCCTCCGCCTGCTCCTCGCCGGTGGCGCGTACGGCCAGGACGGGGAGGGCGGCCGCCACGGCCCGGTGGAATGCCTCCAGGGCGTAGGAGTTCGCGATCTGCTCCTCCTGCTCCGGGGCAGGCGGGACCGGGTCGTAGCGGGTCAGCACCTGTTCCAGTCCCATCCCGCCGCCGAGGGGTCCGAGCGTCGCCTCCACACCCACCTCGCGGGTGCGGCCCTCCAGGACCGCTCCGAACTCGACGTTCCGCTCCCAGGCGGCATCCGTGAGATTCGCGCTGCCGGTCACCACGCGGGAACGTTCCTTGACCCCGATGACGTCCTGGACCACGGTCTTGGCGTGCAGCCCGGACGTCCTCAGGCCGGTCTCTGTGTCCGGGGCAGCGGCCGTGCCTGCGTCGCCACCCCCGGGGTCGGTCTCGGCGACATGATCGAGGCCCCCGACGAGCTCGTCATGCAGCACGCGGCAGGACCAGTCCTGGACGTGCGCTCCCAGAAGATCCAGCTGCTCCGGACGGGAGACGAGAACCGGATCGGAGCCGCCCTGCAACCGCCGCATCAGACCGGCGGTGACAAATGGGGAGATGGCCAGGGTGCGCCGGACTCGTGACGGCTCGGGGAACGGCCAGTGCCCGGCCTGTCCGGCCAGTCCCAGGGGGAGGAGCTCCCCGCTGAGGAACGGATCCGGGGCAGAGAACCGCGCAGCCCCCACCGTTGCGGCCAGGTCCATCACTGCGGCCTGTCGGGACGGGTCCATCCCGACGACCGCCATATCCGGCAGGGCGGCCAAGAAGTCTGCAGCGGGCTCCCCGTCGATCTGACCGTCGGAGGACTCGTCCAGGACCAGCAGCGTGTCCCACGACTCGTCCAGGGTGAGGTTGCGGGAGCCGATCAGCAGCCGATGATGAAACGCGCCGCCGGAACCGGTGAATCGGACGGCCCACACCTTGGGGTGGAACAGCCCCTGCGGGTGGGGCGGCTCCACCTGGACCACGGAGTCCTCCAGGAAGGTGTGGATGCGGGAGTGGCTCGTCGGCACCCCGATGCCGCCGGCCTGGACGAACGCCGTCGTATGGCCGATGTGGCGCTGCACGGCGTCGAGGATGCGCAGCGGGTCCGCGTCCACGGCCCCGACGGCGTCCGGCTCCGCCAGCGCGAATGTCAACGGCGCCAGGAGCATCGCCGTCAGGTTCAGGGAATACGTGGTGACCACCGCCTGGTCCACCTGCATGCCGCCGGGCGGGCGCAGGGCCGAGCCGAGCACGGTCTGGATCCCGGGATCGAGCATCAGTCCGCCTCCAGTGCGGTGTAGAGATCCTGCAGGTGCGTTCGGGTGTCGGCCCAGCGGAACTCCATGCGGCCCAGTCCGGACCCGCCGTTCCACTGGTCCAGACGGGAATGGTTCCGCAACCGGGCCAGGCGGCCCTTCTTCCTCAGCTCCCGCTCCTCGATCAGCCGCCGCGCGGTGCGGTCATCCGCCAGGGCTGCGGGGGAGTCCGCGACGGCCACCGTCTCCGCCCAGCGGGAGAGGAACTCGAGGTCAGAAGCGCGTATCGGCCGAGGGGCACGTCCAGGAGTGTGGATCAGCTCGAGATCGTCGAGCCGGAAGGAGTCGCCCGACCGGTACACCTCCCACGCCGAGCCCAGGCTCTCCCGGTGGCGCGCCGCCAGGGGCGCGCCGTCGTCGTCCGTGCGGTCGGATGCCTCCGCGAGCAAGACGTTGTAGATCAGGTTCGCCACATGGGCCAGGCGTGAGAAGCGGACCGCCGCAGCGAGCGTGCGATGCAGCTGTTCCGGCAGCTCTTCAGTCATCAGTTCGTCGAGGCTGTTCGGGAGGGCCCCTTCGGCGGCCCATCCGCGGGGCGGGTTCTCGATGAGGTGGGCCAGCAGGGAATGTGGACTGTGGGCGCCGATCATGGTGCGCAGGTAGTCGGCTTCGACGTGCGTGAGGACGAAATCGGTCTCCCGCAGCAGACCCGGGGGCGCCGGGGGGAGCCGTGGGTCTAGGTGGCCGAGACTGAGCGACGAGTGACCCTCGTCGTCGCCCACGGGGGCACGACGGGCCGCCTCACGATCCAGCAACACCCGTTCCGCGTGCTCCCGTGCGCTGTGTCCGCGCTGCACGATGCCCCATTCCACGAGCATCCCCCAGTAGACCACCGAGGGCAGACGCTTCAGGGACCTCCCCGCGTCGCGCCCGATCAGACCGGTGAGATCCTCCCCAAGCCCGGCGCGCAGCGCCCCCATGAGCTGGAACTCGCCCTCCCGGAAGTCCGCCAGGATCCCCTCCACGGTCTCCTTTCGTTCCGCACGGCGGAGCAACCAGGCGATGAACAGGGCGTATCGGACGCGTGTGTGCAGGGTCGAGGTGCCGGGGAACAACCGGTCCGCCCAGGCGTCACGGATCGGACCGAACCCGAGATCATCCACCGTGGACGCGTCCCGGAACTGGTCCACCAGCTCCATCATCCGGCGGTGCTGACGCCGATCCACGGCCAGCCAGGTGAAGGAGGACATGGAGAGATCCTGCCGTATCACCCGCTGGCGCCGCAGTCGTTACCCCGTCCACCCCACCCACTAGCCTCCCCACCATGAAGATCGGTTTCCGCACACCCTCCCTCACGAAGTCCCTCAGGGCCCGCACCACGGGCCGCGCCACGCGCGCGATCAAGCGCCAGGTCATCCCCGGCTACGGCCGCAAGGGGATGGGCTGGCTGCGCAATTCGAAGCGCGCCGCCCGCAACGCGGTCTACAAGCGCACCACGTTCGGCCTCGGCGACGTCCTGCGGATGTTCCGATGAGCGCGCCCGGCAGCATCACCGCCGACGGCGCTCGCGGCCTCGCCACACACCGCGCCCCCGGCGCCGTCGAGCTCGTCGAGCCGCCCCGCGAAGCTGTGGAGTGGATGGCTTCACCCGCCCCCGCGACCGACCTCTGGTGGACCGCCACCGTCTGTGGCGAGGAGGACCCGGGCTGGCACCGGCTGGAGAGCGCCGCCCAGATCGCGGACCTGGTTAACGCCCTCACCGACCCGCGGGACAAGCTGATCCTCGAGGACGAGCCGCCCACCCGGTACGCGCAGATCATGCTGCTGGGCGACGGGCTCTTCATGGTGGAGATCGCCAAGCGGTTCGAGGGGCTCGGGGCCTACAACTGGCGGATCGGCCGGGGCCGGGCTGCGGACGAGGTCGCCAACGACCCCCAGGACCTCGTCCAGCCCCTGCAGGAGCTCACCTCCGCCGAGACCATCGAGGTCCTCGTCAGCTGGGCACAGGGCCACGGCCTCCCGCTGCCCTACGGGGCGGCCCTGCGAACCTACGGCACCCCGCCGGACCCGGGGCTCGGGTTCGACTCGTGACGCTCTAGGGGCGCGAATGTTCCCGGGCGCGGTGCAGTGCCGACCGTATGGTGTGATAAGCGTCATGCAATTCCGATGATGAAGGAGCACAGTGGAGTTCGAGGTCCCTTCCGTGTCACCCGGCTCGGAGTCTCCTAACGCCCCGTTCACCTCGAAGCGACGCCGTGAGCTCGATGCGCTGGCCAGCATGACCATCCTGCCGTCGACCCCGCGCGCTGTGAGGATGGCCCGGGAGTACTTCGAGGGCAGCACACTGGCCGAGATCGGGGAGCGGTTCGGCCGCACCCGGGAACGGGTCCGGCAGCTCATCCGTGATGAAGCGGGGTACTCGACCAAGGAATTGAAGGCGTACCGCGAACTCCTCGCTGACGAGGAGTTCCGCATGAAGCGGGCGGCCGCCGTGTCCTGGTCGGAGCGACACGTGGGCGTGCCGATCTCCGTGGCATCGCAGGATCTGAGTCTGTCCCAGCAGGAGCTGCGGCGGTTGCTGGGCAAGCGCGTCAAGTTCCATCTGGGAGAAGCCAAGCCGCGCAAGACGTCCTCGGCTACCCCGGACGAGGTTCTGCTCTCTGCTCTCCGCGAGTTCTACGAGGAGACGGGAGAGACGGCGGCGCAGTCGTTCACCCAGTGGTCCCGGAGCCACGGAGTGCCCACTCACCAGACAGTGGCCAACCGGTTTGGTGGATGGAACGCCGCTCTCGAACGCGCGGGCATCGCGGTCACGGACCGGCGTCCGAGTCGATCCAAGTACTCCGACGCAGAATTGGTCGAAGCACTGGTGGACGCGTGGTCCTCAGCGACGCCGCCCCGCACCTACCTCGAACTCTCGGACTGGCTCTCCGCGCGCCCGGGCATGCCGTCGGCGGCCCTGATCCGCAATCGTCTCGGCGTGGGGTTCGAAGAGATGCGAGCGCGCGCCCTGCGCGTCGTGGCCGGTCAGTCGATGGGCTTCCCGGGGCGGAAGCGGACCCGGGTCGACTGGAAGGGCAAGCTCGATCCGGGGGACGACCCGCTGACCCTGGTGCGCCGGGCGATCGAGGACCGAGGGCCGCGCCTGACCGTCGCCGCCTACAACAGCTGGGCGGCGGAACACGGAGTCCCCGCCACGCCGACGGTCCTGCGCCGCGCTGGCACCAATTGGGTCCAGCTCGTGGAGGCGGCCGGCGGTACCCCCAACCCGCCGAAGCCCGCCAACCCCTTCACTACCGAGGAACTCCGGGTGTGGATGGAGCGGTTCATGACAGAGTCGGCCACCCACAGCCAGTCCGCTCACGAGGAGTGGCGCCAGGCCCACGGTGGCCCTTCGGCTCAGACGATCACCACCCGTCTTGGCCCATGGCGAGAGGTCCTCGAAAATCTCGGCGGGGGCCAACGAGAGGGCTGAACCGGCGGTGAGCGCCCCGTGAAGTTTGTCCCCCGGGCATCATGGCCCCATGACGTCCGCTCTCAACCGCCTCGAGCATCTCGCCGCCCTCCCACCTCACACCGCGATCGACCCAGCCGAGCTTGCTGTGGCCCTCACGGGGGTGCCAGAGCTCGGGGGTTGGCGCGTCACGCCGTCGTCGACACCCGCCGACACCACCCCACCCGAGCTCACCATCACCTACGCCACCGACGACTTCGCCTCGGCCCTGGCCCTGGCGAACCGGATCGGGGAGGCAGCCGAGGCCGCCGACCACCACCCGGACCTGACCGTCTCCTACGGCCGGCTCACCGTGGGCATGCACAGCCACGACGTCCGCGCCCTCACCTCCCGCGACGTCCGCCTGGCCCGCACCGTCGCCCGCCTCGCGAGTGAGGTCCTCGCCCCCCACGCCCTCGCCGCGTACGGCACCCTGGCGCCCGGCCGCTCGAACGCGCACGTCATGGACGGTGTGCGCGGCACCTGGATCCCCGGCACCCTCCGCGGCACGCTCCACGCCAGCGGCACCGATGCGGCCACCGGCTACCCGGGGATCGTCCTCGCGGGCACCGCGCCCGCGCACGCGACCACCGACGTCCCCGCCCAGGTGCTCGTCTCCGCCGACCTCCCGGACCACTGGGACCGCCTCGACGCCTTCGAGGGCGCCGGCTACCGGCGGGTGCCCGCCGTCGTCGCCCTGGAGGACGACGACGCCGTCCGCCCCGCCTTCGTCTACGAGCTGGTGCCCGATGCCGTCCCCCCGTCCGCCTGAGCCCCCCGCCATGACACCGCACCTCGACACCCACCCACGGGGCGGCGAGCAGCAGGGCCGCGTACATCACATGCCGTCCGGCGCTCGCCCCTGATCCTCGCGGCCGTCGTCCTCCTGGCCGGAGCCGCCGTCCTCGCCGCCCAGGGACACCGCGAGGCGGCCGGCCTCAGCCTGCAGATCGTCACGGTGGTCCCCGTGCCGATCGCCCTCGAACGCGCCCACCGGGTCCGCCTGCCCACCGCGCTGCATGTGATGTACGCGGCCCTGCTGCTCGCCGCCCCGTGGGTGGGTGCCGCGCTCGGCGGCTACGACGCCTGGCCGTGGTGGGATGCCCTCGTGCACTTCTACTCCGGCGTGCCGATCGCGCTCGGGTGCGTCTTCCTGCTGGGCGTCGCGGCCGCGCGCCGTGGGCTGGTCCTGCCGCCCGGGCTCGAGGCGCTCCTCGTGATGGCCCTGCACTCGCTCGTGGCCCTGGCGTGGGAGATCGCCGAGTTCACCGCCGACCAGGCGCTCGACGCGCAGACGCAGAAGGGCAACACGGACACCATGACGGACATGATCGTCGGCACGCTCGGGGCCCTGATCGTGGCGTTCGCCCTGTACGCGCACCGCACCCGGGGATGGTTCCCCTGGATGGCCCGCTTCGCCGGGGCTCGGACGGACCTCGCCGGGGGGCCGGCGCAGCCGCCGCCGGCCTGAGCCCGCGGCGGCGTCGCCTCAGTGGGCGACGCCGCCGGCCCGGGCCGCGGCCCGGCCCTCACCGGCCCGCGAACGCCTCCACCCGCCGCACGGCCTCCAGGTGCTCGGACGCCGCCGCGATCGACGCCGCCTCCTGCCGCACGTGTGCACGCAGCGCCTCGACGTCGGCCCCGCGCGCCAGCGCCTTCGTCGGCCCGTAGGTGTGCGCCGGACCGGCCACCAGCTCGTCCTCGAGCTCCGCCAGACGTGCCGCGAACGCGTCGCCGGCCACCGCCTCGGTCGCCAGGCCCCACTCCACGGCCTCGGTCCCGGTCAGGCGCCGCCCGCCGAGCAGCAGCTGCGTCGCGCGCACCGGCCCGAGCACCCGCGGCAGCCAGTAGGACACGCCCGTGTCCGGCGTCATCCCGAGCGCGGAGAACGCCGTCACCAGCTGCGCGTCCTCGCGCACCAGCACGACGTCGCCGCCCAGCAGGAGCCCGAGCCCCGCCCCGGCGGCCGTCCCATTGACGCCGGCCAGCACCAGCAGGCGAGAGCCTGTGAGCGCCACCGCGACCTCGCCCGCCGCCTCGCCGAGCTCCTGGATCATCGCGCGCCGCTCCGGCCCGGCAGGCGCGGCAGCCATGGCCTGGACGTCCCCGCCGCCGCAGAAGATCCGCCCGGCGCCGGTCAGCGTGAGCACGTGCACGGACTCGTCCGCCTCGGCCGCGGCGATCGCCGCGAGCACCTCGCGCGCCATCGTCAGTCCGAGCGCGTTGCCCTTCGCGGGCCGGTTCAGCGTCAGCCGCACGACGCCGGGCCGCGTCTCGACGAGGACGGCGGGGGCGTCGTCGGAGGAAGAAGGGGTGGGTGCGGTGCTCATGTCAGCTCCTGGGGTTGGCGGGTGCGGTGCACGGGTGCCGGCCGCGAGGACGGCCGGCCGGGCATGGGGTGGGTGCGCGATCCGAAGCGCGCCGCCTACAACGCGGTCTACAAGCGCACCACGTTCAGCGTCTGGGACCTGTTCCGCTGAGTCTGTTCCTCACGCGGGCTGGTCCGCCTCGTCCTCGTCATGCTCCTCCACGCTGCGGATCAGGGCCCGCAGGAACGCGGCCGCGCCGGCGAGCTCGGCCGGGGTGAGGCCCTCCACCGCGGCGAGCATACTGCGGTGCATGGCGCCCAGGGTGGCGCGGACCTCGTGGTCCGTCTTGGCCGTCGGTTCCACCACCACGGATCGGCGGTCCTGTGGGTGGGGCGCCCGTCGGGCGTAGCCGTCTCGGACCAGTCGGTCCACCAGGGCGCTGGCGGAGGCCGGGGTGATCTCCAGGGCGCTGGCCAGATCCCGCTGACGGACCTTGTGGCCGCGTCGGTCGGCCCGCAGCAGGTAACGCAGGGCTGACAGGTGGGTCTCTCCCATCCCCATGCTGTCCCGGGTGCGGGCGCGCATGCGCCGTTCGGCCTCCCGGTAGCGTCGCAGCAGGTTGAGCACGTCCACGGGTTCGATCTCGCGGGCGCCGCGGGTGTACCAGTAGCCCGACGTCGGTTCGCCATCCGTGCTGGTCAGCGTGGTGTGCTCCTCACCCATGCGCTCTTGAACCTCCCTGTTCACGTCACCCCGAAAATTTGGTTAGTCTTCCTAACGCATAGTTAGACTAACATTTTCCAGGTCACGGCGATCTCTGTGAGGGGGCGCCCGGGCCGCGGCGAGAGGAATGTCATGACAGCAACGCTGGAGGCCCCCCAGGCCATGGGGCGGACCCTGTCCGCCGTCCCGCCCGTCCTCGAGTCCCCGGCGCCGCAGCCCGCCGCCTTCCGTCAGCGCTGCGCCCTCCTGGCCATGAGTGCCGCGCGGGCCGTCACCGTGTTCCCCGAGGTCGCTGAGGCCAGGTTCGCCATCACCGGCACCCCCTCCGCCCCCGCGCTGGAGGTGGACTGCATCCTGCGGGACGGAGAGGACACCGCGGCGGTCATCGAGACCATCACGGTGCACCTCGTCGAGGACCTCGAGGAGCTGCTCGGCGCACGGTTCCACGAACGTCGGCTGGAGCTGGTCGTGGACCGCAGCCTGCCCCGGGTGGGCGTGGGAGTCGTCTCCGCGCCCTGAGGGAGGCGCTCACGCGAACGCGCTCATCCCGGTCAGGTCCCGGCCGAGGATCAACGCCTGCACGGACTCGGTGCCCTCGTAGGTGTGCAGCGCCTCGACGTCGGCGAAGTGCCGCATCACCCGGTGCTCGAGGAGGATGCCGTTGCCGCCGAGCATGTCCCGGGCGATCTGCGCCACCCGCCGCGCACCCCGGGTGCAGGCGTACTTCAGCAGGGAGGCCTGCTCGTCACGCAGCCGCCCGGCCGCCTGCAGGCGGGCCACGGCCACGCAGCGGGTCTGCATGGCGGTCACCTCGTCCAGCATCTGCGCGAGCCGTTCCTGCACCATCTGGTGCGCCCCCAGCGGCTTGCCGAACTGCTCCCGCTGCCGGGCGTACGCCAGCGCGGCCTCGAACATGGCGGTCGCGTGGCCCAGCGCGGACCACCCCACGTTCACGCGGGTGGCCACCAGCACGCGCGCGGCGTCCTTGAACGTCGACACGCCCGGCAGCCGCGCGTCGTCGCCCACCCGCACGTCGGTCAGCGTGATCTCGGCCTGGTGGATCGCCCGCAGCGCGCCCTTGCCCGTGATCACCTCGGCCTCGTAGCCGGGTGTGGACTGCTCCACCACGAAGCCCTTGACCTGGCCGTCCTCGGTATCGCGCGCCCACACGATCGTGATGCCCCCGGCGGCGCCGTTGCCGATCCACTTCTTGGCGCCGTTCAGCACCCAGCCGCCGGCGCCGTCGGGCCGCGCGGACGTCTCGAGGGACACCGAGTCCGAGCCGTGCAGCGGCTCCGTGAGTGCGAACCCGCCCGGCAGCGTGCCGCGCGCCACCGGTTCGAGGTACCGCTCCTTCTGCTCCGGGCTCGCGCAGTGCACCAGGGCGCGCAGCACGAGCCCGCCCTGCACGGCCGCAGCCGCTGCCATCGATCCGTCCGCCCGGGAGATCTCCATCGCCACCAGGCCCGCCGCCAACGGCGACATCACCGCGTGCCCCGGCACCTCCAGCCCATCGGTGAGCAGGTCCAGCTCACCCGCCCGCGCCACCAGGTCCAACGGGTACTCCGCCCGGTCCCAGTGCCCGTCGATCCGTTCGAGCACCTCCCGGCCGTAGGCGCGGGCGCGGTCCCAGTGCGCGCGGTCCTCCTCCGTCGCCTCCCCGAACGCGTCCAGGTAGTCCACGTCCAGGGGCGTGACGACGTCGTAGGTCGGCTTCTGCCTGCGCATCACCGGGCCTCCTGCGTCCGCTCGGCGCGCAGCGCGCGCTTGAGCAGCTTGCCCGACTGGTTCCGCGGCAGCTCCGCCACGAAGTCCACGCGCTTGGGCACCTTGAAGCCCGCCAGCCGCTCCTTCACGTGGGCGCGCACGGTCTCCGCGGTCAGCTCGGCGCCCTCCTTGAGCACGACGACGGCGGTCACCGCCTCGATCCAGCGCTCGTCCGGCAGGCCGATGACGGCGACCTCGGCCACCTCGTCGAGCTCGTAGATCGCGTCCTCGACCTCGCGCGGCGCGACCAGCACGCCGCCCGTGTTGATGACGTCCTTGATGCGGTCCACCACCTGGATGTAGCCGGCGGCGTCCTGGGTGACCTGGTCGCCGGAGCGGAACCAGCCGTCGTCGGTGAAGGCGTCCGCGGTGGCGTCCGGGCGGTTCCAGTAGCCGGAGAGCAGCTGCGGCGAGCGGTACTGGATCTCGCCGGGCTCGCCGGGCGCGGCGGGGGCGCCGTCGGCCGTCATCACCCGCGCCTCCACGTGGAACACGGGGCGGCCGCATGAGGCCGGCCGCGCGTCGTGCTCCTCGGGGCGCAGCACGGTGCACAGCGGGCCCAGCTCGGACTGGCCGAAGCAGTTGTAGAAGCCGATGCCCGGCTGACTCTGACGGAGGCGCTGCAGCACGGTCACCGGCATGATCGAGGCGCCGTACTGGGCCTTGCGCAGCGAGGAGAGGTCGCGTGTGGCGAGGTCCGGGTGGTTCGCCAGCGGCACCCAGACGGTGGGCGCCAGGAACAGGGAGCCGATGTGCTCGGTCTCCACCAGCTCGAGCATCCGGGGGATGTCCGGGGCGGCCAGCAGGCGCACCGTGGCGCCGAGGCTCAGGTAGGGGAGCAGGAACACGTGCATCGCGGCCGAGTGGTACAGCGGCATGGCCACGAGGGGGCGGTCCTCGGCCGTGAAGTCCAGCGCGATGATCGAGGAGAGGTACTCCGCCACGAGCGCCCGGTGGGACATCATGGCGCCCTTGGGAGTGGAGGTGGTGCCGGAGGTGTAGAGCAGCTGGGCCAGGTCGGTGGCCGACACCTCCGCCTCCGGGGCGGCGGCGTCCAACGTCTCGTCCCGGGCGGTCTGAAGCACGGAGGGCTCGGCGTGGCCGGCGGGGAGCATGGTCCACACGTGCCGCAGAGCCGACGCGCGGCCCTCGGCCCGGACCTGGTCGACCCGCTCGAGCATGCCGGCGTCGGCCACGAGCAGCTCCGCGCCGGAGTCCTCGAGGGCGTGCGCGAGCTCGCCGCCCTTGAGCGCGAAGTTCACGGGCACGTGCACGTAGCCGGCCGTGACGCAGGCAAGGAAGAGCAGCGCGTAGGCGTCCGAGTTGGTGGCGTAGGCGGCCACCCGGGTGCCGGCCGGCAGGCCGGTGTCCTGGAGGCGGCGGGCCACGCGGTGCGCTCCGTCCCGGAGCTGGGCGTAGGTCCAGTCGCGGTCCTCGAAGCGCAGGGCGACGGCTTGCGGGGAGCGGGCGACCGCGCGTGCGAACACGCGGCCGATCGTGTCCTCCGGGGCGGGGGAGGGGGTGTCGGTGGGGTGGGTGATCTGGCCTCGCATGGGAACCTCCGGGGGACGGGTCAGAGACGTTCGATCACGGTGACGTTGGCCTGGCCGCCGCCCTCGCACATGGTCTGCAGGCCGTAGCGGCCGCCGCTGCGCTCGAGCTCGTGCAGCAGCGAGGTCATCAGGCGGGCGCCGGTGGCGCCGATGGGGTGGCCCAGGGCGATCGCCCCGCCGTTGACGTTGACCTTCGCCGGGTCCGCGCCGGTCTCGGTCAGCCAGGCCAGCACGACGGCGGCGAACGCCTCGTTGATCTCCACGAGGTCCATGTCGTCGATGGTCAGGCCCATGCGGTCGAGCGCGTACGCCGTCGCCGGGATCGGGGCGGAGAGCATCATGACGGGGTCGGCGCCGCGGGCGGAGAGGTGGTGGATGCGGGCTCGCGGGGTGAGGCCGTGGCGGCGCACGGCCTCCTCGGAGGCGAGCAGGAGGGCGGCCGCGCCGTCGGACATCTGGGACGCGGTGGCCGCGGTGTGCAGCCCGCCGGGGACGATCGGGTCGAGCGAGGCGATCTTCGCGGCGTCCGGGGTGCGGGGGCCCTCGTCCGCGGTGAGGCCGGCGAGGGGCAGGATCTCGCGGTCGAAGCGACCGTCGGCCTGGGCGGCGAGCGCGCGCTCGTGGGAGCGCACCGCGAATTCCTCCAGGGTGTCCCGGTCCAGGTTCCAGTGCCGGGCCATCATCTCGGCCCCGCGGAATTGGGAGATCTCCTCGTCCCCGTAGCGGGCGGCCCAGGACTCGGAGCCGGTGAACGGGTCGGGGAAGCCGAGCTCGCGGGCGGCCGTGTTGGACCGGGAGAGCGGGATCGCGGACATGGACTGGACGCCACCGGCGACGACGAGGTCCGCCGTCCCGCTCATGACGGCCTGCGCGGCGTAGTGGACCGCCTGCTGGCCGGAGCCGCACTGGCGTTCGACCGTGGTGCCGGGGACGTCCTCGGAGAGCCCGGCCGCGAGCCAGGCGTTGCGCGCCACGTCCATGGCCTGGGGGCCGAGCTGGTCGATGCAGCCGAGGATGACCTCGTCGTATTCGGCCGAGTCGATGTCCTGGCGGGCGACGATCTCGCGCAGCGGCGCGGCCGCCAGATCGAGGGGATGCACGTCGGCGAGCCCCTTCCCTCGGCGACCCACGGGGGTGCGGACGGCGTCGATGATGTAGGCCTCGGGCATGGGGGCTCCTCCGGACGGTGGGGACGTGACGCCGATCACGCTATTGCTTGGACGTCCAACGATCAAGAGTGTGACGGGATCCGTCGGGCGGCGTGGAGGAGCGCCGTTTCGTCAACGAAAGCGGCTCGGGGCGCGCCGTTTCGGCCACGAAAGCGCTGGGGCGGGCGTCGCCATACCCTGGTCAGGACCCCCTGCCCCGGGCCTACCATGAGGGCCAGCGGCGCGCACCCGTGCCGCCGAGACGAGAGGAGCCGGCCATGGCCACCCCGCACACCCCCGACCCCCAGGACGCCCGGCGCGCACGCGAGGCGACGGACGAGACCTCCGGCGTCGCGTTCGACGGCGACACGCCCCCAGCCGAGGGCGCGGGCGTCGGCCCGGACAACCCGGGCATGGACGTGGAGCAGACCGGCGAGCGCTCGGCGGGCAAGATCGTGCTCGGGCTGATCATCGCCCTCGTGGTCATCGGCGTCCTGGTGTTCATCCTGGGCCGCGTCGCCGGCCTCGGCTGAGCCGGGACGCAGACGCCTGGGGCACGCCACCGGCCCGACACGACCACGGGGCGGGCACCGATCCGTCGGTGCCCGCCCCGTGGTCGTGTCCGCTCCGCGGTGATGCTGTTCAGCGGCGACTCCGCACCGCCGCAGCGGTCAGAAGCCGCCGCCCACGGTCCGGCGGCCACCCGCCGTGCGTCGGCCGACGGCACCGGGCCGGCCGCGGGAGGCGAGGGCCCCGCCGAGCAGCCCGCCCAGCAGGCCGGTGCCGAGGCCGCCCGTGGACCGGGCGGAGGGCCCGAAGCCGCCGCGGTACGCACCGGAGCTGCGCCCGCGCGTCGTGCCCCCGGCGCCGCGGCGCGAGAGCTCACGCAGCGCCAGACCGCCGAGCGTGCCCAGGAGGGCACCGCCCAGGCCGCTGGACCGGCGTCGCTGAGCGCGGGCCTGCCGGCCGAAGCCGGGGGACCGGCCGATGTGCGCACCGATGGTGGGTCGGCTGGAGCGGCGGCCACCGCCGCCGAGAGTGCGGGTGAGGCTGGAGAGGATGCCCATGGTGTCCTCCTCGGACGTCGTGCCGGCCGCTCGTGCGTGGCCGGTCGGGTGCGCCTCAACCTAGGCGCCGACCCCCGCACGGTGTCCAGACCGGGCCTCCTCATGCATCGAGGCGGGATATCCACCCCACGGCCGCCCGCGGCAGCCGGATGGGGTCGATATCCCGCCTCGAAACGCGCGGGAGGGCGGGGGCGTCAGTCCTGGAGCGGGGAGGTCTTCGGCTCGTCCCGCCAGAGGGCCACGTTCCGCGCCTCGGGCAGGTCGGAGAGGTGGAAGCCCGGATCCACGCCCGCCTTGAGCTTGCGCTCGTAGTCCCGGAGCAGCTTCACGGCCAGCCCGCCCAGCGGGATGATCGCCACGAGGTTGATGGTCGCCATGAGGGCCGCGAACGTGTCCGCGAGGTTCCACACCAGCGCCACGGAGCCGAGCGCGCCGCCGACCACGCACACCAGCACGAGCACGCGGAACACGGTGATGGCCGGGCCCGCGTGGCGGCCGGCCAGGTACCGGATGTTGGCCTCGCCGTAGTAGGTGTTGCCCAGCACGGAGGACCAGGCCAGGAAGAAGATGATGACGGTCAGCGCCGGGCCGGCCCACGCGCCCACGGCCTGCTGGAGCGCACCCTGGGTCACCTGCATGCCGAGCGCCTCCCCGCGTCCGTAGGCCGGGTTGGAGAGCAGGATGACGAACGCGGTGGCCGAGCACACGATCAGGGTGTCGAAGTAGACGCCCAGGGACTGCACGAAGCCCTGCTTGGCCGGGTGGGAGACGGCCGCGGTGGCGGCGGCGTTCGGGGCGGAGCCCATGCCGGCCTCGTTGGAGAACATGCCGCGGCGCACGCCCTGCATCACCATCGTCATGCCGACGGCGGCGCCCGCGACCTCGCGCAGGCCGAAGGCGTGGCCCACGATCAGCGCGATCATGCCCGGGACCTCGGTGATGTTGACGACCATCACGATCAGGGCCAGGAAGATGTAGAACGTGGCCATCGCGGGGACCAGCACGTTGGTCACGGCGGAGAGCCGGCGCACGCCGCCGAAGATCACGAGGCCGGTGAGGGCGGCCAGGCCCAGGCCCACGATCCACGCGGTGGTGGAGGACGCGCCCCAGTTGGCCTGCACGGACTCGGAGATCGAGTTGGACTGCACGGCGTTGAACACGAAGCCGTAGGTCACGGTGATGGCGACGGCGAACACGGCCGCCAGCCACTTCGCGCCCAGACCGTCGCGGATGTAGTACGCGGGCCCGCCGAAGTAGCCGTCCGCGCCCTTCTGCTTGTACAGCTGGGCCAGCGTGGACTCGACGAACGCGGTGGCGCCGCCGATGATCGCCAGCAGCCACATCCAGAACACGGCGCCCGGGCCGCCGATCACGATCGCGATCGCCACGCCGGCCACGTTGCCGGTGCCCACGCGCGAGGCCGCCGAGATGGTGAAAGCGCGGAACGGGCTCACGCCGTCGTTCTCGAACCCGGTCTGGGACTTGGCCGTCACCGACCGGAGCATCTCCGGGAGCATGCGCACCTGCACGCCCACGGTCCGGATGGTGAACCACACCCCCGCCACGAAGAGCAGCGCCATCACGACGTACCAGTACTTGTCGTTGAAGGCGGTGACGGCCGCTGTGATCTGTTCCACTGTCGCTTCCACAGCCCCACCCTAGAGGCTGGGGCGGAGGACGGGGAATCGGGGGCCGGGGTCAGCCGGCGGCGTCGTCCTCGACGCGGAGCTGGATCAGCTGCCCCATCCGCTCGGGCAGGTCCCCCTCGGGGGTGCCGACGCTGGCGTGGCGGGCGGCGGCCCGGGCGAGGTCGTCGGCCAGTTCGTTGCCGTGCACGCCCACGTGGCCCTTGACCCACGTGGTGTCCACCTGGACGTCCGCGGCCTGCGCCAGGTCGACGGCGGCCAGCAGGCGCCGCAGGGTGCGGCGGATGCGCTCGCCCCGGGCGCCGCCGAGGGTGAGCCGCTCGCGGCGGGCGGCGTTGAGCATGGCCAGCGCGGCGCGCGAGTCCGAGTGGATGGTGACCCGGCCGCCGGGGGTGCCCGCCCACGCGCAGATCACGTGCCCCAGCACGAGGGCCTCGAGTTCCACCTCGAGCGGCATCGTGGCCCCGGCCACGGCCTGCACGGCCCACATGCTCGGTCCGGCGACGGCGGCCGCCCCGCCGATGCGGGAGCCGCGCAGCACGGAGCCGTCCACGTACACGTCCGTCACGTCCGCCTCGTCCGCGAACGTGAGGCTGTGGGTCACCCCGGGCAGGTTGCGGCGCAGGAAGCGGTCCGTGCGGCGGCGGGAGAGGAAGACGCCGGAGGAGCGGCGCAGCGCGTCCTCCTCCTCCTGGGCGGCCTCGACGGCCTCGAGCGGGATCCGGGCCGCGCCTGTCTGGGCGACCGTCTCCGGGTCGACGTCCGGCAGCAGGTAGCTGGAGCGCTGTGTGCCCACGGGGGACTCGTCGAGCCGGTAGGAGACCACGCGCGTGTCCACGGGGGCGAGGACCTCGAGCAGGGCGAGCAGCTCGGCGTCCCGGTCCGAGCGCAGTCGCACGATCACCGGGCGCTCCGGCGGCAGCTCGACCGTGACGGTGGACCAGAAGGCGCTCAGGTGCGCCGTGCCGATCATGCCGGTGTAGACGTGGCCGCGGACGTCGTCGCCGAGCTCGCGCAGCTCGAGCTCGCGGGCCACGTAGACGATGCCCCCCGTCGTCGGGTGCAGGTCCAGGCGGAGGGCGGGGCCGTGGTCCACGCCGGGCAGCATGGCCAGCGGGCTGGCCACCACGCGGACGCCGTCCCGGCGGATCCGGGTGCGCGGCGGGGCGGGGCGGGGGACGACGGGGCCGGTGCGCGTGAGGTCGACGTCGTTGCGGTCCCGCGGGGTGCCCCGAGGCCGGCGGGCACGGACCACGCGCAGGGGACGGTGCTGCTCCTCCGCCTTGGCGCCCGGACCACGGAAGTCCCAGCCCACGTCGACGAGCGCCGCGGGGTGTGCGGCCTCGACGTCGTGATGCAGCGTCCGGTCCACGACCGTCCGCGGGTGGTTGATCCGTGCTCCCATGGCTTCGCCGGCTGGGTCGAAGGGGACCGCGCCGGAACTGTGAGCCGGGTCCGGCGGGCCATGCTGGTCCTGCGGCGGTCGGGCGGGATCGCCGTGGACGAAGGGGACGACCCGTCCCGACCTGTTCTGCTCTGGGCGACCTTACCGAGCGCACCTGTGAGGAGGCAGGTCTCCTCTCCTCGGCCTCCCGCGCGGCGGCGTCGGACGAGGGGTCAGAGCGGGTCCGTGCGGTGCCGCTGCACGTCCGGGCCGGTCGGCACGCCGAGCGCCTGCGCCTGCGCGCGCTGCTGTCGCAGGGACACGGTGCCCAGCAGCAGCGCCAGGGCCCGCTCCCCGTCCTCCGGGGTGTCCGCCGCCTCGGTGAGCAGACGGTGCAGGCCGAGACCGCCCAGCCCGAGCGCGAGGGCGGAGAGCACCACGTCCGCCCCGTCCCGGTGCCGCAGCAGGGCGGCCTCCGCGGCCTCGGCGCGGCCCGCCAGGTCCGTGACGCGGCGGGCGCGCACGGTCTCCTCCGCCTCGGCGACGATCCGGTCCGCCACCCGCGCCAGCAGCGACTGCTTGTCCGGCACGTGCCAGTACAGCGCGGAGGCCTGCACGCCCAGCACCGCGGCCACGCGCCGCATGGACAGGTCGCCCATGCCGAAGTCCTGCAGGATCCCGACGGCGGCGTCCACCACGTCCTGGGCGGTCAGCCGGGGGCGGGGTGCGGGCGGGGTCATGCCTGAGAGGCTACCGCCGGGCCGTCCTCCTCCGCCGCGATGCGTCCCCCCGCACCGAGGCGCACGGTGCGGTCGGCCATCACGGCGGCCTCCGCGAGATCGTGGGTGACGACGACGCCGGTCGTCCCCGCCGCCCGCAGCACCGCCCGGATGTCCTCGGCCAGGCGCCGGCGCAGGTCCGCGTCGAGCGCGGACAGCGGCTCGTCCAGCAGGAGCACCCGCGGGGCCGGGGCCAGCGACCGGGCGAGCGCCACGCGCTGGGCCTGCCCGCCGGAAAGCCGCTGCACGGGCCGGTCCGTGAGCTCGGTCAGGCCCACCAGGTCCAGCAGCTCGGCCACGCGTGCCCGCCGCCGGGCCCGGTCCCAGCCGGCGGACTCGAGGCCGTACGCCACGTTCCGGCCCACGGTCCGGTGCGGGAACAGCTGCCCGTCCTGGAACACCATCCCCACGCCCCGGCGGTGCGTCGGCACCGCCGCCACGTCCCGCCCGTCGAGCTCCACCGTGCCCGCCACGACGTCCTCGAGCCCGGCGATCCCGCGCAGGATGGTGGACTTGCCCGAGCCGGAGGCGCCCACGAGCGCCACGATCTCCCCGGCGGCCACGTCCAGGTCCGTCCCCCGCACGGGGGTGGAGCCGTCCGGGTAGCGGATCGCCACGTCCCGGAGCCGGAGGGAGGCCCCCGTCGTCGTCGGCGTCATCACAGACCTCCCGCCCCGGCCGGGCCCCGGGGGCGCAGCCGCTCGCACACCAGCATGATCCCGGCGCTCAGCACGGCCAGCACCGTGGCCGCCGCGAGCGCCATCCCGTAGTTGTCCGCGCCCGGCCGGCCCAGCAGCCGGGCGATCAGCACCGGAAGGGTGGGCGCGGACGGGCTCGCCAGGAAGCTCGTGGCCCCGAACTCGCCCAGGGACACCGCGAACGCGAAGCCCGCCGCCACGCCCACGCCGCGGGCGAGGAACGGGCCGTCCACCGTGGCCAGCACCCGCCACGGGCCCGCCCCGAGGGTGCGCGCGGCCTCCCGCAGCCGCGGGTCCACCGCCGCGAGCACGGGCACGAGCGCCCGCACCGCGAGCGGCAGCGCCACCACCGCCTGGGCCAGCGGCACGAGCACGCCCGAGGCCGCCAGCTCCGGGAACGCGGCCCGCAGGGACACGACGAAGCCGAAGCCCACGGTCACCGCGGACACCCCGAGCGGCAGGAGCAGGGCGCCGTCGAGGGCCCGCTGGGCCGCCAGCGCCGCGCGTGAACGGAAGGGCCGGGTCAGCAGCAGGGCCAGCGGCACGGCCACCACGAGCGTCACGAGCGTGGCGTCCACGGCCACCCGCAGGGACTGTTCGAGCGCCTGGGCCGGCGTCGACCCGCCCACGAACCCGCTGCCCGCGCTCGTGGACAGCAGCCGATAGTTGCCCAACCCCCAGCCATGGCGGGTGTGGAAGGAGCGCACCACGAGCGTCAGGATCGGGGCCACCACAAGCGCCACCACCGCGAGCATCACGGCCACCGGGACCGCGTCCGCGCGCGTGAGCCGGGCCGGCGGCGTCTCCCGCAGGCGCAGCGCCCGCTGGGTGCGCGCCGCCGTCACGCCGGAGACCACGACGGCGGCCAGCACCACCGCGAACTGCAGCACGGAGAACACCGCCGCGGTCCGCAGGTCCAGGTAGACGGAGGTCTGCACCCAGATCTCCGACTCGAGCGTGCCGTAGCCGGGCCGGCCGAGCGTCTGGACGATGCCGAACGCGGACGCGCAGAACAGGAACACCAGGGCCGCGCTCGCGGCGATCGCCGGGGCGAGCTGGGGCAGCGTCACGGTGCGGAACGCCCGCCACGGCGAGGCGCCCAGGGTGCGGGCGGCCTCGGTCTGGCGGGGGTCCAGCGCGTTCCACAGCGCGCCCACCTGGCGCACCACCACGGACACGTTGAAGAAGACCATGGCCAGCACGACGGCGGTGGTCGTCTGGTCCAGCCCGGTGAAGCCCAGCGGCCCGCCGGGGGCGAGCAGGGCGCGGAACGCGACGCCGACCACCACCGTGGGCAGCACGAACGGCACGAGCACGAGGGCGCGGAGCACGGCCCGCCCCGGGACGCGACGCCGGTGCAGCACGAACGCGGTCGGCAGGCCGAGCGCCACCGAGACCACCGTGCCGGCGGCGGCCATCCCGAGCGTCTGGCCGAGGATGCGCCACGTGCGCTCGCGGGCGAGGGTCTCCCTGAAGGCGGTGAGGTCCACGGCGCCGGTGAACGCGTCGGCGTCGCCGCCGATCCCGCGCCAGAGCATGGCCGCCACGGGCCACGCGAAGAAGACGAGCAGGAAGGCGACTGGCAGGACGGCGGCCACCAGCCACCACGGGCCGAGCCCGTCCCCCCGGCCGCGGGCCCGCCGGCGCGGCAGGTCCGTGCCGGGGGCCGCGACCTCGGTGAGCGCGGACATCAGCGCCGGGAGGCCTCGGCCAGGGCGGTCCACTCCTTCAGCAGGTCCTCGCGGCGCTCGTCGATGCGGGCGGGGTCCGGGGTGATGGCGTCCTCGACGAGCGGCGCGTTCTGCGCCCACTCCTCGGGCAGCTGCACCGACTCGTCGATCGGGTACATGTACATCGACTCGGGCAGGGCGGACTGGACCTCCTCGGTGAGCATGAAGTCCACGAACGCCTGCGCGCCCTCGGGGTTCTTCGCGCCCTCGAGCACGCCGGCGTACTCGACCTGCGGGGTGCAGGAGTCCTCGATCACCTCGGTCTCGGGAGCGAACGCGGGGGAGGAGGAGTAGGAGAGCACCACCGGGAACTGACCCTTGCCCTCGCCGCCGGAGAAGTCCGAGTTGTAGGCGTCGGACCAGCTGTCGGCGACCTTGCCGCCGTTCTCCATCAGGCCCCGCCACCAGTCCTGCCAGCCGTCGTCGCCGTACTTCTCCGTGGTGGCCGCGAGCAGCGCCAGGCCGGGGGAGGAGGCCACGGGGGAGGTGGCGACCGTCAGCTTCGCGTACTCGGGGTCGTCGAGCTGGTCGATCGAGGTGGGGGCCTCGACGTCGTGGGCGGTGAACCACGCCGGATCCGTGTTGAAGCACACCTGGCCCTGGTCCACCGGGGTCATGCGGTCCTCCACCATCCGGTCCTGCGCGGAGGCGGGCAGGTCCTTCGGGGTGTAGGCGGCGACGACGCCCTCGCGGACGAGGCGGTGCGCCGAGTGGTCCTCCACGCCGTAGACGCCGTCCACGGTGGGCTCGTCCTTGGCCAGCAGGAGCTGGTTCACCACGCTGCCGGCGTCGCCGGGGGCCGTGGTCTTCAGGGTGTAGCCGGACTCCTGCTCGAACTTCTGGACGAGCTCCTGGGGCAGGTTGAACGAGTCGTGCGTCATGATCGTCACGGTCGTCGACTCGCCGCCGCCGGCCCCGGCGGCGGACGACGACGCCCCGTCGCCGGACGAGCCGGACACCGAACAGCCGGTGAGGGCGAGGGCGGCCACCGAGAGGGCGGCGAGGGCGCGGTGCGGGGTGCGGGACATGGCGGTTCTCCTCTGTCTGGGACGGCAGAGGGGCCGGGACGAGGCCGCCACCGGAATCCCGGGACGACGTCGACCGGGAGACTCGACTTCCTTCGCCGGTGCGGACCGGAGCAGGTTCGAGGGTCTGCGGCGGACCGCACTCTCAGCGCCGCGCGGGCGCTCCCCTGTCGATGTGGACTGGTCCCGACCCTACCCCGTCCGGCCCGCGCATAGACTGCCCGCGTGAGCGCCGCACAGCCCGCGGGGGTGACCCCGCCCTCCGCCTCGTCCAGTCCCGCCTCCGACTGGGACATCCGCCGCCCCCACCGCATGTGGCCGCGCATGCTGGTGATCGTCCTGACGCTCGCGGGTCTGGTGCTGGTGGTGCAGTTCTTCCAGGGGATCGCCTCCATCGCGGCCCCCGTCTTCCTGGGGCTGAACCTCGTGATCGTGGCCTACCCGCTGCAGGCCTGGCTCATCCGCCGGGGCCTGCACCCCGTGCTCGGGGCCACCACCACCGTCCTGCTGGTCGTCGCGGTGATGGCCGTGTTCGGCGGCATGATGGTGTGGTCCGGCCTCGAGCTGGTGGCGGAGCTGCCGAAGTACACGGACCGCTTCCAGCAGATCGTCCTGGACGTCTCGCACTGGCTCAACGAGCGCGGCGTGACCCCGGACATGGTGTCCCAGCAGCTGGCCTCGATCGACATGAGCGCCGTGACCGGGACGGCCGTCAGCGCCGTCACGAAGATCGCCACGAACGTCTACGCGGTCTTCGGCCTGCTCGTCACCGTGATCATGGGCATGTTCTTCCTGGCGATGGACTCGATGGACGTCGAACGCCGCGTCCGCCTGCTCAGCACCGCCCGCCACGAGTTCGGCCACGCCCTGGTCGAGTTCGCCCAGGGCGTGCGCCGCTACTGGGTGGTCACCACGGTGTTCGGCCTGATCGTGGCGGTGCTGGACGTGATCGCCCTCATGCTGATCGGCGTCCCGCTCGCGCTCGTGTGGGGCGTGCTCAGCTTCCTCACCAACTACGTCCCGAACGTCGGCTTCATCATCGGCCTGCTGCCGCCGGCCGTCCTGGGCCTGGCGGCGGGCGGCTGGTCCGACTTCCTGTGGGTGGTGGTCAGCTACTCGGTGCTGAACTTCGTGCTGCAGTCCGTGATCCAGCCCAAGGTGGCCGGCGATGCGATCGGCGTGATCCCCACCGTCAGCTTCCTCTCCCTGCTCTTCTGGGCCTGGGTCCTCGGCCCGCTCGGCGCCATCCTCGCGCTGCCCTGCACACTGCTGGCCAAGGCCGTGCTGATCGACGCCGACCCGAACGCCCGCTGGATCAACGCGCTCATCGCCTCGGACCTGAAGGGCATGGAGCGCCGTCAGTCCTCGCTCCTGGAACGACTGCGCCCGGCGGCCTGGCGGTCCGACGCGCACGGGAAGGACGAGGACCGCGCCCCGGCGGACGGCGGGGACGACGACGGCCCCGCGGCGGACGAGGTCACGGGCGAGGCTGGAGCAGCACCAGGTCGTTGAGCGCGCCGGCCAGCCGCAGCAGCGGCGGGGCGGGGAACGACAGCTGGGGCAGCCCCGGGTGCAGTGCCGCGCACGCGGCGGCCGCGGCCTCCTCGCCCGCGGCGTCCTCGAACGCCGGCCGCAGCACCGCCGCGCCCAGCGGCAGCGTGTCCAGGAGGGAGCGGGGGCCCCGCTCGGCCGGGTCGTACTCGGCGGGCTGCGCCGCCCCGGTCACCGTGCGCACGCGCAGGGGCCGGCCGGCGGCGTCGTCGGCGCCCTGCAGGAAGCGCAGCGCCGCCGCGGCGTAGGGGTGCTCGGGGTGGAACCGGTCGCCGCGCCAGTGCACGGCGGCCTCGCCGTCGCCCCGCAGCCGCACCCACGAGGCCAGGTGGCCGGGCCCGCCCCACGGCCCGGTGTCCGGCCGCGGTGCCGGCGGCAGCCACAGCACCCGGGTGATCCCCAGCAGGGCGGCGAACTCGGCGGCCACCTGGCCGGGGGTCCACGCGCCGTTGATCCGCCCGTCCAGCACGGGGTCCGCGGCCACCGCGGCCGTCCCCTCGCCGTCGGTCACCCAGGCCCCGCGCGGGGCGCACAGCAGGGGGGTGAGCAGCGGCAGTCCCGCCGCCTCCGCCACGGCCGTCGCGGCCGCGCCGTCGAGCGGCCCGGTCCCGGTCAGGCCCGCGGCGCTGCGCCAGGCGACGGCGGCCAGGCCCTCGGGGCGGCGGATGAAGCTCGGCCCGGTGCGGCCCAGCAGCGGTGAGCCCACGGGCGCGCGCAGCAGGTCCACCTCCGGGGGCACCAGCCGCGCCGCCCCGGCGTCGCGCGGGTGGGCGAGCACGGTGACCGGCAGGACGGCAGCGAGCGTCTCGGCCAGGCCCACGACGGCGTCCCGCGTCTCGTCCAACAGCGTCGGCACCGGGTGGCGGTGGGGCAGGACGAGCCAGGCCCGCTCGGGCGGGTCCTCGGGCCCGGGCACGACGACGTCCCGGCGCTCCCGCGCGTGGGTGGGGGCG
>NZ_JABFAX010000001.1:146678-164680 GCF_017168395.1 Micrococcus sp. KRD128 | reverse complement strand
GGCGGGGTCGGCGGCGGCCATGGCGGACGGGCTCCTGGGAAGACGGCGGCGACGCGCGGGCGCGCGGCGAGGGGATGTCCATCGAGCATAGGCGTCGGACAGGAAGCCGCGGCGGTTTGACCTGTGACCCGGCACACGTGCAGAGTGCGGCCATGATCGCGATGTTCTCCGCCCAGGACCACGACGATCTCGACCGGGTCCTCGGCGCGACCGGCGGGATCCCCGACCCCGCCGACCTGCACGCCCTCGCCGACGATGCCGTCGCGCAGGTGCGGCGCTGGCTCGCCGAGTCCCGCGACCATGAGGCCGACTTTGCGGCCCGCCAGCTGGCGGGCGCCCTGAAGGAGCCGGGCGGGCTCGACTTCATCGTGCGCTTCGTGGACCACGTGGTCCGCCCCGAGGACCCCGCGATCGCCGCCCGGGCGCTGCGGGAGCTCGCCGGCCGTGCCCCCGGCTTCCTGCCTCCGGCACTGCGCGCCGTCCTCGGCGTCGGCGGCCGCGCGGCCCCGCTCGTGCCGCGCATCGCCGTCCCCACGGCCCGCCGCGTGCTGCGGCACATGGTCTCCCACCTGATCGTCGACGCGCGGGACCGACAGCTCGGCAAGGCCATCGCGGCCCTGCGCGACGAGCACACCCGGCTGAACATCAACCTGCTGGGCGAGGCGATCCTCGGCCAGGGCGAGGCGGACCGCCGGCTCGAGGGCATCGCCGCGCTGATCCGCCGCGACGACGTCGACTACGTGTCCGTGAAGGTCTCCGCCGCCACCGCGCCGCACGCGCCCTACGCGTTCGACGAGGCCGTCGCGGACATCACCGAGCGGCTCACCCCGCTGTTCGAGCTCGCCCGGGATCGGGACACCTTCGTCAACCTGGACATGGAGGAGTACCGCGACCTCGACCTCACGCTCAACGTGTTCACCGCCCTGCTCGAGCAGCCGGGCCTGCGCGACTACGAGGCCGGCATCGTGCTGCAGGCCTACCTGCCGGACGCGCTTGCGGCCATGGTGCGCCTGCAGGAGTGGGCCGCGCGCCGCGTCGCCGCCGGCGGCGCCCCGGTCAAGGTGCGCGTGGTCAAGGGCGCCAACCTGCCCATGGAGCGGATGCAGGCCTCCCTGACGGGCTGGCCGCTGGCCACGGTGGGCTCGAAGCAGGAGGCGGACACCAACTACAAGCGCGTGCTCAACTACGCGCTCACCCCGGAGCATCTGGCCCACGTGCGCATCGGCGTGGCCGGGCACAACCTCTTCGACGTCGCCCTGGCCCACCGGCTGATCGAGCGCCGCGGCCTCGACCCGGCCGCGGTGGAGTTCGAGATGCTGCTCGGCATGGCCACCGGCCAGGCCGCCGCCGTCCGGGCGGACGTCGGAGCCCTGCTGCTCTACACGCCCGTGGTGCGGCCCGAGGAGTTCGACGTGGCGATCTCCTATCTCGTGCGTCGCCTCGAGGAGGGCGCCTCGCCGGAGAACTTCATGTCCGCCGTGTTCGACCTGGACGCGGACGCGGACCTGTTCGCCCGCGAGGAGGAGCGCTTCCGCGCCTCGCTGCGCCACCTGGACGCGGCCGTGCCCCGTCCGAACCGCCTCCAGGACCGGTCCCGCGGGGAGGACGGGCCGACCCCCGCCCCCGTGGACGGCTTCGCCAACACCCCGGACACGGACCCCGCGCTGCCCGGCAACCGGGAGTGGGCCCGCCGGATCCTCGCGGCCGTCCCGGACTCCGCGCTCGGTGAGGGCACCGTCCGCGCCCACCGCGCCACCACGGTCGACGCCGCCCGCGCCGCCATCGCCGCCACCGCCGACCCCGGCGCCCGCTGGGGCGCGCTCACCGGCCACGAGCGCGCCGACGCGCTGGACGCCGTCGGACGGGCCCTGCACGCCGGCCGGGCCCGCCTGCTGGAGGTGGCCGCCGCCGAGACCGGCAAGACCCTGGACCAGGGCGACCCCGAGGTCTCCGAGGCCGTGGACTTCGCGCACTACTACGCCCGCCTGGCCCGCGGCCTGGACGCGGTGGAGGGCGCTCGCGCCGTGCCCGTCCGCCTGACCCTGGTGATCCCGCCGTGGAACTTCCCCGTGGCCATCCCGGTCGGGGGCGTCCTCGCCGCGCTCGGCGCCGGCTCGCCCGTGGTGTTCAAGCCGGCCCCGCAGTCCGAGCGGACGGGCGCGGTCGCGTGGGAGCTGATCGTGGCCGGGCTGCGGGACTCGGGCCTGTTCGACGACGGCGGCCCGCTCGCCGGGCACGACCCCGCGGACCTCGTGCGCCTGGTGACGCTGGCGGACGAGGACGAGACGGAGGTCGGCGCGGCGCTCGTGACCGATCCGGCCGTCGAGCGGCTCATCCTCACCGGCAGCTGGGACACCGCACGGCTGTTCAAGGGGATGCGCCCCGACCTGCACCTGCTCGCCGAGACCTCCGGCAAGAACGCCGTGATCGTGACCCCGTCCGCGGACCTGGACCTGGCCACGAAGGACGTGGTCCAGTCCGCGTTCGGTCACGCCGGCCAGAAGTGCTCGGCGTCCTCCCTCGTGGTGCTCGTCGGGTCCGTGGCCACCTCCGAGCGCTTCCACCGGCAGCTGCTGGACGCGGCCTCGTCCCTGCACGTGGCGCACCCCGCGGACCCGCGCGCCGAGATGGGCCCCGTGATCGAGGCCCCCGGCGAGAAGCTGCGCCGCGGGCTCACCGAGCTCGGCCCGGGGGAGCGGTGGGCCCTGCGTCCGCGGCACCTGGACGAGACGGGTCGCCTGTGGAGCCCGGGCATCCGCTCCGGCGTGCGTCCCGGCGCCGACGCCCACCTCACCGAGTACTTCGGCCCCGTGCTGGCCGTGATGACGGCCGAGACGCTCGAGGAGGCCATCGGGATCGTGAACGCCGTGGACTACGGCCTCACCTCCGGGCTGCACTCGCTGGACCGGGAGGAGATCGACGTGTGGCTGCGCGGCGTGCGCGCCGGCAACCTCTACGTGAACCGCGGCATCACCGGGGCCATCGTGCGCCGCCAGCCCTTCGGCGGCTGGAAGCGTTCCGTCGTCGGCCCCACCACGAAGGCCGGTGGGCCGCACTACCTGCACGGCCTCGTGGACTGGGAGGACGCGCGCACGTGGGCCGGCGGAGAGGGACGGCCCGGGGCCGAGGCCGACGGCGCGGGTGCGTCCTGGCTCGAGACCGCCCGCGCCCTCGACACCCACGCGTGGACCACCGTGTTCGGGGTGGCCGCGGACGTCTCCGCGCTCGAGGCCGAGCGGAACGTGCTGCGTCACGTCCCCACCCCGGTCCTCGTGCGCCGGCACTCGGGGCCCGCCGACCACCTGCTGCGCATCGTCTCCGCCGGCCTGCGCGCCGGGGCGCCCATGACCGTGAGCCTGCGCCCGACCCCCACCGCGGAGGGGCCCGACGCGGACGGGCTCTCGGCCGAGGCCGTGCGCGGCCGGGTGGAGGAGTTGGTCCGGTCCGTCCGCACGGAGGGTGCCGGCACGGCCGCGCCGGTGGACGTCGTCGTCGAGGATGACGCCGCGTTCCACGACCGCGCCCGGCGGCTGGCCCTGGTCCCGCCCGCAGCGGAGGGCGGCGGCGACGCACGGATCCGGCTCGTCGCCGACTGGGCCGGCGACCGGGAGGCGGCCGAGGCGGCGCGGCGCGCGCTCCACGCGGCGCTCGGCGACACCCCCGACGTGGCGGTCTACGCTGGCCCCGTGGTGAGCGCCGGCGAGGTGGAGCTGCTGCCGTTCCTGCACGAACAGGCCGTGTCCGTGACCGCCCACCGGTTCGGCACGCCGGACCATCTGACCGAGGGGGTCCTGTGACCCCGAGGAGGAACCTCTGATGCATCTGATCCCCCGCACGATCTGGGTCGTCGCCCGCGCCCGCCGCCGCCCGCGCGCCGGACTCTGGGAGCCGACGACGTTGCCGATGCGCGCCCTGCCCACGGACGTGGACATGGCCCTGCACGTCAACAACGGCCAGTACTTCGGGCTGTTCGACCTCGGCCGCTTCGACGCGATGGTCCGCACCGGCCTGTGGGACGAGATCCGCCGTCGCGGCTGGACGCCCGTGGTGCAGGCCGAGCAGATCGCGTTCCGCCGCTCGGTGACCCTGGGGCAGCGGTTCGACGTGGAGACGCGGATGATCGGCCTGGATGAGCGCGCGGTGTGGTTCGAGCAGCGCGTGGTGGTCGACGGCGACGTCGCGGTGCGCGCGTACATCTGCACGCGCCTGCGCAAGAAGGACGGCCGCCCCGTAGAGAACGACGAGGTCCGGGCGATCGCGGCGGCGGCCGGCCACGACCTCGCGGGGGAGCCGACGCTGCCGGAGTGGCTGCACGAGTGGCGGCGCAGCGTGGCCCTGCCGTCGGCCCGGACGCCCCTGCCCCACACGTGGGACTTCGACACAGTGCAGCGAGGATGAACGTTCGAGTGATATAGGGCACGATGGTCGGGTGAACAACAGACTCCTGATCGTCGCGACCCTCTCGCTGGCCGCGCTCGTCGTCGTGCTGGTGGCCGCCATCGGCGGCGGCGCGTGGTGGGTGCTGGCGGTCCTCCTGGTGGCGCTGCTCGTGCTCGCCGTGTGGGACATGACCCAGAAGCGGCACGCGATCCTCCGCAACTACCCCGTGCTCGGCCACATGCGGTACCTGCTGGAGTCGATCCGCCCCGAGATCCAGCAGTACTTCATCGAGCGCAACTTCGACGGCAAGCCGTTCGACCGGGACACCCGCTCGATCGTCTACGCCCGTGCGAAGGGACTGGACAGCCACAAGGCGTTCGGCACCGAGCGGGACACCTCGGAGATCGGCTACGAGTTCCTGTTGCACTCCACCGCCCCGGTCAACCCGCCGGAGGAGCCCCCCACGGTGCGGATCGGCGGCCCGGACTGCCGCCGGCCCGTGGACATCTCGCTGATGAACATCTCGTCCATGTCCTTCGGCTCCCTCTCCGCCAACGCCGTGATCGCCATGAACAAGGGCGCCGGCCTGGGCGGGTTCATCCACGAGACCGGCGAGGGCGGCCTCACCAAGTACCACCGCGGCAACGGCGCGGACCTGTTCTGGGAGATCGGCTCCGGCTACTTCGGCTGCCGCAACGAGGACGGCACCTTCAGCCCGGAGAAGTTCGCCGAGAAGGCGCTGCTGCCCGAGGTCAAGGGCATCACCATCAAGATCTCCCAGGGCGCGAAGCCCGGCCTGGGCGGCATGCTGCCCAAGGAGAAGATCTCCCCCGAGATCGCCGAGGCCCGCGAGATCCCGATGGACAAGGACTGCCTGTCCCCGGCGTCCCACTCCGCGTTCCGCACCCCGCGCGAGATGGTCAGGTTCGTCGAGCAGCTCCGTGAGCTCTCGGACGGCAAGCCGATCGGCATCAAGTTCTGCGTGGGCTCCCGCGTGGACGTGCTGGCCATGACCAAGGCCATCTGGGAGGAGCGGATCGCCCCCGACTTCATCATCGTGGACGGCTCCGAGGGCGGCACCGGCGCCGCCCCGCTCGAGTACTCGGACCGCGTGGGCACCCCGCTGACCGAGGGCCTCATGCTCGTGCACAACGCGCTCGTGGGCACCGGCCTGCGCCACATGATCAAGCTCGGCGCGGCCGGCAAGGTCGCCACCGGTTCGGACATCGTCAAGCGTCTGATCCAGGGCGCGGACTTCACCATGTCCGCCCGCGCGATGATGATGGCCACCGGGTGCATCCAGGCGCAGAAGTGCCACACGAACGAGTGCCCCGTGGGGGTGGCCACGCAGGACCCGCGTCTGATGCGCGCCCTCGACGTGGAGGACAAGGGCAACCGCGTCTTCAACTACCACCGCCTGACCGTGCGCGAGGCCGTGCAGATCATGGCGTCCATGGGCCTGACGCATCCGTCCCAGCTGAACACCCGCATGCTGCGCCGCCGCGTGGACCACCTGAGCACCCGCTCGTACGCGTCCATCTACCACTGGCTGCGCACGGACGAGCTGCTCAACGACCCGCCCGCCGGCTGGGCCATGGACTGGGAGGAGGCGGACGCGGACCACTTCGGCGAGCACGCCCGCGTGGACTACCTCACCGAGCGCGACCCCGAGTGGCGCTCCGAGCTGCTGATCCCGGGCCGCGAGGCGGCCGGCGCCCCCGTGCAGGGCTCCCCCATCTCCGGGACGGGCTCCACGCTCGTCGACGCCCGACGGACCGAGTCCGTGCCGCTGACGACGTCGCCGATGCCGCGCGTCAGCTCGCTGGGTGAGGGTGAGTCGCTGTCCCCGCACGGCGGCCGTCGTGGGGCCCCGCAGGACCCGGCACCCGCCGCCACCGCCGGCGAGACGCCCACCGACGAGAACGAGGGCCTGCCGGCGGAGGCCGGCGAGCGGCCCGAGCGCCAGGACGGCGCGGAGGTCACCCAGCGGGGGACCACCGGCCGCGTGGAGGGCGAGCCCCGCGGCGAGGGCCGCGTCGGCTGACCCGCCCCCGCCCGGCTGACCCTATGTGACCGACGCCCTGCGACATCACCGCCGTTCTGACCGGCGGTGATGTCGCAGGGCGTCGGTCGTCTCGGCGGGGCGGCCCGGGCGCCCGGGCTAGCCTGGGGCCGTGACCCCTCCCGCCCCCGCCGCGCGCCGCCCCTCCGCGGCCCTGCTGTGGGTGCTGCTGGCGGCGATGGGCGCCGGGCCCCTGTTCAACTACGGCGTCTCCGCCTCCGCCACGGTCGTGATGGAGCGGCTCGACGTCACCTCGGGCCAGCTCGGCACCGTGATGACGGTCGTGTTCGCGGCGGCCGCCGTCGCGGGTGACTACCGGGCCGGCTTCGCCGTCGTCGCGGGCGGGTATCTGCTCGCCCTGGGCGTGGTGCTGCTGCTGGGTCGCCACGTGGGCCGGCGGGGCGCGGCCTGACGCGCAGGGCCAGGATCAGACCCACCGCAGAGGACCGCGCTTCAGCGACATCACCGCAGTGCTGCCCTGCGGTGATGTCGCAGCGCCGCGGTCGAACGGGCGTGCGGCGGAGTGCGGGGGTGTGCGGGGCGCACGGAAGCGCACACGACGACGCCCCCGGTCCGTGCGGACCGGGGACGTCGGTAGCCGTGCGTCAGGCGAAGATCAGAGCTTCGTCACGTTGGCGGCCTGGAGGCCCTTGGGGCCGTCCTGGGTCTCGAACTCGACGCGGTCGTTCTCCTGGAGCTCCTTGAAGCCCGAGCCCTGGATGGCGGAGAAGTGCACGAACACGTCCGCAGAGTTGTCCTCGGGGGCGATGAAGCCGTAGCCCTTCTCAGCGTTGAACCACTTGACAGTACCGACAGCCATGATGGTGTCCTTTCGATGCGCCCCCGCGGTGCGGTGGCGGTGTTGGACCGCGGCCCGGATGTGGGACGCGGGTGAAGCGGCGAGACTGAACCGCTTGCCCAACACTCATCGACGCCGACTATGCCGGGCTGACGAGCAGTGAAGATGGCGGGATACAGCTTGATCAACTTCAGGCTCCATCATTGCACGGATCTCGCCGACCGGGAACCAGGGGCCCGATTGTTCACCTGGAGTTCGCTCAGAGCGCGCGCAGGCCGTGGAAGAGATTGCGGTGCAGGGCGGCCGGGGGAGCGGCGTCCGTGTGATCCGCGAAGGCCGTCACCTCCAGCAGCACCACCGTGTGGTCGCCCGCCGGGACCTCGGCGTGCACCCGCGTCTCGAGCCAGAGCGAGGAGCCCCCGATCAGCAGGGCGTCGTGCGGGCTGTGGTGCACGTCGAGACCGGCGAAGCGGTCGCCCTCGCGGGAGGCCAGCTGACGGCACAGCGGCGTCTGGTCCGCTGCGAGCAGGGAGACGCCGATCGCCCCGGCCCGGCGCAGGCGCGGCCAGGTGCGAGAGCTGTTCTGCGCGGAGAAGGACACGAGGGCCGGCTCCCAGGAGATGCCCACGCCGAAGGAGGAGGACACCATCACCTCGGGGGTGTCGTCGGCGAGGCCCGCCAGCGCGACGACCCCGGTGGGGAAGGCCGAGAGGCCGGAGCGGAGGTTGCCGAGGGACAGGTCGGTGTCCCACGCGGCGGTGTGGGGTTCGTGGGTCAGGGTCATGGCGCGCGTCCTCTTCCGATGACTGACGCGGCTCCGCAGACGGCGGGAACGCGGATCGCCCGGATCCGCAGAGGCGCGGTACTTGCCCGTCGGGGTGTCCGAGGGGCCGAATCATCACCTGGAGCACCCCACTACTGCGTGAGAGGGTTGCCGTCCCGCCGGCCAGGGCCGTGAATGACGGGAACTCGTGATTCTGGGGACCAGCCTACGGAGGGGTCCGTGGGGCGGTCAAAGCACGGCGGTCGCCCGGCGTCATCCGAGCTCCTCCAATGTGACGCTTGACACACCGGGCATCCCCGGCCAGGATCGAGCCACTCGAGAGGGGGGGCTCGAGACCGCGGCCCGCGGCCCCGCAGTCGGTTCTCCGAGAGGGATCAGATCATGCGGATGGACATCACGACGAAGCGTGCGGCATGGTCGGCCGCCGTGGTCGCCGCCGCTCTCGTCAGTACCGCCATCTCGGGATGCTCCGCTTCCCAGAGCGGCGTCTCCTCCACCGCGAATGCATCCACCGCTGCGGCGTCCTCCGTCACCCCGACGTCAGCGGCCGCCTCTGCAACCGGGTCGGCCTCCGCCACCGGTTCGTCCGCGTCGTCACCCGCCGGCGAAGAAGCACTCCCCGCCGCGCTGTTCGAGGAGGACGGGATGACGTTGGTCGAGTACACGCGCCAGCATCCGGATGCGGACTATCTCGACCCGGAGAAGGAGTCCGTCCTGGAGGAGGCGGTCGGGACGGGCACACAGCAGATCACCGTGGACGCCCAACAGGGTGCGGTCCTTCGGGTCATCGTGCTGTGTCCTTCGGCTGCCACCGGTGAGACGGCGATCCAGACCTCACGAGGTGGCGGGGGAACGAAGACCTGGATGGCCGGATCGGAGGCGCTGTGCGGCGGCTGGTCGGCGGCGACTCCCCCTGTGGATGAGGCGGGGCCGATGACGTTCACCGTCACGGTGGACAATGACAAGCCGTTCCGGATGGTGCTGACCGCCCCCTCCGCATGAGGCCACCATCACGACGGCGGATGACGGCGCGGGCGTCGGCCCACCGTCGGCTCCGGCGGTGGCCCGCCCGGGCCGTTCGGATCGGGGAGGACTGAGACGCTCAGCGTCGGTCGCGGCCGCGCAGCGCGTCCAGCTGCCGGCGGTCCCGCTTGGTGGGCCGGCCCGCGCCGCGCTCACGGTAGGGCACCGCGAGCAGCTCACGCGGCACGGGCGGCGGGGAGTGGTCCACGTACTGCTGCCGGGCCACGGGGGCGCCCACCCGCTTGGCGATCAGCCCCGTGACCTCCAGGATCCGCTCGCGTCCGTCCTGGCGCACCCGCACCCGGTTCCCGACGACGACGGGCGTCGCCGCCTTCACGGGCTCGCCGTCGATGCGCACGTGGCCCGCGCGCACGGCCGCCGTGGCCGCCGACCGGGTCTTGTACAGCCGCACGGCCCACAGCCACGCGTCGATGCGGACGCCGCTCACTCCCGCTCCCTCACGCGAAGCGGGCGCGGATCGCGGCGCCGTGGGCGGGCAGGCGCTCGTCCTCGGCCAGCACGCCGATTCCGTCCGCGACCTCCTTGAGCCCGGTCTCCGTGTAGCGGATGCGCTGCTGCAGGCGCAGGAACGTCACGGTGTTCAGCCCCGATGAGAAACGGGCCGTCCCGGAGGTGGGGAGCACGTGGTTGGACCCGGCCGAGTAGTCGCCCAGCGGCACGGGGGCGTGCGGGCCCACGAACACGGCGCCGGCGTTGCGGAGGCGCCCCACGAGGGCCTCGGGGTCGCGGGTCTGGATCTCGAGGTGCTCGGTGGCGTACCGGTCGGAGACCTCCACGGCCTGGTCCATGTCCCGCACCAGCAGCACGCCGGACTGCGGTCCGGTGAGCGCCTCACGCAGCTGCTCCTCGTGGAGCTGCCCGGGCACCTGCGCCTCGATCGCCGCCTGCACGTCCCGGAGCAGGTCCTGGGAGTCCGTGATGAGCACGGAGGCGGCCAGCGGGTCGTGCTCGGCCTGGCTGATCAGGTCCGCGGCCACCCAGTCGGCGCGGGCGGTGCCGTCCGCGATCACGGCGATCTCGCTGGGCCCGGCCTCGGCGTCCACGCCGATCACGCCCTGCAGCGCGCGCTTGGCGGCGGCCACGTACACGTTGCCGGGCCCCGTCACCAGGTCGACGGGCGCGCAGAGCCACCCGCCGTCGTCGTCCTTCACGCCGTGCGCCAGCATGGCGACGGCCTGGGCGCCGCCGGCCGCGTAGACCTCGTCCACGCCGAGCAGCGCGCACGCGGCGAGCACGGTGGGGTGGGGCAGGCCGCCGTGGTCCCGCTGCGGGGGCGAGGTCACCGCGAGGCTCCCCACGCCGGCCGCCTGCGCGGGCACCACGTTCATCACCACCGAGGAGGGGTACACGGCGCGGCCGCCGGGCACGTACAGGCCCACGCGGCCCACGGGGATCCAGTGGTTCTCCACGACGGCGCCCTCGCCGAGCTCGACCGTGGAGTCCTGGGGGTGCTGGGCGGCGTGCACGAGCCGGGCTCGGCGGATCGACTCCTCCAGGGCGGCGCGCACCCGCGGGTCGAGCCCGGCCAGGGCGGCCTCGAGCGCCTCCGCGGGCACGCGCAGGGCCGGCGGACGGACACCGTCGAACCGCTCGGCCAGCTCCAGCAGGGTCTGCTCGCCGCCGTGGCGGACCCGCTCGATGATCGGGGCGACCACCGGCACCACGGAGGACACGTCCACGTTCGCCCGCGGGATGATGCGGGACAGGTCCGCGGTGGCGGTGTCGAGTGGGCGCAGGTCGGTGACGGAGAGCACGGATTCCTCCAGAGGGGCGGCGGCGGGCCGGCGGGACGGGGCGCGACGACGGCCGGGCCCGGACCGCGCGGACGGTCAGGCTCCATTGTGCTCTTCTCCGGGGTGCGTCCGGGGGCGGGTGTCAGACTGTCGTCATGGTCCTCCCCGTCCTGCCCCTGTCCCTTATACACATCTCCGAGCCCACGAGACGGAGCTACAGCTCGTATGCCGGCTTCTGCTTGAAAAAAAAAAAGTAATTCCCCTCGACCCCGCGGAGGCACCCCATGACCATCCTCGTCGGCTACGCCCCCTCGAAGGCCGCGGACGCCGCGCTGGACACCGCCCTGGACCGCCTCCTGGCGGGCGAGACCGTGCCGTCCGGGGTGGAGGGGGACATCCAGGACGGGGCGGCCGCCACCACACGGGCCTTCGGCGTGGAATGGGGGACGCTGCTGACCGTGCTGATGGCGTTCGCGATCGGCGCGGCGGTCGTGTACCTGGCCCTGCAGGTGGCGCGCGTCGTGCTCGTGCGCCGCCCCGCGTTCCAGCACGGCGCCGCGCGGCTGAGCCTGCCGGCCGCCGTCGCCGCCGGCCTGCTGGCCTCCCGGATCTGGCTCGGGGTCATGGCCGAGGAGCAGACCTGGTACCGGCCGGCGTCGTTCCTGATGCTCATCGCCGTGGCCGCCGCAGGCGCGTGGGCCGCGTGGCGCCTGGTCGGCGTGATCGAGGCGGGGATCCTCGGCCGCTACCAGGAGACCGGCGTCGAGCACCGCCGCGAGCGACGCATCCGCACGCAGACCATCCTGATCCGGCGCATCCTCAACGCGGTGATCGTGGTGGTGGCCGTCGCCGTGGTCCTGCTGGGGGTGCCCGAGGTGCGCTCGCTCGGGGCCGGCCTGCTCGCCTCCGCCGGTGTGATCTCCGTGATCGCCGGCCTGGCCGTGCAGTCCACGCTGACCAACGTGTTCGCCGGCTTCCAGCTCGCCTTCACGGACGCGATCCGGGTGGGCGACGTGGTGGACATGGAGGGCGTGTTCGGCACCGTCGAGGAGATCACCCTGTCCAACGTGGTGCTCAAGCTCTGGGACGGTCGCCGCATGGTCTACCCGTCCTCGCACTTCACCACCCAGCCGTTCGAGAACTGGACGCGGGTGGGCTCCGAGGTCTCCGGCGTCGTGGAGCTGGACGTGGACTGGCGCGTTCCCATGGACGCGCTGCGCGCACGACTCACCCAGCTGCTCGAGTCCACGGACCTGTGGGACGGACGCGAGCACGCGCTGCAGGTGACCGACGCGACCGGCGGGGTCGTGCGCATCCGCGCCGTGGTCTCCGCCCGCAACTCCGGCGACCTCTGGGACCTGCGCTGCCTCGTGCGCGAGGACCTCGTGGCCTTCCTGCGCCACGAGCACCCCGAGGGCATCGTGGTGCAGCGCATGGAGGACGGGCACCCCGCCCACGGCGACGCCGCCCCCGCCTCCGAGGGCTCCGACGCGGGGGCTCGCGATGGCGACCGGACGGGCGAGCCGGGCCCGGACGGCTCCGGGGTGGCGGCCCGCGAGCCGCGTCCGCGCACCGCGCCGCTGCCGCGCGTCGACGGCGCCGATCCGCGCCCGGACACCCTCACCACGCCGCTGACCCGCGTGGGCGACCACTCCGGTCTGTACACCGGCTCGATGACGGCGGTGCAGCGCAACCGCGAACTCGCCGGCCCGGGCGAGGAGGCGTTCGCCGAGCGGCGCGCCCAGCAGGCCAAGCAGGCGGCGGAGGCCGCGGCGGCGGACGAGGCCGGACGGCGCAGCGGCGCCGGCTCCCACGTGGACGGCCTCCTCGACGACGCCGTCACGCGCCGCCGTCAGGACGACGAGGACTGAGGCCCGGCGGGAGCGCTCAGCGCTCGAGCGTCGGGTCCTCGGGATCGACGGGCGTGAGCCGACGCCGCTCGGCCATCGGCTCGGATGCGGGCAGGCCGTGGGCGGCCGGGTCCGTCTCGGCGACGTGGCTCACGGCCTCGGGCGTGTGGTCCCCGTACTGCCGGTACTCCTTCACGCACAGCACGGGCTGATCGATCTCCTGCAGCAGCTCGTCCGAGACCGATCCCATGACGAACCGGCCGAAGCCGCCGCGGCGGCGCACGCCGATGACCACGATGGACGGGTCCAGCTCCGCGGCCACGTCCTTCATCTCCTCCACCGTGGACCGGCCGCGCGCGTACTGGCGGAACTCGGCCGTCACGCCGGAGGCGTCCAACCGGGCCTGCACGCCGCGCTGCTGCTCCTCCGTGACGAGGGACTTGGTGCGGTGCTCGCCGCCGGGGCCCGCATTGACCACCACCACGCGCTCGCCGGTGGAGCGGGCGATGTCCAGGGCGGTGTCCAGCGCGGCGTCCGCGGCCTTCGAGGGGGCGTAGCCGACGAGGATGGTCATGGGGTGCCTCCGCGGGGTCGAGGGGACGGGTCTGAGGCCAGCGTAGTGCGGGCCGGGCCCGCGGCGGAGGGGCTCAGCCCTCGCGCAGGTGGCGCAGGTGCGCGGCCACCGTCTGGACGGCCACGCGGGCCACGGTGCCTGTGAGGCCGGGATAGATGCGGGGGGCCAGGTCCTCGGGCGTGATCGTCGCCGCCTCGGTCTCGGGCAGCGCGGCCAGGGCGGCGCGGATCTGCTCCAGGCGGCCCTCGCGGTGGTGCCGGTAGTCGCGGGCGACGACGTCCAGCGGCTCCGGCACGGGCCCGTGCGCGGGCAGCACCGTGAGCGGACCCGCCGCCTCGAGGCGGCGCAGGCTGGCCAGGTAGTCGGTGAGGGTGCCGTCCGGGTGGTCGAGCATGGTGGTGCCCGAGCCGAGGATGGTGTCGCCCGTGATGACCGCGCCGTGCGCGCCCGCGTCCGGGACGGCGAACGAGTAGGAGTCCGAGGTGTGGCCCGGGGTGTGCCACGCCAGCACCGGGGTCCCGGCGACGTCGATCCGCTCGTCCGGCGTCAGGACGGCGGCTCCGCCGCGGCACCAGTCCGGGTCCGCGGCTCGCACGGGCGCGCCCGTGGCCGCGTGGAACGCGTCCACCCCGCCGGTGTGGTCGGCGTGCCGGTGCGTCACCAGGATGAGCGCGATCCGGCGGCCTTCGGCCGCCGCGCGGACGCGCTCGAGGTGGGCGGCGACGTCGTCCTCCGGGCCCGGGTCCACCACGACGGCCGCGTCCGAGTCCGGTGCGGCGACCACGTACGTGTTGGTGCCCGCGAGGGTCATCGGGGAGGGGTTCTGGGCGGTCACGCAGCGCACCAGCGGGGCGTGGGGCCGGGCGTGGCGGGGGTCGTCGTCATAGGCTCGAGTGTATGGAGAACCAGCAGACCGGCCAGGCCGCGGACCGCGGCACCATCGACACGCGCGAGGGGCTCACGGGCAACTACGTGCAGTCCGGGGCGGAGTTCACGCGGGACACGAACTACATAGCGGACCGGATCGTGGCGGACCCGGAGGCCGTGCGGGCCCTGCCCGTGGCCGAGCCGTCCACGGTCGGCCGCGTGGGCGGCGGGCTCACCGACGGGGCCGAGGCGTGGCCCGTCGAGGCGGGCCGCTACCGGCTCGTGGCGGCGCGGGCGTGCCCGTGGGCGAACCGGACGATCATCGTGCGGCGCCTGCTCGGCCTGGAGGACGCGATCTCGCTGGGCACCCCGGGGCCGACCCACGACGAGCGCTCCTGGACCTTCGACCTCGACGAGGGCGGGAAGGACCCCGTGCTCGGCACCGAGCGGCTCCAGGAGAACTACTTCACGCGGTTCCCCGACTACCCGCGGGGCATCACGGTGCCGGCGATCGTCGACGTGCCGACGGGCGGCGTCGTGACCAACGACTACCCGCAGATCACCCTCGACCTCTCGACGGAGTGGGCCGCGTTCCACCGCGACGGCGCCCCGCAGCTGATCCCCGACGCCGGGCCGGAGCGGGACGAGATGTTCGAGGTGATCGAGCGCGTGTTCACCGAGGTGAACAACGGCGTGTACCGGTGCGGCTTCGCGGGCTCGCAGGAGGCGTACGACGCCGCGTACGAGCGGCTGTGGACCGCGATGGACTGGCTCGAGGAGCGCCTGACGACGCGCCGCTTCCTGATGGGGGAGCGGATCACCGAGGCCGACGTGCGGCTGTTCACCACGCTGGTGCGGTTCGACCCCGTGTACCACGGGCACTTCAAGTGCAACCGGAACAAGCTGACCGAGATGCCGGCGCTCTGGGGCTACGCGCGCGACCTGTTCCAGACCCCGGGCTTCGGCGACACGATCGACTTCGCGCAGATCAAGGAGCACTACTACGTGGTCCACGAGGACATCAACCCGACGGGCATCGTGCCCGCCGGCCCGGAGCTGGGGAGCTGGCTGAGCGAGCACGGGCGCGAGGCGTTCGGCGGGGACCCGTGGGGCGGCGGCACCGCACCCGGGCCCGTGCGCGAGGGCGAGCGCGTGGACCCGGAGCACACGCCGCTGCGCTGACGTCGCTCGGCCCGGCCCGCAACGCGGGTTGAGTTATCGCGGGTGGCGCGGCTGAACACCCGCGATAACTCAACCCGCGTTGGTATGCGCACCGGGTGAGCGCCACGAGGACGCGCCGAGGATTGTTGAACAATCCCCCCTCATGCCTCAAGATTGTGTGACCGGCACCTCAGCCGGGCCCGACCCGAGAGGACTTCACTGTGTCTCACGCGCCGCAGATCGACCTGAACTCCGACGTCGGCGAGTCCTTCGGCTCGTGGACGATGGGGGACGACGCCGCCATCATGCCCTCCGTCTCCTCCGCCAACGTGGCGTGCGGCTTCCACGCGGGCGATCCCTCGGGGATCGCCCGGACCTGCCGTGACGCGGTCGCCGCCGGCGTCACGATCGGCGCGCACGTGGGCTACCGCGACCTCGCCGGCTTCGGCCGCCGCTTCCTGGACTGCACGCCCACCGAGCTGGCCGACGACGTCCTCTACCAGATCGGCGCCCTCGACGCGCTCGCCCGCGCGGCCGGCGGCCAGGTCCGCTACGTGAAGCCGCACGGCGCCCTCTACAACACGATCGTCCGTCACGAGGCGCACGCCCAGGCCGTCGTCGACGGCGTCAAGGCGTTCGGCTCCGACCTCCCGCTGCTGCTCCTGCCCGGCTCCGTCGCCCTGGACAAGGCAGCCGCCGCGGGGCTGCGCGGCGTCGCCGAGGCCTTCGCGGACCGCGGCTACAACCCGGACGGCACGCTGGTCTCCCGCCGTGAGCCCGGCGCGGTCCTCCACGACGAGGACGCCGTCGCCGCCCGCATGGTGCGCCTGGCCACCGAGGGCGTCGTCGCAGCGATGGACGGCACGGACGTGCGCGTCGACGCCGAGAGCATCTGCCTGCACGGCGACACGCCCGGCGCCGTGGCCATGGCCGCGGCCGTGCGCCGCGCGCTCGAGGGCGCGGGCGTGTCCATCAAGGCCTTCGCATGAGCGCCCCACGTCACCCCGCCGCCACACCGCCGGCGCGCCCGATCCGCTGGGTCGGCACGCAGGGCTTCCTCGTCGAGTGCGCCTCGCTCGAGGACGTCATGGCCGTCCACGCCCACCTCACGGCCCACCCGGAGCGCGGCCAGCGTCAGGTCATGGCCGCCGCCGCGACCGTCCTGGTGACCTTCACCTCGCAGGCCGCCGCCGAGCACGCCGCACCGCGGGTCAGCACCCTCACCCCGGACGCCGGTGAGCTGATGGGGGGCCGGATCGTCGAGATCCCCGTGGTCTACGACGGTGAGGACCTCGCCGAGGTCGGCCGGCTCACCGGGCTCGGCGTCGACGGCGTCATCCGGGCCCACAGCGAGGCCGACTGGTTCGCCGCGTTCGGCGGCTTCGCGCCGGGGTTCATGTACTGCGCCTCCGAGGCGGCCCCGTTCGAGGCGCCCCGCCGCAGCTCGCCCCGCACGGCCGTCCCCGCGGGCGCCGTCGCCGTCGCCGGGGCCTTCTCCGCCGTCTACCCGCGCACCTCGCCCGGCGGCTGGCAGCTGCTCGGGCACACCACCGCGGCCCTGTGGGACCTCGGCCGCGAGCAGCCCGCCCTGCTGCAGCCCGGCGACCGTGTCCGCTACGTCCCCGTGCGCCCGACGGCGTCCCTCACGTCCGGCACGGACGCGTCGGTCGACGCCACCCCGCCCGCCGACGCCGCGGCCGGCCTCCCCTCCGCCGCCGGCCGCCGCGGCGTCACCGTCGTGGACCCGGGGCTCCTGACCCTGGTCCAGGACCTGGGCCGCCCGGGCCTGGGCGACCTCGGCGTCGTCGCGTCCGGGGCGGCCGACCGGGACGCTGCGCGTCAGGCGAACCGGCTCGTGGGCAACCGCTCCCGCGAGGCGGTGCTGGAGACCGTCCTGGGCGGCCTCACCCT
The DNA here is from genome assembly GCF_017168395.1 of Micrococcus sp. KRD128. NCBI lineage: Bacteria > Bacillati > Actinomycetota > Actinomycetes > Micrococcales > Micrococcaceae > Micrococcus > Micrococcus sp. KRD128. The sequence continues at coordinate 147,515 of NZ_JABFAX010000001.1, read as the reverse complement.
CACCGCACACGGCCACCAGGTGATGGCCCTGGCCGGCGCCGAGGCCGGCGGGACGATCACCGCGGCCGACGGCGCCACGCGCCGGGTGCCCGCCCGCACCCCGTTCGTCGTGCTGGACGGCCAGACGCTGACGGTGGACGAACCGGTCGGTGGCCTGCGCGTGTACGTGGGCCTCCGGGGCGGGCTCGACGTGCCGCCCGTGCTCGGCAGCCGCTCGACCGACACCCTGTCCGGGCTCGGCCCCGCCCCGCTGGCGGCGGGGGACCGCCTCGCCCGCCGCGTCGGCCCGGATGCGAGGGGCGCCGCCGGCGCCTCGGCCGCGGGCCCGACCGCCGCCGGCGCCCCCGCCTCGGAGGAGGCCGGCGTCGTGATGGTGGGGGACCCGGAGACCTCGCTGCGCCCCATGCCCGCGCCCGGCCAGGTGGCCGTGCTGCGCGTGGTCACCGGCCCCCGCGACGACTGGTTCGGCGAGGCGGGCCTGGAGCGCCTGTTCACGCAGGACTGGGACGTGAGCCAGCAGACCGACCGGATCGGGGTGCGCCTCACGGCCCCCGACGGCGGCGCACCGCTCGAGCGCGTGCGTGTCGGCGAGCTGAAGTCCGAGGGCGCCGTGCGCGGCGCGCTGCAGGTGCCGCCCTCGGGTGAGCCCGTCCTGTTCCTCTCCGACCATCCGGTCACCGGCGGCTACCCGGTGATCGGCGTCGTGGCCCGCGCGGACCTCAGCCTGGCGGCCCAGCTGCCACCGGGCGCCCGCGTCCGCTTCGTCCCCCATCCCCGCCCCGGCGCCGAGACCGTCGTCGACTCCGCATCGCCCTCCGAGGAGACCCCCGCATGACC
>NZ_JABFAX010000001.1:126069-146578 GCF_017168395.1 Micrococcus sp. KRD128 | reverse complement strand
CCGCATGACCACCACCCCCGCCGCCTGCCCCGTCACGCGGGTGCTCATCGCCAACCGCGGCGAGATCGCCGTGCGCGTGGCCCGCGCCGCCCGCGACCACGGCATCGCCTCGATCGCCGTCTACTCGGATCCGGACGCCGACGCCATGCACGTGGCCGTCGCGGACGAGGCCTTCCACCTGCCGGGCGCGTCCTCGGCGGACACCTACCTGAAGATCGACGCGGTCCTCGACGTCGCCCGCCGCGCCGGCGCCGACGCCGTGCACCCGGGCTACGGCTTCCTCTCCGAGAACGCCGACTTCGCGCAGGCCGTGATCGACGCCGGGATGACCTGGATCGGCCCGTCGCCGGACGCGATCCGCGCCCTCGGGGACAAGATCACCGCCCGCTCCCTCGCCCAGCAGGCGGGCGCCCCGCTGGTGCCGGGCTCGGACGGCCCCGTGCCGGACGCCGCCGCCGCGCGCGCGTTCGCCGAGGAGCACGGCCTGCCGATCGCCATCAAGGCGGCCTTCGGCGGCGGCGGCCGCGGCATCCGCGTGGTGCGTGAGCTCGGCGACGTCGAGGACGCGTTCGAGGCGACCGTCCGCGAGGCCGTGGCCGCGTTCGGCCGCGGCGAGTGCTTCGTGGAGCGCTTCCTGGACCGCCCCCGCCACGTGGAGGCCCAGGTCCTCGCCGACGAGCACGGCCACGTGGCCGTGCTCGGCACCCGCGACTGCTCCCTGCAGCGCCGCAACCAGAAGCTCGTGGAGGAGGCCCCGGCGCCGTTCCTCACGGACGAGCAGCGCGAGCGCATCCACACCTCCGCCCGCGAGATCTGCCGCGCCGCCGGGTACACCGGGGCCGGCACGGTCGAGTACCTCGTGGCCCCGGACGGCCTCATCAGCTTTTTGGAGGTCAACACCCGCCTGCAGGTGGAGCATCCCGTCACCGAGGAGGTCTTCGGCGTGGACCTGGTGCGCGAGCAGTTCCGCATCGCCGCCGGCGAGCCGCTGAGCATCCCCGAGGACCCGACCCCGCGCGGCCACGCCCTCGAGTTCCGCCTCAACGCCGAGGACCCGGCGTACGGCTTCCTGCCCGTGCCCGGCCCGATCGACGCGTTCGAGGCCCCCACCGGCCCCGGGGTCCGCATGGACTCGGGCGTCCGCACCGGCTCCGTGGTGCCGGGGGAGTACGACTCCCTGCTCGCCAAGCTCATCGTGTGGGGCGAGGACCGCGCCCAGGCCATCGCCCGCGCCCGCGACGCCCTGGCCGAGCTGCGCATCGACGGCGTGCCCACCGTGGTGCCGTTCCACCGCGCCGTGCTCGAGCAGGGCGCCTTCACCTCGGGGGACCGCCTCGGCGTCTACACCACGTGGATCGAGTCCGAGTTCGCCGCGCCGCTGGCCGCGTCCCCCTACCTGGGCGCCGAGGTGCCCGCGGGCGGCCGCACCGCCGTCACCGTCGAGCTGGACGGCCGCGCCGTGCGCCTGGGCCTGCCCGCGGATCTCTACGCGGCCCTCCTCGGAGGCGGCGGTGCGGGTGCCGCGGCTCCGGCCGACGCCGCGGGCGCCGGGAAGCCCGACGACGACGGCGCCGTGGCCTCGCCGGTCACCGGCACCCTGGCCTCGTGGAAGGTCGAGGACGGCGCCGAGGTGGCTGAGGGCGACACGGTCGCGATCGTCGAGGCGATGAAGATGGAGACGCCGATCCGTGCCCCGCGTGCGGGCCGGATCCAGCTCCTCGTGGCCGAGACCCCGGCCTCGGTGACGCGCGGCCAGGCGATCGCCCGGCTGGGGGCGTGAGGGTGCCGACGCGCGGCGGTGTCACCGGGGACGACCTCGCGCCCGGCGCCGGTGACGGGGAGTCCGCCCCGGCCCCGGCTCCCGCGGCCGCGGCCGCGCAGCTGCGGCAGCGGATCGCGGCGGCCGGGCTCGTGCCGGGGGAGCGGCTGGGGGAGGTGGCGCTGGCCGCCGAGCTCCAGGTCAGCCGCAACAGCCTGCGCGAGGCGTTCACCATGCTGGCCGCCGAGGGCCTCGTGGAACGCCGGCCGCACCGCGGGGTGTTCGTGGCGGCGCCGGGTCCGGAGGACGTGCGCGGGCTGTACCGCACGCGTCGGGTGATCCAGCTCGGCGCCCTCGAACACGGAGAGCTCACCCCCGGCGCGGCGCGCCACCTGCGCTGTGCCCAGGAGCTGCTCTCGGGCGGCCCGGACACCCCCGCGCGGGTCCTGGGCGACGCCAACCATCGCGTCCACGTCGGCATCGTGGACCTGGCCGGCGCCCCCGAGCTCACGCGGCTCATGGCGTCGGTGCAGGCCCGCGTGCGCCTGGCGTTCCACCCCATGGACGAGCAGACGCGCCTGCACGTGCAGTTCGCGGACCGCAACCGGTGGATCGTGGAGCGGCTGCTGGCCGGCGACCTGCCCGCGGTGCACGCCATGTTCGGCGGCTACCTGGACGAGGCGGAGCACTTCGTCCTGGCGCACCTCGCCGCCGCGGGGGACTGACCGCCTCCCCGGGCCCGGGCGGTCACGGGACCTGGAACATCCGGTCCGGCAGGTCCGTGATGAGCATGTGCCCGGGCGCATGCGTGATGGCCAGCGGCGGGCGGGACTCCATGATCGCCGCCTGCGGCGTCACCCCGCACGCCCAGAACACGGGCAGGTGGCCCTGCGGGACCTCGACGGCGTCGCCGAAGTCCGGTGCCGACAGGTCCGTGATCCCGAGGCCGGCCGGGTCGCCCACGTGCACGGGCGCGCCGTGCACCGCGGGGTAGCGGGAGGTGATGCGCACGGCGTCGGCCACGCGGTCGGCGGGGATGGGGCGCATCGAGACCACGAGCGGGCCCGTGAGGCGGCCCGCCGAGGCGCAGCGCCGCGTGGTGCGGTACATCGGCACCTTCACACCGGCGTCCTGGTGGGCCATCCGGATGCCCTCGGCCACCAGGGCGGACTCGAAGGTGAACGAGCAGCCGATCACGAACGTCACGAGGTCGTCCCGCCACACGTCGAGCAGATCCGTGGGGCGGTCCGTCTCGACGCCGTCGCGGTACACCACGTACTGCGGCACATCCGTGCGGACGTCGCCGTCCAGTGCGGGGCCGTTGACCTCGCCGGCCTCGAACACGCCGAGCAGCGGCAGGGCCTTGGGGTTGCGCTGGGCGAAGAGCAGGACGTCGTAGGCGTGGTCCTGCGGGATCGAGACGAGGTTCGCCTGCGCGTAGCCGTCGGCGATCCCCGAGGTCGGCCGCACGAGCCCCGCGCGGAAGCGCTCGCGGGCCTGCGCGGGGGTCGTGTCGCCGTCCAGCGGCGGCAGCGGCGTCGTCGTCGTGGTCATCTCAGGCACCGGTGATCATCGTGACCATGGGGAGGAATCCGCGCACCGCGATGAACACGGACACGATCCACGCGAGCGCGCCCATCACGAGCAGCCACCCGGGGTAGCGGTAGCCGTGCAGCAGGTCGCGGCGGCGCCAGGCCACGTAGAGGAGGGCCGCGAAGCCGACCGGCAGGATCATGCCGTTGAACGCGCCGGCGAACACGAGCAGCGTCTGCGGGGCCTGGCGCAGGGCCAGGTAGAGGGCGGTGCAGACCACGATGAACGCGACGGTCAGCAGGTTGCGGGTGCGGGCGCTCGTGGTGGAGCGGGTGACGAAGCTGATCGAGGTGTACGACGCGCCGATCACGGAGGTGACGGCGGCGGCCCACAGGACGATGCCGAACATGCGCAGCCCGATGTCGCCGGCGGCGGCCTGGAAGGCGGAGGCGGCCAGGTTGTCCTTGGCCAGGACCGCGCCCGAGGCGACGACGCCGAGGATCGCCAGGAACAGGAGGGCGCGCATGAGGCCGGTCACGAGGATCGAGGCCACGGAGCTGCGGGTGATGTCCTGGACGTCGTCCACGCCCTTCACTCCGGAGTCGATCATGCGGTGGGCGCCCGCGTAGGTGATGTACCCGCCGATGGTGCCGCCCACGAGGGTGACGATCACGAAGAAGTCGACCTTCTCCGGCATCACGGACTGGCGCAGGGCCTCGCCCACGGGCGGGGCGGAGGTGATGGCCACGTACAGCATCAGCAGGATCATGACGGCGCCGAGCACCACCACGATCCGGTCCAGGGCCACACCGGCGCGCTTGGAGAGGAAGATCAGCAGCGCGATGAGGGCGGAGACGGCGCCGCCGATCAGGGGGTCGACGCCGAGCATGGCGTTCGCGCCGAGGCCGGTGCCGGCGATGTTGCCGATGTTGAAGACCATGCCGCCGAGGAACACGAGCGCGGCGAGGACCCAGCCGAGGCCGGGCAGGACGCTGTTCGCCAGCTCCTGGGCGCGCATGCCGGAGACGCCGATGACGCGCCACACGTTCATCTGGACGGCGATGTCGATGAGGATCGAGACCAGGATGGCGAACGCGAACGCGGCGCCCATCTGGACGGTGAACGTGGCGGTCTGCGTGATGAAGCCGGGGCCGATGGCCGAGGTGGCCATGAGGAACATGGCGCCGAGCAGTGCGGTGCGCCGGGTGGCGCTCGCGGCACGGGAGTCGGTCTTCGGTGCGGTGCCCGAGGGGGTCGAGCCGTCCGGTCCGGCGTGGGGGATGTCTGCGTGGGACACGGTGGTCACCTTCGTCGAGGGCGCCAGGCGAGGTGACGGGCGTCACGAGGCGCTGGGGAGACGGTAGCTGTTGTTGAACAATCCTGGCAACAGGAAGAGCGAGTGTCGTGGCATCCCCGTCCGAAGGAACGCCTCACCTGCCTGGCGCATCCCGCCCCGCGCCGCGACCATGGAGACATGTCGCACACGTCTGAACAGTCCTCGCCCCTGGCCGATCAGGTCCCGCCGGGCGGTCCCGACGAGCCGCACGCCGCCGAAGGCGTGCACGCCCGCCTCAACTGGCTCCGCGCGGGCGTGCTCGGCGCCAACGACGGCATCGTGTCTGTCGCCGCCACCGTCGTCGGAGTCGCCGGCGCGACGACGGCGCTCACCCCGATCCTGCTGGCCGGTGCCGCCGCCGTGGTCGGCGGCGCCTTCTCCATGGCGCTGGGCGAGTACGTGTCCGTCTCCTCGTCCTCCGACTCGCAGAAGTCGCTGATCGCCAAGGAGCGCCGCGAGCTCGAGGAGGATCCCGAGGGCGAGCTGGAGGAGCTCGTGCAGCTCTACGAGGCGGACGGCCTGAGCCGGGCCACGGCCGAGGCCGCCGCGCGGGAGCTCACCGAGAAGGACGCGCTCGCCGCGCATCTGCGCATGGAGCTGGGCATGGCGGAGGAGGACGTCGTCAGCCCGTGGGCCGCCGCCGGGGCCTCCTTCCTCTCGTTCCTCGTGGGCGCGCTGCTGCCCTTCCTGACGGTCGTCCTGGCGCCGGTGGACTTCCGTATCCCGCTCACGTTCGCGGTCACCCTCGTGGCCCTCGCCGTCACCGGCTGGGTCGGGGCCCGGCTCGGCGACGCGCCCGCGCTGCGGGCGGCCGTGCGTGTCGTCCTCGGCGGTGCCCTGGCGCTCGGCCTGACCTTGGCGGTGGGCTCGCTGCTGGGGGCGTCGGTCGCCTGATCCGCGCCGCAGGGGTGGGCCGGCCCAGCGCCCGTGGCCGCGCCGAGCCGTGGCGCGCGGAGCGGCCCTGGGGGCCGAGGACCGTGCGCATACCACAGGCGCCCCCGTCGAGTTGAAGCGACGCCCACGGTTCGCGTAAGGTGGGACGGCGCACGCCGCGTTGTTCTCGTCGTTCCATCGGTCAGGTGACCGGGCGGACGGCGGGTCGGAAAAGCAACGCGCTCCCGCAGACCGGATCCCGGGACGTCCTCAGGGCGGACCGGGGCTCACCGTCCACACCAGCGATCCCATAAGGAACTTCGGTTGGCTCTCACCCAGCCTGGTCCCCCTTTTCGAGAAGTCGCAGTAAGAGTGCGGTGTCCACACCCGGGGCGGGGCTCACAACAGGTGTCCGCGGACAGGTCCGCGGCTCGCCGCCATGCGGGTTCCGCCCGTCCTTTTACTACTACTTGCCACGAGGAGTGATCATGGCAGCTCACTGCCAGGTAACCGGGGCTGGGCCGGGATTCGGCCACAGCATCTCCCACTCGCACCGTCGCACCAAGCGCCGGTTCGACCCGAACATCCAGAAGAAGACCTACTGGGTCCCCTCCCTGCGCCGCAACGTCACCCTGACGCTGTCCGCCAAGGGCATCAAGACCATCGACGTGCGCGGTATCGACGCCGTCGTGGCGGACCTGATCGCGAAGGGAGTGAAGCTCTGACATGGCCAAGGACAAGGACGTTCGTCCGATCATCAAGCTGAAGTCCACCGCCGGCACCGGGTTCACCTACGTGACCCGCAAGAACCGCCGGAACAACCCGGACCGCATCACCCTGAAGAAGTACGACCCGGTGGTCCGCAAGCACGTCGACTTCCGAGAGGAGCGCTGAGATGGCCAAGAAGTCCAAGATCGCCAAGAACGAGCAGCGCAAGGCCATCGTGGCCCGTTACGCCGAGAAGCGTCTCGAGCTGCGCAAGACCCTCGTGGACCCGAACGCGTCGGACGAGGCCCGCGAGGCCGCCCGCCTGGGCCTGCAGAAGCTGCCCCGCGACGCCTCCCCGGTCCGCGTGCGCAACCGCGACGCCATCGACGGTCGCCCCCGCGGCACCTTCCAGCGCTTCGGCATCTCCCGTGTGCGCTTCCGCGACATGGCGCACCGTGGCGAGCTGCCCGGCGTGACCAAGTCCTCCTGGTGACCTGAGGCCCGGTCTCCGGGCGCTCGGCACCACCGCGACGGCGGCGTCCCTCCTGAGGAGGGGCGCCGCCGTCGTCGTGCCTCGGGGATCAGGGCCGCCCAGGTCACGGGAAATCGCGGATTCTCGCGGTTCAGGGGGCGATTCGCCCGCGGAGAGATGGTACGTTCACAACTGGCAGCCCGGTCCGAACGGCCCGGGAACCGTAACCGACGTCCCATAGGGAGGACCCATGGCCATGAACCGCAAGGAACTCGTCGCCGCCGTCGCCGAGCGCTCCGGCAACACCCAGGCCGCCGTCAGCGATGTGCTGGACGCCCTCTTCGAGGTGTTCACCGCCCAGGTCAAGAAGGGCGAGAAGGTCTCGATCCCGGGCTGGCTGGCCGTGGAGCGCACCGAGCGCAAGGAGCGCACCGGCCGCAACCCGCGCACCGGCGAGGAGATCACCATCCCGGCCGGCCACTCCGTGAAGGTGACCGCCGGCTCCAAGCTCAAGGCCGCCGCCTCCGAGTGATCGCGGTCGCGGCGCGGGTCCTCGGACCCTCGCCGTACGCCGCAGGACGGGCGTCCCACCCTCGGGTGGGGCGCCCGTCGTCGTCCCCGGCCGCGTAGGATGGGCGGACGATCGTCCGGCCGACGTGGACCGGGGCCGTCAGGAGAGGAGTCGTGGCATGCGCAGCGCCGTCGCCGCCGCTCCCTGGGCCCCGTCCGACCTCCAGGACCCCGGTCCCCGCGTCGTGCGTGGACCGGCCCGTCTGGCCCGGGGCTGGGCCGGGGCCCTGGCGATGACCGCCCTGGCCGCGCTGTTCCACACCGCCGCCGAGCCCGGCCACGGGTTCCCCGAGGTCGGCGTCGTCGCCTTCGCGGCCGTCCTCGCCGCCCCGCTCTGCACCGCCCTGGCGGGCCGCGCCCTCTCGCTGTGGCGCACCGCCGCCGCCGTCGCGATCGCCCAGGGGCTGTTCCACGTGCTCTACGGACTCGCCGCCGGCGGCCACGCCGTGGCGCCGGCCGCCGGCGTCGACCCCGCCCACCTCGGCCACGCCCGTCCCGGCGCCGGGGCCCTCCTAGCACCGGGGGAGGCCCTGTCCAGCGCCCCCGCCGGCCACCTGACCGACCTGCGCATGCTCGCGGCCCACGTGATCGCCGCGGTCCTCACCGTGCTGGTGCTGCGGCGCGGTGAGGCCCTCGTGCTCATCATCGCTGAACGCGTGGTGGCCGCCGTCTGCCCGCCACCGGCCAGGCACGGCCCCCTGCCGACGCCGGCTCGCCTCCATGTCCCCGTCCCGCCGGTGCTCCGGCCGGCGACGTCCCTCGCCCTCCTCAGCTCTCCGGGGCGGCGCGGCCCGCCGTTCGCCCTCGCGGCCTGAGGACGCCGGCTCCGTCCGCGTCTCGAGGCCCGACCGTGCCCGACGACCCTTCGGAACGGTCCGCCCGCGACTCCCGTCCGGGACCGCGGCAGACCCGTGAGGACACCACCATGCATCACCAGACCACCCCTGTCCGCCGCGCCGCTCGCGCCGCCGTCGGACTCACCCTGCTGCCCGCCCTCGTCGTCGCCGGAGCCGCCCCCGCGGCCGCGCACGACGAGCTCATCCGCACCGCCCCCGCGGTCGGCGAGACGGCCACGACGGCGCCGTCGGAGGTCTCACTGACCTTCAGTGGCGAGCTGATCGACGGCGAGGGCATCCAGAACCTCGTGCAGGTCCGCGACGCCGACGGCAACCAGTGGCAGTCCGCCGCCGGCACCGTGGACGGCTCCACCTTCTCCGCGCCGCTGTGCGAGGGCCTGCCCAACGGCGACTACGAGGTCGCCTACCGCGCCGTCTACTCGGACGGACACTCCGAGGAGCGCTCGTTCGACTTCGCGGTGGACGACCCGGCCGCACCGGCCGCCGGCACCGCGCCGCAGGGCTGCGGCACCGCCGTCGCCGGGGCCTCGACCGCCGCCTCCCCGGAGGCCACGGCAGGCCAGGGCGACGCCGCGTCGGCCGAGGCGACCGCGCAGGCGGACGGCTCCGACGCCGCGCAGCCCGCGGACACCGACGCGCTGCCCGCCTGGGTGTGGGTCGTCGGCATCGCCGGCCTGGCCGTGCTCGTGGTCGCCTTCCTCCTGATGGGCCGCCGCGCCCGCGCGCTCGGCCACCTCGACGACGGCCGCTGACCTCTGACCCCCGGCCGGCCCCTGAGGGGACCGGCCCCGCCCTCGCGCGCCCGCACGCCCCGCGCGTCGTCGCGCGCCCGCATGACAAGGAACCCCACAGACATGACCACCACCTCCCCCCGCGCCCCTCGCCGCCTCGGCGCCGCCGCCGTGCTCGCCGTCGCCGCCCTCGGCCTGACGGCCTGCGCCGGAGACGACGCCGGCTCCGCCCCGAGCGCGTCGGACGCCTCGAGCGTCGCGCCGGCCACGGACGCCTCGTCGGCCGCGTCCACCGCGGACGGCCAGGCCGCCGGCCTCACGATCACCGACCCCTGGACGAAGGCCACCGAGGAGGGCATGACCGGCTCCTTCGGCATGCTCGAGAACTCCTCGGACCAGGACCTGCACATCGTCGGCGTCCGCTCGGAGCTGGGCGAGACGGTCGAGCTCCACGAGATGGTCTCCGGCGAGGACGGCCAGATGGTGATGCAGCAGAGCCCCGACGGCTTCACCGTGCCCGCCGGCGGGAGCTTCGAGCTCGCCCCGGGCGGCAACCACGTGATGTTCATGGGCCTGACCGACCCGATCGAGCCGGGCGAGGACGTGACCTACGACCTCGAGCTGGAGGACGGCTCCACCCTCGAGGTCACCTCCGTGGTCCGGCCCTTCACCGGCGCCAACGAGTCATACCACGGCGGCGACTCCCACGAATCGGAGGACCATGCCGACCACTGACCCCGCCGTCCGGTCGGACGACCACCACGGGCCGGACGGGCGCGAGGACGCCCGCCCGGCCCCGGGGGGCCCCTCCCGCCGCGGCCTGCTCCTCGGGGCGGGCGCGGTGGGCGGCGGCCTGCTGGGCACGGCACTCGGCTACGGCGCCGGTCACGCGTCGGCCTCCACCGCCCCGGGCGCGTCCGCCGCGCCCGGGGCGGTGGCCTCGCCCCCCGAGGTCATGGGCGACACCGGCATCGAGGGCGACGTCGGCCGGGCCGGCTGGGCCGAGCCCGGCGGCCAGGCCGCCCGGGTGGCCGTCAGCTCGCCCGTGGGCACGGACACCGTGCCGTTCCACGGGCCGCGCCAGGCCGGCGTCGACACCCCCGCCCAGGCCCACGCCGTCTTCCTCGCCCTCGACCTGCGCGAGGACGCGGACCGGGTGCGCATCGAGCGGATGCTGCGCCTGCTCACCGACGACGCGTCACGCCTGACCCAGGGCCGCGCCACGATCGCCGACACCGAGCCGGAGCTCGCCGCCGCCCCCGCGCGGCTCACCGTGACGTTCGGCTTCGGCCCGGAGCTCGTCCGCCGCGTGGCCCCGGACCGGGCCCCGGCCTGGCTGCGCCCGCTGCCGGCGTTCGAGCAGATCGACCGCCTGGACCCCGCGTTCAGCGACGGCGACCTGCTGCTGCAGATCTGCGGCGACGACCGGATGTCCGTGGCCCACGCCCGGCGCATGCTCCTCAAGGCGGCCCGGCCGTTCGCCACCGAGCGCTGGGTGCAGGAGGGCTTCCGCTCCGCCCGCGGCGCCCACCCCACCGGCACCACGATGCGCAACCTCTTCGGGCAGGTGGACGGCACCGGCAACCCGGCCGCGGGCACCCCGCATCTGGACCGCGTGGTGTGGGGCGTGGGCGCCGAGCAGGTGGGCGTCACCCCGTGGATCCCGGACGGCACGTCCGTGGTGATCCGGCGCATCGAGATGCTCATGGACACGTGGGACGAGCTCGACCGCCCGGCCAAGGAGAAGGTCATCGGCCGTCGCCTCGGCACCGGCGCCCCCCTCACGGGGGAGCAGGAGCACGACGAGCCGGACTTCGACGCCGTCGGCCCCACGGGCTTCCCGGTCATCTCGGACATCGCGCACCTGCGGCGGGCCCGCGGGGAGGAGCCCGAGTACGGGATGCTGCGTCGCGGCTACAACTACGACGACCCGCGCGGGGCGCTGGAGGCGGGCTCCGGCCTGATCTTCGCCGCCTACCAGGCGGACGTGGACCGACAGTTCGTCCCCGTCCAGGCCCGGCTCGCCGAGTCGGACCACCTGAACCTGTGGACCGTGCCCGTCGGTTCGGCGGTCTTCGCGATCCCGCCCGGCTGCGCCGAGGGCGGCTTCGTGGGCGACGCCCTGTTCGCCTGACCCAGGGGCCCGACGACGGCGGGCCGCTCCCGTCGTCGTCGGGCGTCCGCACGCTTTGAGAGGATGGACCCCATGTCCGCCGCCACCGCCCCCGCCCGGGGCAGCCACCCCGCTGAGAACGACGACGCCGCCCGCTCCGGTCCGTCGGGGCCGGTCGGTGTGCCCCGGTGGATCTGGGTGCTCGTGGCCGCCGCGGGAGCCGCCGGCCTCGCCGCCGCCGGCTGGCTGACCGGCGTGACGGCCGCGCGCCAGCTCTCCGACCCGGGGTGGATCACCCGCTGGGGCGTGCCCGTGGGGGAGCTCGTCTCCAACCTGGCGATGTCCCTGACCATCGCCGCGCTGATCTTCGCGGCCGGGGTCCTGCCGCCGCACGCGGCGGGCACGGAACGGTGGCACCGCTCCGCCCGGCAGCGGCGCGAGGACACGGACGCCGCACCGCTGCCCGAGCACCCCGCGTTCACCCGCGTGATGCGGATCGCCGCCGTCAGCGCCGGCGTGTGGACAGTGGCCGCGCTGTCCGTCGGCGTGCTGTCCTATTCGGATCTCGCCGGCATCCCCGTCACGGCGGGGCAGGGCTTCACGGACGGCCTGGCGGCCTACGTGGTCGGCATCTCCGTGGGCCAGGCGTGGTTCTGGGTCACCGTGATCGCCGCCGTCGTGACCACGTTGGCGATCGCCGTCCGCTCCCACAACGGCCTGTTCTGGACCGGCATCCTGGCGATGCTCGCCCTCGTGCCCCTGGCCCTGATCGGGCACGCGGCGGGCGGTGACGACCACACCGGCGCCGTGAACTCGATCGGCCTGCACCTGCTCGGCGTCGTCGTGTGGGTGGGCGGACTGCTCGTGCTCGTCGCGATCTCGGACACCCTCGTGGGGCCCAACGGGGCGCAGGGGCGGGGCCGCAGCCTGCGCCGGCAGGGCCCGGCGCCCCTGCTGCACACGGTCCTGACCCGCTACTCCGTGCTCGCCGGGCTGGGCCTGGTCACGGTGGCGCTGTCCGGCGTGGTCAACGCGTCGATCCGCATGGACGATCCGGCCCAGCTGCTGAGCCCCTACGGCATCCTCGTGTCGGCCAAGTTCCTGGCGGCCCTGGGCCTCGGCCTGATCGGTCTGCTGCACCGCCGGTGGGTGATCCCCCGCCTCGACGCCGGCCCGGACCGTCCCAGCCCCGCCCCCGCGCGTCGCCTGCTGTGGCAGCTCATCGCCGTGGAGGCCGTGATCATGGGCGCCGTCATGGGTGTCTCCTCCGTGCTCTCCCGGACGGCCCCGCCCGTGCCGGAGGAGATCGCGCCGGACGCCACCCCGGCCCGCATCCTCACCGGCTACGAGCTGCCGCCGGCCCTCGAGGGCGCCCGGTGGATCACGATGTGGCGGTTCGACTGGCTGTGGGTCGCGATCATCGCGTTCCTGTCCCTCTGGTACCTGCGCTCCGTGTGGCAGCTGCGCCGCCGCGGCGACCGCTGGCCCGTGCTGCGCACCGTCGCGTGGTTCGTGGGGCTGGCCGTGCTGCTGTGGGCGACCTCCGGGTCCCCGGCCGTGTACGGCCGCGTCCTGTTCAGCGCGCACATGGTGGGCCACATGACGCTGACGATGCTCAGCCCCGTCTTCCTCGTCCTGGGCGCACCCATCACCCTGGCGCTGCGGGCCCTGTCGGCCCGCACGGACGGGACGCGCGGCCCCCGCGAGTGGATCCTGTGGATCGTGCACTCCCCGTGGGGTCGGTTCATCACGAACCCGATCGTGGCGGGGGTCAACTTCGCCGGCTCGATCCTGGTGTTCTACTACACGGACTTCTTCCGGTTCTCGCTGCAGACCCACGTGGGCCACGAGTTCATGAACGTCCACTTCCTGCTGACCGGGTTCCTGTTCGCCCTGGTCATGATCGGCTCGGATCCGCTGCCGCGCCGGCCCCCGTACGCCCTGCGGCTCGTGCTGCTGATGGCCACGATGGTCTTCCACGCCTTCATCGGCGTCGCCATGACCACCTCCACCGGCCTGATGCAGGCGTCCTGGTTCGGCAACATGGGCCGCGACTGGGGCCCCACCGCCCTGGAGGACCAGCGCATCGGCGGCGCGGTGATGTGGGGCATCGGCGAGTTCCCCACCGTGATGATGGCGGTGATGGTGGCCGTGCTCTGGTATCGCAGCGACCGCAAGAACGCGGACCGGCTGGACCGGCAGGCCGACCGCGACGGCGACGCGGAGCTGCGCCGTTGGAACGAGATGTACGCCCACATGCGCGGCACCCCGGTCACCGACGCCCCGAGCGACGCCGAGCCCGTGGCCCGTGACTCCTCCACCGGCCCCGAGGAGGCCCGTGATGTCCGCTGACCGTGTACGTCCCCTCGCTCGCCCGGCCGCGCCCCGGCGTGGTCGGCCACGCCTCGTGGCCGCCGTCGCCGCCGGCCTGCTGGCCCTGACGGGCTGCGCGGCCGGGGACAACGATCCGGCCGCCGCGTCCGCGCCCGCGGACGGAGTCCACGACGACGCCGGCACCGCGGCGCCCACGGAGTCGGCGGCCCCGGAGGGGCTCGGCCTGGGCGACCGTCAGGACGAGCGCATGGCGGAGGCCGCGGCCGAGCGTGCGGCCACGTTCGGCTTCGTCCGGCAGCGGGCCGCCACGGCAGAGGAGATCGACGCGGCCCGCGAGGACTCCCGGGACCGGCGCGCGGACGCGGACCGGACCACCGTGCAGCCGGCGCAGTGCAAGGCGCCGCTGACCGCCCTGGACTTCTCGCCGATCGCCCTCGACGGGGCCGAGGCCACGCGCGTGGACGTCGGCGCCGACACCTTCACGGGCACGGGCACCGTGGAGGTCGCCCGGCTCACGGGCCAGGGCCGCCAGGACGTCGAGCGGCACATCCAGACCGTCAACGCCCTGCGCGCCGACTGCCGCGAGATGACCATGACCGTGCAGGAGGGGGACGCGACCGTCGACTACCGCCTCGAGGTCTCCGACGCGCCGCTGTCCGACGGCACCCCCGCGCAGTCCGCCCTCGTGTGGGAGCGGACCCTGGCCTCGGAGTCCGAGCCCCAGCTCACGGCCCAGGTGCTCACCGCCGTCACCTCCGACGCCGTGGTGATGGTCTCCTTCGTGGGCCGGCCCGAGGCCGGGCGCAAGGAGTTCACCCTCATCGCCGAGGAGATGCTGGCCGCCGCCCTGGCAGCCGACTGAGCCGGACCCGCCCGGCGGCGTCGTCTTTCCTCCTGTGACGCCGCCGGCGTCCGCTCACGGCTGACGCGTCCGGGACGTGCGCCATGATGGTGGGCATGACCGCACCGCAGACCCCGAACCCCGCCCCGTCCGCTGACGCCCCCGCCGCCGTGCCGCGCGCGGCGACCCGGGTGCGCGCGTCCGAGCTCGTGGGCCGCGGCTGGCTGAACACCGGCGGCGAGCAGGTGACCCTCGAGGACCTGCGCGGCAAGGTCGTCCTCCTCGACTTCTGGACGTTCTGCTGCATCAACTGCCTGCACGTCCTGGACGAGCTGCACCCGCTCGAGGAGGAGTTCGCGGACGTGCTCGTCACGGTGGGCGTGCACTCACCCAAGTTCGAGCACGAGGCGGACCCGGACGCGCTCGCGGCCGCCGTCGAGCGCTACGCCATCGAGCACCCCGTGCTGGACGACCCCGAGCTGACCACGTGGCAGGCGTACTCGGCGCGCGCGTGGCCCACCCTCGTGGTGGTGGACCCGGAGGGCTACATCGCCGCGCACCTGTCCGGCGAGGGGCACGTGGCCGGGCTCTACGGCCTCGTGCGCGAGCTCGTGGCCGAGCACGAGGCCAAGGGCACGCTGCACCGCGGCTCCGGCCCCTACGTCCCGCCCGCGCCCGTGGCCCGGGACCTGTCGTTCCCCGGCAAGGCCGTGTCCCTCGGCGGCCGCGGCTCCCGCCCGGGCTCGTTCCTCGTCTCGGACACCGGCCACCACCGCCTCCTGGAGGTCGCCGAGGACCTGACCACGGTGCTCCGCGCGTTCGGCGGCGGGGACCCCGCCACGGCGGGCGCGGGCCAGGCCGAGCTCGCATTCCCCACGCCCGGGGAGAAGGGCCACGCGGACGGCGGGCCGGACGAGGCGCTGTTCAACGAGCCCCAGGGCCTGGCGCTGCTGCCCGAGGACGTCGCGGAGCGCGTCGGCTACGACGTGGTCGTGGCGGACTCCGTCAACCACCGGCTGCGGGGCCTGCGCCTGTCGGACGGGCACGTCAGCACCCTCGCCGGCAACGGCGTGCAGAAGCTCATCGACTCCGAGCGCGCCAAGGAGGCCGCCGCCGTCGAGGACGAGGAGGACGTCGCCGTCGACCTCGCGGACCTGCCCGGGGAGCCGACCGCGATCTCGCTGTCCTCCCCGTGGGACGTCGTGTGGCACCCCGCCCTGGGGCGTGTGGTGATCGCGATGGCCGGCACGCACCAGCTCTTCGACTTCGACCCCGTCACGGGCGCGCTCGCGGTGCACGCGGGCACGGCGCTCGAGGGCCTGCTGGACGGTGACGCCGGACGGGCCTGGTTCGCGCAGCCCTCGGGGCTGTCCGTGGGCGCGGACGGTGCGCTGTGGGTCGCGGACTCGGAGACCTCCGCGGTGCGCTGGGTGCGGACCGGGGAGGACGGGTGCCGCGAGGTCGGGACCGCCGTCGGGGCGGGCCTGTTCGACTTCGGCCACGTGGACGGGGAGGCGGACCGCGCGCGCCTGCAGCACCCGCTGGGCGTCACGGCCCTGCCGGACGGCTCCGTGCTGATCGCGGACACGTACAACGGCGCGATCCGCCGGTACGTCCCGGCCGGCGAGGACGCCGCAGGCCGGGCGGTCCCGGCCACGGTGACCACGGTGGCGCGCGGGCTGCTCGAGCCCTCGGACGTGCTCGTGGAGCACGACGCGGACGGGAACGACACCGCGATCGTGGTGGTCGAGTCCAACGCCCACCGGCTCACGCGGCTGGCGGTGCCGGAGGAGTTCCTCACCGTGGACGAGGGCGCGCGGCAGACGCAGCGTCCCCGCACCCCGGTGGTGGCCGGGGACCTGGACCTGACGATCGGCTTCGCCGCACCCACGGGGCAGAAGCTGGACGACCGCTGGGGCGACCCCACGCAGCTGAAGATCTCCTCCTCCCCGGAGGAGCTGCTGCTCGAGGGCGCCGGCACGTCGACGGGGCTGCACCGGACGCTGCGGCTGAACCCCGAGGTCGAGGAGGGCGTCCTGCACATCACCGCCCGGGCCGCCGCGTGCGACGGGGAGAAGGGGCAGCCGATCCCGGACCACGCCGCCTGCCACCTGTACCAGCAGGACTGGGGCATCCCGGTCACGGTGCACACCCCGGACCGGGCCCCGGAGGGCGCCGAGACCCGCCTGGACCTGGATCTGCGCGGGATACACTGAGCGCGTCGTCCGCCCCCGACCCCGAAGGCTGCGCCCCACCATGACCACGCTCATCGTCACCTCGTCCGCCCACGGATCCACGCGAGAGATCGCCGAGCGTGTCGCGGAGGTGCTGCGCACGTCGCAGGCCGTCCCGACCGTGGTGGAGGACGTCGAGGGCGCCGCCGCGTGGCTGGCCACGGCGGACGCGGTGATCGTCGCGGCTCCGGTCTACACGGGCTCGTTCGCCGCCGACGCCCGGGCGTTCCTCGACACCCGTCGGGCCGAGCTGGCGGACCTGCCGCTCGTGATCCTGGCCTCGGGCGGCGCGCCCGAGCTGGCCCGGCCGGTGCGGGAGAAGCTCGAGTCCTACGGTCCGCGCGAGGTGGCCTACTTCCGCGGGGCGCTCGTCGAGGAGCGCCTGGGCCGGCTGGAGAAGCTCAAGCTCAAGCTCTCCCGCAACGAGCACTACGGCGACTTCCGCGACTGGGACGCCATCGAGGCCTGGGCCAAGACCCTCTCCGGCGCCGGCGTGCGCTGACCTCACCCGCCGCCGTCGTCGACGAGACGGTGGCGGCGGAGGAGCCTCCGCAGACGCTTTCGTTGACGAAACGGCGCCGGAGGCTCTCGTGTCCGCGGCGAAGGCGAGCGGTTAGCCTGGCCGCATGTCCCCTTCCGCCCGTCGCCCCGCCGATGGTGGCCAGCGCGTCGGCACTCACCGCTTTTTTTTTTAGATGTGTATAAGCGACAGCCGCAGGTGCGGTGGTCCCGGGCGTCGTCGCGGCGGTCGCGGCGCTCGCGGCCCTGCAGGTGTTCGTCCTCAACCCGTTGGCCGCCGCGCCCGGCGACCGTGGCCTCGGGAGGATCTACGCGGACCTGAGCGCGGCGGGCGAGCTCGGCATCCCCTTCGTCCTTTCGGCCGTGATCCTGGCGGCCGGGCTCGGTGTGGCCGCGATCCTGTGGTTCCTCACGTGGCGTCGCGAGGAGGTCGACCCGCTGGCGGTCCTCGCCCTGGGCCTCGCCTCGCTCGTCGCCGCGTCCCCGGCCTACTTCATGGCCTCGTTCGGGCCGGGCATGGCGCTCGCGGACGCCTACGGCATCGGCGGGGGCGACCACAGCCCGTGGGCCTGGCCGATCTACGTGGTCAGCGCGCTGGCATTGGCGGGGCTGGTCGCCGTCGTCGTGCTCCTGCTGCGCGGTCCGGCGGGCGGACTCGGCGCCCCGCGGCGCCGAGCCTAGGCCGGCGGGACCGACCTGACCACGACCCCACCAGGACGACAACCACCAGCTCATCCCGCGGCACCGCGCCGAGATGGACGCCGCGGCCCGGGAGGGCGGGCACGTGGCGATGATCTCCACCGGCTGGGACCCGGGCCTGTTCTCGCTGAACCGGGTGCTGGGTGCGGCGCTGTTCCCGCAGCCGCAGCAGAACACGTTCTGGGGCAAGGGCCTCTCGCAGGGCCATTCCGACGCCGTCCGGCGACGGCCGTGCCGCCGCGCGACTGAAGGCCCAGGGGGAGACGGGGGCGCGCACCGTGCTCGAGGTCGCCCCGTACCTGCTCTCGCCCACGGGGCTGGACGAGCTGATCCGCCGGGACGTCTGAGCCGCGGCGAGGCGTCCGGCGCGTGGCACCGGGCCGGGCGCCGTCGTCGTCGGCGTCAGGCCAGCAGCAGGGCGACGGCGATCATGGCTGGGATCGCGACGATCGTGGTGACCAGGATCGTGTCCTTCGAGACGCGCAGGCCCGTGTCGTAGCGCACGGCGGTGACGAACACGTTCTGTGCGGTGGGCAGGGAGGCCAGGACGACGGCGACGAACACGTGCCGCGCGTCCAGGCCGAACACGAACTGCGCGAGCAGCCAGGCCAGCAGCGGATGGACCACCAGTTTCACCGCCGAGGCGAGCAGCACGTCCGCGCGTCGCCCGCCGGCCCGCTCGAGCGGCCGCGAGCCGACCAGCGACATGCCGAACGCCAGGAGCATCGCCGGGATGGACAGCCCGCCGATGAGCTCCACGGACTCCATAAGGGGGCCCGGCAATGACCAGCCGGTAAGGGAGAAGACCAGGCCGGCCACCGAGCCCAGGATCAGGGGGTTGGTGACCGTGTGGCGGACCTGGTCGGCCACGGCACGCCCGGGGGAGCGGCGCACCGCACGACGCCGGCCCGCCGTCGTGCGTCGCCGGGCCTCGCGCGCGGTGGCGGCGTCCATCGCGGCCACGTAGAGCGGCGTGTAGATCGCCAGCTGGAAGATGAGCGCCGGGGCGGCCAGGGCGGCGTCGCCGAGGACGTAGGCCGCGATGGGGATGCCGAGGTTCGCCGAGTTCACGAGCGAGGCGCTGAGCGCGGACATGATCCGCTCCGAGGCCGGCCGGCCCTTCAACAGCGGGATCGTCACTGCGAGGTACAGTGCGGCCGCCGCGAACGCGGACAGCGAGGCCACCCACAGCTGGGGGCCCAGCACGGCGCCCACGTCCGCGCGGGAGAGCGTGACGAACAGCAGCGCCGGGTTGCCGATGAAGAACGCCGCGCGGGAGAGCACGGTGCGGCCGTGCTCGCCGAGCACCCCCGTGCGCCCCACCAGGACGCCCACGAGGATGATCACCCACACGACCGCGAAGCCGGAGAGCACCTGGGTCACGGACGGGCCTCCACGGGTCGGGGTGGGGCGGTCCGCGGCGGGGTCAGGTGCATGGCGCGATCCTACGCCGCGGGCGTCGGCTAGCCTGGATCACGACGGCGGCGCCCACCGCCGAGCGCGCCACGCGGCCCGGCCCCGCGCGGCAGGGCCCTGCAGCCCGGCGCGAAGGGGAGCGGATCCTCGGGCTCACCCGCACGCGACGGACGTCGTCCCCGACCCGCGGCGCGGCATGGCCGGGAGCGCGCCTGCGAGGATGCACCATGACCCGTCAGTCCGACCTCAAGACCCTGATCCGCGCCCGCATGGCCGTCACCGGTGAGCGGTACACCGCCGCGGCGGCGGCCCTCGCCGACGAGTGGCAGTCCGCCGAGCGCTACCACGCGACCGTGCTCGCCCGCTTCTTCGACGGGGACCGGCTGCGCTCCATCCCTGCGCGCCGCAAGCCGCGGGTGGCCGTCCTTCTCGAGCTGCTGCGTCGCTTCAGAGCGGGCCGCGCCTACGCGGAGGCCGAGGTCAACGACCTGCTGCGCCCCGCCCACGAGGACGTGGCCACGCTGCGTCGCGAACTCGTGGACTACGGGTTCCTCGACCGCGCCGACGGTGTCTACCGGCTGGCGGACGCCGGGCCCGACCTCGACCCGCGCTTCGCCGCGGACCTGCCGGTCGACCTGGAACGCCGGCTGCGCGAGATCCGCGCGGGCCGGTGAGGCGAGCGGGACGGCGTGGACCGACACGGCCCCGGGTCCCTCGCGTGAGGGGCCCGGGGCCGTCGTCGTGGTGTGGAGCGGGCGACGGGAATCGAACCCGCGTATCTTGCTTGGGAAGCAAGCGCTCTACCATTGAGCTACGCCCGCGCAACCGCTCGGCTTCCGCCTGCGGCGCGGGCACCACCTTACACCAGCCCGGCCGGTGGCCCGGCCCCGCGTCGTCATCGAGCCCCGCGGGCCCGTGCGTCAGTGCACCGGGTCTGCCGCCGCGACCTCGTGCGACCGCACCCGCCGCGTCGCCGCCCGGGCCCGCGAGCGACCGAACGCGTCCGCGTACCGCGTGAGCACCGGCCCGGCGATCACGATGGAGAACTCCCCGCGGATCGTCAGGGCCGCACCCGCTCGCGGCGAGGTAGCCGGTGGCCACCTTCGTGGCGGCCGTGACGAGGGCCAGGGCCAGCGCGGCCGTCAGCACGGGCGGCAGGGTGTGAGGATCCACGCTCATGCCGCACCTCGTAGGTCGTGGCTGGGTCGTCGACGTCCTGGCCGCCGTTTCCCGAACGAAAGCGCGCCAGGGGCCGCCGTTTCCCGAACGAAAGTGCGCCAGGGGCCGCCGTTTCCCGAACGAAAGTGCGCCAGGGGCCGCTGGTAGAGTCCGAACCGCGCCCGGCCGCGGCCGGACGCGTCCGGAAGCCCCCGTCCCGGAAGGACGTCCCATGCGCGACACCACGGCCGACGCGGCCCAGGTCCCCGCCCGCCCCGACGACGCGGCGGTGTACCGCTACCTCGCGTTCGGGGAGGCAGACCGTCCCTTCCTCGTGGGCGGTCCCCGGCCCGCAC
>NZ_JABFAX010000001.1:115356-125969 GCF_017168395.1 Micrococcus sp. KRD128 | reverse complement strand
CCCCCGCCGCGACGCCGTCCCCGGTCGCCGACCTCGAGTCGATCCGCGCCGCGATCCGCGCCCACGGCGGTCCCCTGGTCTCGACCGCGCACATGCGCGGCCGCCCCGCCCCGACGCCGCCGGCCGCCCACGCGTCCCGTGGCCTGCGCGGCGCCGCGCGCACCCTGACCGCGACCCGCCGCGACGTCGCCGCCCGCCTGGCCGACTCCCGCGAGCGCGCCGACGTGCCCGTCGAGGCGCTGCTGAACTCCGCCTTCGTCGACGCCCACGCGCACGAGCGCCCCGCCGAGCGCGGCGTGCCGCGCGGGCGTCTCGCCGGCCTCGTGGACGCCGTCCTCCCGCCGGCCCGTCCCGCGGACGACGACGCCGCGGCCGGCCTGCTGCTCGCCCTGCGCGAGCCTGCCCGGGAGGTGTTCGCCTCCGACTCGTTCGCCGCCCGCCCGTACGCCGACGCGCCCACCGTCCGCGCGCTGTTCGAGGACTTCCTCGCCCACCCGCGCCGGCACGACCCCGAGCGCTTCTGGCGCCTGCTCAACCTCGAGCTGTGGCTGCGCGACGCCGTGGACCCCGACGCCGCCCCGGCCAGCCCCGCCGCCGCGGTCGACGAGGCCGCGGCCGCCCCGGCGCCGGCCAAGCCGGACCACGAGCCGAACCCGGGCAAGGAGCTCGACCTGGTCTCGGCCGAGGACGGCCGCCGCTACCGCCGCTTCCCCGTGCAGACCGGCCTGGTGGACCGGGACACGGACCTGCAGGCCTACCTGCGCGGCGAGATCGAGGACTTCTTCCGCGACCTGCCCGCGGACGCGATGCCGCAGGACGCCCCGTGGCACTTCTCCGTGTCCGAGAAGATCGTGGCCATCACCCAGGGCCGCTCCTACTACACCTGGGAGGTCCGCCCCTCCGTGGCCGCCCGCGCCCTCTCCCGCCTGGTCACCCGCACGCCCGCGGGCATCGGCCTGGGCGACCCCACCACCATGCAGCTGGCCATCCAGGAGGCCGGCCTGCCGCGCATCGTGCTCTCCGCGGCCGCCGGCGCTGCCGGCAAGGTCGCCGGCAAGCGCGGTGTGTTCTACAACGTGGTGGGCGGCAACGTCCGCGCGATCGACGGGCCCACCACCTACTCCACGTTCCCGGCCAACGTCTCGGCCAAGCTGCCCCCGGCCGAGCCGGACCGGGTGGCCGCCGAGGTCTCGGCGATGATCCGGGCGGCGGACATCCCGGCCTGGGCGAAGGCCTCCTTCGCCGGCACCGTCGTGATGGACGCCAACGACATCGGCCGCAACGCCCTCGGCAAGGACACCGCCGCGTCGGCCGCCGCCCTCGAGGCCGCCTTCGCGGACAACCCGCTGGGCCAGGGCCGCGAGCGCACCCCGCTGGCCGTCGTCGTGCGAATGGACTGAGCCGTGCTGCTCTCCGACCGCGACATCCGCGCCGAGCTCGACTCCGGCCGCGTGGGCCTGGACCCCCTCGACCCGGCGATGGTCCAGCCCGCGTCCGTGGACGTGCGCCTGGACCGGTTCTTCCGGCTCTTCGACAACCACCGGTACGCGCACATCGACCCGCGCCAGGAGCAGGACGAGCTGACCCGGCTGGTGGAGGTGGATCCGGACGAGGCGTTCATCCTGCACCCGGGGGAGTTCGTGCTCGGCTCCACCTATGAGCAGGTCACCCTGCCGGACGACCTCGCCGCCCGCCTCGAGGGCAAGTCCTCGCTGGGGCGGCTGGGCCTGCTGACGCACTCGACCGCCGGGTTCATCGACCCCGGTTTCTCCGGGCACGTCACGCTCGAGCTGTCCAACGTGGCCACGCTGCCCATCACGCTGTGGCCGGGGATGAAGATCGGCCAGCTGTGCTTCTTCCGGCTCTCTTCGGCGGCCCAGTCGCCGTACGGCACCGGGGCCAACCAGAACCGGTACCAGGGTCAGCGCGGGCCCACGGCCTCCCGGGCGCACCGCGACTTCCATCTCACCCGCATCGAGCGATGACCGACGTCGCGCTCCCGCCGGTCGCCTCCGCCGCCCCGCGCCGCCAGGTGGCCGCGTGGGCGCTGTGGGACTGGGGCTCGGCCGCGTTCAACGCGGTCATGGTCACCTTCGTGTTCGGCACCTACCTGGCCTCGGACGCGTTCGGGCCGGACGAGCGGGGCACGGCGTGGCTGTCCACGGCCCTGGCGATCGCCGGCGTCGTGATCGCCCTGACCGCGCCCGTGATGGGCCGGCGCGCGGACGGCGCGGGCCGGCGCCGCCTCTGGCTGGGGGTGATGACGGCGGCGGTGATCGCGTGCACCGCGGCCTGCTTCTGGGTCACCCCGGAGGAGTCCTCGCTGCTGCTGGGCGTCACCCTGATCGCCCTGGGCACGGTGTTCTTCGAGTTCGCGGAGGTGCAGGTCAACGCGATCCTCGTGCACATCTCGACGCCGGCCACGATCGGCCGGATCTCGGGCATCGGCTGGGGCGCGGGCTATCTCGGTGGCATCCTGCTGCTGCTGATCGTGTTCGTGGGCTTCGTCTCGGGGGACGCGCACTGGTTCGGCGTCACGGAGGACGCGGCGCTGAACATCCGGGTGGTCGCGCTCGTGGCCGCGGCGTGGTTCCTGGTGTTCGCGATCCCGGTGCTGGTGGCCGTGCCGGACCCGGCGCCCGCGCCGTCCCCCGGCGGCGGCCCGCGGCGGGAGTCCCTGGCGGCCTCGTACCGTGCGCTGGGGTCCACGCTGGCGCGGATGTGGCGCGAGGACCGGAACACGCTGTGGTTCCTCGTGGCCTCGGCGGTGTTCCGCGACGGCGTGGGCGCGGTGTTCGTCTACGGCGCCATCCTGGGCACCACGGTCTACGGGCTGGCGGCCTCGGACGTGGTCCTGTTCGCGATCGCGGCCAACGTGGTGGCCGCCCTGGGCGCCTTCGTGGGCGGGCAGCTCGACGACGCAGTCGGCCCGCGCCGGGTGATCCTCGGTTCGCTGGCCGCCATGGTCCTCGTGGCCGGGGCGCTGTTCTTCGCCTCGGGCACCCTCGCGTTCTGGGTCGGCGGGCTGGCGCTGTGCCTGTTCGTGGGCCCGGTGCAGTCGGCCTCGCGCGCGTTCCTGGGCCGGCTCACCACGCCGCGGACGGCGGGCGAGGTGTTCGGGCTGTATGCCACCACGGGCCGCGCGGTCGGGTTCATCACGCCCGCGCTCGTGACGCTCGCGCTCGCCCTGCACCCGGACAACCGGGTGGTCATCCCCGTGATCGCCGTCGTGCTCGTGGCCGGTGGGCTGCTGTTCGCCCGGGTCACGGAGCCGATCACGCGGAGCGCGGAATCGGTCCGCTGACCCCGGGTGGGGCGCATCCCTCCGCTAGGCTGGACCGTACCCCCGCCCGTGCCTGACGAAGGGACCGCATGCTCGTCATCCTGACCGCGCTCTTCGTCGTCGCGCTCGCCGCCCCGGTGATCTTCCGGTGGACGGGACGTCAGGGGTTCTATCTGCTCGCCGCCGCCCCCGCGGCGGGCTTCGTCTGGCTGCTCACCCAGCTGCCGCACGTGTTCGCGCTGCAGGAGGCGCTCGACGCCGGCCGGCCGGTCCCGGCCTCGGCGGCGCACCTGGACCGCGCCGTGCCGTGGGTGCCGTACCTCGAGATCGAGCTCGCGTTCCGCATGGACGTGCTGGCCGCGTTCATGTCCCTGATCGTGCTCGGCGTCGGTGCGCTGGTGCTGGTGTACTGCGCCCGCTACTTCCGGGAGCACGAGCCGCGCAACGCGGTGTTCGGCGGGCAGTTGCTGGCGTTCGCCGGCGCAATGTTCGGGCTCGTCACCACGGACGACCTCATGGTGCTCTACACCTTCTGGGAGATCACGTCTGTCCTGTCCTTCCTGCTGATCGGCTACTCGGGCCACCGCATCTTCGCCCGCCGCTCCGCCATCACCGCCCTGATCGTCACCACGTTCGGCGGCCTGGCCATGCTCGCGGGCCTGATCATGCTGGCCCACTTCGCCGGGTCCTGGCGGATCTCCGGGGTCCTCGAGGCCGCCCCCGCCCTCATGGCCGACGCCGGGCTGCGCGGGCTGCTCGAGGTCGCCGTCGCCCTGGTGCTGATCGGCGCCCTCACGAAGTCCGCCCAGGCCCCCTTCCACTTCTGGCTGCCGGCCGCCATGGCCGCGCCGACCCCCGTGTCCGCGTACCTGCACGCGGCGGCCATGGTGAAGGCCGGCGTCTTCCTCGTGGCCCGCCTGGCCCCGGAGTTCCACGGCCTCGCCATGTGGCAGGTCCTCGTGATCGGCGTGGGTCTGTGGACCCTGCTGCTCGGCGGCTGGCGCGCCCTGCGGCAGACCGACATCAAGCTCGTCCTCGCGTACGGCACGGTCTCCCAGCTCGGCTTCCTCATGGTGGCCAACGGGCTGGGCACCCGCGACGCCGCCATGGCCGGCCTCGCCATGCTCCTGGCCCACGCGGTGTTCAAGGCCCCCCTGTTCATGGTGGTCGGCATCATCGACCACGAGGCCGGCACGCGCGATCTGCGCCAGCTCTCCGGGATCGGCCGCCGCCACCCGGCCCTGGCCGCCGTCGCCGTGGTGGCGGGCCTGTCCATGGCCGGCCTGCCTCCGCTGTTCGGCTTCGTGGCCAAGGAGTCCGTCCTGGAGGGCCTGGCCGCCCACGGCGTGGCGCACGCGGACGTGTGGGGCTGGACGCCGCTCGTGCTCATGACCGTGGGCTCGGTGCTCACCTTCGCCTACACGTGGCGGTTCCTGTGGGGCTCGTTCGCCGCCAAGCGGGACGAGGAGGGGGCCGCGGTCCCCGTCACGCGCTTCCACACCCGCGTCACCACCCTCGAGCTGGCCCCGGCCGCGCTGCTCGCGCTCGCCGGCCTGGTGCTCGCCTTCCTGCCCGGCCCGGTGGAGGGGATCATCACCGCCCACACGGGTTCCCTGCCGCCGCTGGACCCGGAGGAGGCGCCGGCCTACCTGGCCCTGTGGCACGGCTGGACGCCCATCCTCGCCCTCTCCGCGGGGGTCTGGGTGCTCGGCGCGCTGCTCGCCCTCGGCCGGCCGGGAGTCGAGGCGTTCCAGCGCCGCGTCGAGTTCCCGGTCGACGCCCTGCGCACGTACCGGAAGATCACCGGCGCCCTCGACGAGGTCGCCATCTGGGTCACGGGGCGCACCCAGACCGGCTCCCTGCGCCGCTACCTGGGCATCATCCTGGCCACCGCGTTCCTGCTGCCGGCCGCGTTCCTGCTCTTCCCCGTGGGGCGCAGCGAGCGCACGCTGGCCACCTCGTTCCTCTCCGCGGACGTCGCCTGGTTCCAGACCCCGGCGCAGCTGGTCGTGGTGCTGATGATCGCCGTCGCCACCGTGTTCGCCGTCCGCGCGCGCCGCCGCTTCAAGGCGATCATGCTGGTGTCCGTGACCGGCTACGGCGCCGCCGCCCTGTTCGCGATGCGCGGCGCCCCGGACCTCGCGATCACCCAGGTGCTCGTGGAGACCATCATCCTGGTCACCCTCATCCTGGGCCTGCGCGTGCTGCCGCCGGACTGGTACGACCGCCGCACCGGCTCGCGGCGGATCGCCCGCATGGCGGTCGCCGGCGGCTTCGCCCTGACCATGATGTGGATCGCCGCCACCGCGCTGGCCGCCCGCACGGCGGAGCGGATCTCGCTGCCCATGCCGGAGCTCGCCTACACGGACGGCTACGGCACGAACGCCGTGAACGTCACCCTCGTGGACATCCGCGCGTGGGACACGTGGGGCGAGATCACGGTGCTGGCCGCCGCGGCCACCGGCGTGGCCTCCCTGATCTTCCTGCAGCACCGCGACGGGCGCGCCCGCAGCATCGACGACGTCGCCCCCGGCTCCGTCGGCGACTTCGGCGCCGACTCCTCGCTCGGGGCCCGCGAGCTGTCCGTCGTGCGCAGCTTCGCCGTGGACGACCGGAAGGGCCAATGGCTCGTGGCGGGGCACACGATGGCCCCCGAGCGGCGCTCGATCATCCTCGAGGTCGTCACCCGCTTCCTGTTCCCGATCATGATGCTGCTCTCCGTCTACCTGCTGCTGGCCGGGCACAACACCCCCGGCGGCGGCTTCGCCGGCGGCCTGCTCGCAGGCCTGGCCCTCACGCTGCGGTTCCTGGCCGGCGGCCGGTACGAGCTGCAGGAGGCCTCCGTGATCCCGGCCGGGCCCATGATCGGCCTGGGCCTGGCGATCGCCACGCTCACCGGGATCGCCCCGCTCTTCTTCGGCGGGCAGATCCTGCAGTCCTATGTGGTGGAGTTCACCGACCTGCCGCTGTTCGGCGACGCCCTCAAGCTGGTCTCGGCCACGGCGTTCGACATCGGCGTGTACCTCGTGGTGGTCGGGCTCGTGATCGACGTGCTGCGCTCGCTCGGCGGTGAGGTGGACCGCCGGGGCGAGGAGGCCCGCCGTGCGCGGGCGCGCGCCGCGGCCCGCCGTCGTCATCCGCGCATGCCCACCCCGTCCACCCCGTCCACCCAGGAGGCCGCCCGATGATGACCGTCGACCTGGCCCTGCTCCTGGCGATGGGCGTGATGTTCGCCGGGGGGATCTACCTGGTGCTCGAGCGCAGCCTGACGCGCATCCTGCTCGGCATCGTGCTGATCAACAACGGCGCCATCATGCTGCTGTTCCTCTCCTCGGGCGGCACGGGCCTGGCCCCGCTGTTCGTGCGCGGACGGGACCCGCACGAGTACGCGGACACGCTGCCGCAGGCGCTGATCCTCACCGCGATCGTGATCGGCTTCGCCGTGGTCGCGTTCCTGACCGCCATGATCTACCGCTCGTGGCTGCTCGTCCGCGAGGACGAGGTCGAGGTGGACGCGGAGGACGTCAAGATCGCCCGGATGCCCGCCTGGGACGCGGAGGACGACGCGGAGCTCGTGGAGGAGTCCTCCGAGTTCCTGGACGACGCCGCGGACCCCAACGCCCACTACGAGCACGCGACGGAGGCACGGCCCCAGGTGCAGCACGCCACGCCCGCCCCCCAGGCGCCCACCGGATCCGGGGCAGCGTCCCGCGGCCGCCGTCCCGAGGGCGGGGAGCGCGCATGAGCATCGGTTCCGTCCCCCTGACCGACCTGGCCCCGCTGGCCGTCATGCTGCCCGTGCTGGGCGCGGCCGTGACCTTCATGCTCGTGCGCCGCCCCCGCGCGCAGATCACCGTCACGGTCTCCGCGCTCGTGCTCACCCTCGTGCTGGACGCGCTGCTGCTGGCCGCGGTCTGGGACACCGGGGTCGCGGCCGTCCACCTCGGCGGCTGGCCGGCCCCGCTGGGCATCAGCCTCGTGGTGGATCGGCTCTCGGCCCTCATGCTCGTGGTGTCGGCGCTGATCACCCTGGCGGTGTTGCTGTACGCCTCGGCGCAGGGGCTGATCAACCGGGACGAGGGTGGGCCGGTCTCGATCTTCCACCCCACGTTCCTGATCCTCGTGGCGGGCGTGTCCAACGCGTTCCTGGCCGGCGACCTGTTCAACCTCTACGTGGGCTTCGAGATCCTGCTCACCGCCTCGTACGTGCTGCTGACCATGGGCGGCACCGCCCAGCGCATCCGCGCCGGCATCACCTACGTGGTGGTCTCCGTGATCTCCTCCGTGGTGTTCCTGATCGCCATCGCCATGGTCTACGCGGCCACCGGCACCATGAACATGGCGGACCTGGCCGTGAAGCTCGGCGAGCTGCCCAGCGACGTGCAGATGGTGCTGCACGTGCTGCTGCTCGTGGGCTTCGGCATCAAGGCGGCGGTCTTCCCCCTGTCCTTCTGGCTGCCGGACTCGTACCCCACCGCGCCCGCCCCGGTGACCGCGGTGTTCGCGGGCCTGCTCACCAAGGTGGGCGTGTACGCGATGATCCGCACCGAGACGCTGCTCTTCCCGGGGGAGCACGTCAACGCGCTCCTGCTCGTGGTGGCCGCGCTGACCATGGTGGTGGGCATCCTCGGCGCGCTGGCCCAGACGGACATCAAGCGCATCCTGTCCTTCATCCTCGTCTCCCACATCGGCTACATGATCTTCGGCCTGGGCCTGGCCACGGAGGCGGGGCTGGCGGCCACCGTGTACTACGTGGCCCACCACATCACCGTGCAGACCGCGCTCTTCCTCGTCACGGGCCTGATCGAGAACCGCGCCGGCACCGCGAACATCGACCGCCTCGGGTCCCTGGCGAAGGTCTCCCCGTTCGTGGGCGTCCTGTTCCTCGTGCCCGCGCTCAATCTCGGCGGCATCCCGCCGTTCTCCGGCTTCCTCGGCAAGGTCGGCCTGCTGCGCGGCGGCGTCGAGCAGGCCACGCCCCTGGCCTACACGCTGGTGGGCGTGTCCCTGCTCGTGTCCCTGCTGACCCTGCTCGTGGTGGTGCGCGTGTGGACCCGCGCGTTCTGGCGCCGCGTCGAGGACGTGGAGCACCCGCCCGCCCAGCTCGTGGCCGCCTACGAGCGGGCCGTCGCCCGTGGCGAGCGCCCCCGCCCGCTCGAGCCGGGCCTGGTGCTGCCCACCACGGCGCTCGTGGGTCTGACGCTGGTGTTCACGGTGGCCGCCGGCCCGCTGTTCGCCCTGTCCGACGACGCCGCCACGGACATGCTCGACCGCTCGCCCTACATCTCGGCGGTGCTCGACGACGCCGCGGCGGAGCGGGCCGCGGCCACCCTCAGCGTCGACCCGACGGAGGTGCACGATGCCCGGAACTGACTCCGCCCGCCGCGACGTGGTGCGCCCCGACCGGATCCGGGGCGTCGTGGCCCAGTGGCCGCTGATCCTCGTGCTGGTGGCCGTGTGGTGCGCCCTGTGGCAGGACTTCGCCCCGCACGTGGCCCTGGCCGGCCTCGCCTTCGCGCTGCTGATCCTCGTGCTCTTCCCGATGCCGAGCATCCCGTTCAGCGGCCGGCTGAACCCCTGGTGGTCCCTCGTGTTCACGGTGCGGTTCCTCGTCGACGTCGTGCGCGCCTCGGTCCACGTGGCCGGGGTGGTGCTGCTGCGTGGCCGCCGCGCCCGGGGCTCGATCGTGGGCGTCCCGCTGCGCAGCCACGACGACCTCATCATCACGCTCGTCAGCCACGCCCTGGCCCTGGTGCCCGGCTCGATCGTGCTCGACGTGGACCGGGTCCGCTCCGTCCTGTACCTGCACGTGCTCGACGCGACCACGGACGAGGACGTGGAGGGCTTCCGCGCCACGGCCCTCGACGTGGAGGCGGGCATCATCCGCGCCGTCGGCTCGCGGGAGGACCTCGAGCTGGTCCGCCGCTTCCCGAGTTCGGCGCCCCCCGCCGCCCGGGCCGAGGACCGCCGCGGCCCCGCGGACCCGTCCGCCGCCCGCCCCCCGAAGGAGGAGGCCTGATGGACCCGATGGACCTGGCCGCGTGGGCCGGCGGGGCGCTGCTCGTGGTCGGCGCCCTCGGCGCGCTCTACCGGATCGTGCGCGGCCCCTCGCTGCTGGACCGGGCGATCGCCACGGACGTGCTGCTCGTGGTGTTCTCCGGGATGCTCGTCCTGGAGATGGCCGTGCACCGCCACACGCACCACGTGGTCCTCGTGGTGCTGGCCGCCGCCGTCGGCTTCGTCGGCTCGGTGACGGTGGCGCGCTTCGCGGAGGACCGGCGCCCGGACCACTCGCTCGAGGACCAGGCGCGCGTGCCCGGCACCTCGGACGTGCCGGGCGGGGAGGAGGGCCGATGACCGAGACCGCCACGCTCCTGGACTGGCTGGCCGCGTTCCTGCTCGTGAGCGGCGCCTTCTTCTCCCTGGTGGCCGGGGTGGGCCTGCTCGTGCTGCCGGACCTGCTGGCCCGCATGCACGCCGCCGCCAAGCCGCAGGTCCTCGGCCTGCTGCTCATGCTCTCCGGGCTGGCGATCGAGTGGCGGTCGTGGGTGTGGCTGCCCGTGCTGTTCCTGGCGTGGGTCACCCAGATGGTCACGGCCCCGGTGGCCTCCCACCTGGTGGGCCGCACGGGCTACCGCACCAAGCACGCCCGCCGTGAGCTGCTGTACCGGGACGAGCTGGCCGCCGTCGTCCATCGGGCCGAGCCCCCGGCGGACCCCGGGCCGCGCCGCGCCGGCGCCCGGCCGCGCGGCCGCGGCTGACACCACCCCGCACAGCACGACGGCCGCCGTCCGGATCCCTCCGGGCGGCGGCCGTCGTCGTGGTGGTGGCGGCGGGACGGCTCAGACCTCGTGGTCCACGCGGTGCGCGGTGGACTCGGACACCTTGCGGATCGCGGCGCCGGCGCCGCGCTGGCCGGCGACCTTCAGCAGCGCCGCGACGCCCGCGGAGATGAACGCGAAGGACAGGGCCTCGACGAGCGGCAGCGTCTCGTCGGCCGCGTCGTCCGGGGCGCTGTGGCCGGTGACGAGCCGCCAGCCGCCCGCGACCACGCGGGAGCCGACGATGCCGCCGACCAGCGTGATGCCGGCGGACAGGGCCTTCTGGGCGAGCGTGTTCATGGTGCGCCTTCCGTGGTCGGGGATCTCACGTGCGGTTGTGGCCGCGGCCGACGACGCCGGACGGGCCGGTCCCCAGCCTAGCTGTTGTGGGTCATGAGGTTCTTGCCACGGGGTACGGGCTGAGATGAGACGAGCGGGCCCCTGCCGCAGGATGGAAGTTCCTCAACAACCCACCTGCCAGAAGAGACCCGCTCATGACTCACGCTAAC
>NZ_JABFAX010000001.1:85521-115256 GCF_017168395.1 Micrococcus sp. KRD128 | reverse complement strand
GCGTGAGGCCCTGGCGGTGTGGGTGAACCACTACAACTACCATCGGCCTCATACCTCCTGCGGGGACGCCCCGCCAACCTCGTTGGCACCGGCCCGAGTCAACAACGTCATGCCCTCCTACACCTAGCCCGCGGTGGGCACCGGGTCGCCGCTGACGTGTCGGCCGGGGTCGCCGTCGGCGTCCAGATGGGCCTGCAGCATGCCGGTGAGCGCGTGGTCCACGGGGATCTCGACGCCGTCGACGGCGCGCACCGGCAGGACGCCGCGCACCGAGGAGACGAGCCAGACGCCCTCGGCGCCCTTGAGGTCCGCCGGGACGAGCGGGCCGTAGCCGAGCTCCCAGCCCTCCGCGTGGGCGGCCGCGAAGATCACGGCCTGCGACGTGCCGGCGAGGATGCCCTTCTGGCGCAGCGGGGTGAGGAGGCGGCGGACGCCGTCCTCCCCGGTGCGCACGATCAGCACCGTGGAGGTGGGGCCCTCGAGCAGGTAGCCGTCCGCGCTGGTGAAGACGACGTCGTCGGCGCCGTGGGCGCGGGCGTGGCGCAGGGCGGCCATGTTCACGGCGTAGGAGAGGGTCTTCGCGCCGGTGAGCAGCCACGGGGAGCGCTCGGGAGCCTGCGAGTCGATGCCGCGGTCCAGCAGCAGCACCCGCAGCCCCCGCTGCCGTTCCTCGTCCTCGATCGCCGGGGCCGGGCTCAGCAGCGCCCACGCGGTGGACGCGGGCACCGCGCCGGGGGCCGCGTCCGGGCCGCGGGTGACGGTCAGGCGCACGGCGAGGCGGTCCCCGGGCGCGACGTCGTTGGCCTCGGTGAACGCCCGCAGGCCGAGCGCGACGGCGGCCTCCCACGCCGCCGCCTCGGGGGCGGCCAGCTGCAGGGCGGTGGCGGACGCGGCCAGCCGGCCGAGGTGGGCTCCGAGCTTGCGCATGCGCAGGGTCCCGAGGCCGTCGGCGACGGCGAGCGCCGTCTCGAAGATGCCGTCGCCGCGCGTGACCCCCTGGTCCGTGACGCTCAGGTGCGGGACGGCCGGGTCCGCGAGCCGCGGGGCGGGGGCGCCGTTCGCGTCCGTCTCGAGCAGGACGAGGACGGGCGAGCCGGCGGCGGGGGAGAAGGAGGTGGGACGCATCCGCCCAGGATAGACGCCCGCCCCCGGCCGATCGGGGCCGGGGGCGGGCGTCAGGAGGGACGGTCAGGCCCGGTGGGCGCCGCCGTCCGGGGCGGGGCCGGAGGGGGCCGGAGGGGTGCCCCGGGGTGTGGGCGCGCTCGAGCTGGGCGCCCTCCACGTCCACGTCCGGCATGATGCGGTCCAGCCACCGGGGCAGCCACCACGCCGCGTCCCCGAGCAGGTGCATCAGGGCCGGCATCAGCAGCAGCCGGACGACGAACGCGTCCAGCAGCACGCCGAAGGCCAGGCCGAAGCCGATCGGGCGGATCATCGCGTCCTCGGCGAAGATGAAGCCGCCGAACACGGAGATCATGATGATCGCCGCGGCCATCACCCCGCGCGGCCCGAGCGCAGGCCGGACAGCACCGCCTGGCGGGCCGGCAGGCCGTGTGCGTAGGCCTCGCGCATGCCGGAGGCGATGAACAGCTGGTAGTCCATGGCCAGGCCGAACAGCACGCCGACCATGATGGTCGGCAGGAAGCTGAGCACCGGCCCCGGGTTGTGGACGCCGAACAGGGCGCCCAGCCAGCCCCACTGGTAGATGGCCACCACGCCGCCCATCGCCGCGAACACCGAGAGCATGAAGCCGCCGGTGGCGATCAGGGGCACCAGGATGGAGCGGAACACCAGGATCATGATCAGCAGGGACAGGCCCACCACCACGCCGAGGTAGAGCGGCAGGGCCTCCGCCAGGGTGTCCGAGACGTCGATGAAGCCGCTGGTCACCCCCGCCACGCCCGGGTTCGAGGCGTCGCCGGCCGGGTCCAGGGACCGCAGCTCGCGCACGAGCTCCTCCGTGGAGACCGCGTTGGGCCCCTCCTCGGGCAGCACCTGGTACATCGCGACCGTGCGGTCCTCGTTGAAGCCCGCCGGCACCACGGCGTGCGCGTGGTCGAGGGCGGCCAGCTGCTCGCCGACGTCGAGCTGGGCGTCCGTGGCGCGCCCCTCGTCGAGGCCGGCGGGCAGGTCCACGGTGACCACGAGCGGGCCGTTGTAGCCCTCGCCGAACTTCTCGGCCGTGAGCTCGTAGGCGAGCTGGGAGTCCGAGCCCTCGGGCTCGGAGCCGCCGTCCGGCAGGCCCAGGCGCATGGACCAGAACGGCACGGCCACGAGGACGAGCAGGGCCACGGAGGCGAGCGCCGTGGCGAGGGCGGTCGGCGTGGACAGCGTGGCGCGGCGGTGGGCGCGGCGCACGGCGTGGGCGCCCTCGCCGACGGCCGGGGAGGTGTCGGTGAGCCGGGCGCGCTCCCGGCGGGAGAGCACGCGCGGGCCGGCCAGGGCCAGCAGGGCCGGGGTCAGGGTCACCGCCACGAGCACGGCGATGGCCACGCAGACCGCGCCCACCGTGCCCATCAGGCCCAGGAAGCCGATGCCGGTGACGTTCAGGGCCGCGAGGGCGATCACCACGGTCACGCCGGCGAACACCACGGCGTTGCCGGAGGTGCCGGTGGCCAGCGCGATCGACTCGTGCAGGCCCGTGCCACGTCGCAGCTCCTGGCGGTGCCGGTTGACGATGAACAGCGCGTAGTCGATGCCCACGGCCAGGCCCAGCATCACCCCGAGCACCGGGGTCACGGACATCATCTCCACGGCGGAGGAGAACGCGAGCGCCCCGGAGGCGCCCACGCCCACGCCCACCAGCGCGTTGACCAGCGGCAGGCCCGCGCCCACGAGGGTGCCGAGCATGACCATCAGCACGATCGCGGCGACCACGAGGCCCACGACCTCGCCCGGGCCGAGCAGGGAGGGCACGGTGGCGTTGAGCTCCTGGGAGGGATGCACGGTGACGCCGTCGATGTCCGCGCCGGTGAGGGCGCCGGTGACCGCCTCCTTGTCCTCGGCGGTCACGTCCAGGGTCGGCGTCGTGAAGGTGACGATCCCGACGG
This sequence comes from Micrococcus sp. KRD128, assembly GCF_017168395.1. Lineage (NCBI taxonomy): Bacteria > Bacillati > Actinomycetota > Actinomycetes > Micrococcales > Micrococcaceae > Micrococcus > Micrococcus sp. KRD128. The sequence goes on along the minus strand of NZ_JABFAX010000001.1, from coordinate 112,206 downwards.
CGGTGCTGCCGTCCTCGGACACGGTGCGGAAGTCCTCCGCGAGGGCCAGGGTGCGCTCGCCGCGTTCGGCCTCGACGCGGCCGTCGTCCAGCTCGGCGCGGCCGTCGGCGAGGTCGGCCTCGGCCTGGTCCAGGCGCTCCGCGCCGGCGGCCAGCTGGGCCCGGCCGTCCTCGAGCTCGGCGACGCCTTGCTCGTACTCGGCCCGGCCCTCGTCGATCTTCTGCTGCTGCGCGTCGAGCTCGGCCTCGGCCGCGTCCAGGGCCTGCTGCCGTCCCGCGGCCACCTGCTCGCGGCCGGCCTCGAGCTCGGCCTCGGACTCCTGCAGCTGCTGCCGGCCGGCGGCGAGCCGGGCGGCGCCGTCGTCGGCCTTGGCCTGGGCGGCCGCGAGCTGTTCGGCGCCCGCGTCGGCCTCGGCCTGGGCGGCCTCCAGCTGGGCGCGGGCGGCGTCGGCCTGGTCCTGACCGGCCGCCAGCTGTGCCTCGCCGGCGGCGAGCTGCGCCTCCTGGTCGGCGAACTGCGCGGCGACCTGCTCCGCCGGGATGCCGGCGGCCTCGGCCTCGGCCAGCGCGGCGTCCCGGGCCTGCTCGAGCTCGGCGCGGCCCGCGGCCAGCTGCTCGGCCTGGGCGTCGAGCTCGGCCTGCCCGGCCTCGAGCTCGGTCCACCGGTCGCCGAGCTCGGCCTGCCCGGCCTCGAGCTCCTGACGCCGCGCGTCGATCTCGGCCTGGCCGGCCTCGAGACGCTCCGCCTGCTCCTCGAGCTCGGCACGGCCGGCGTCGAGCTGCTCCTGGCCGTCGGCCACCTTCTGCTCGGCCTCCCGGAGCGGGGCCAGGGCGTCGGCCGGCAGGGCCTCCAGGCCGCGCTCCTCGAGGTCGGCGCGCGCGGCGTCGAGCGTGGCCTGCCCCTCGTCCAGCTGGGCGGCGGCCTCGGCGAGGCGCTGCTCGCCCGCGTCGGCCTCGGCCGCGCGCCGCTCGAGCTCGGCCCGGCCGTCCTCGATCTCCTGGCGTCCGTCCGCGAGGCGCTGCTCGCCGTCGGCCAGCTCGGTGCGGCCCTCGTCGAGCCGGGTGCGGGCGTCGTCCCGCTGGGCCTGGGCCTCGAACGGGTCCACGACGCCCTCCACGGCCTGCTGCTCGGCGACGTCGTCCAGCAGGGCGGTGATCTGCTCGCGCTGGGCGTCGGTCAGGGGGGAGCCGTCCTCGGTGGTGAACACGACCTGGCCCCTGCCGCGGGAGGCCTCGGGGAACTCCTCCTTGAGGCGGTCCGTGACCTGGGCGGTGGGCGTGCCGGGGATGGTGACGGTGGAGGAGAGCGTGCCGCCGAAGGCGAGGAATCCGCCGACGGCGAGGGCCAGGGCGAGCACCCAGGCGAGGATCACGAGGAGGGGGCGGCGGGCGGCGCCGAGGCCGAGACGGTAGAGCAGTGTCGCCATGGGAAGGGGAGGTCTCCGTGCGCTGGGGTGGGACGCGGCCGGACGCGGCGCGCCGCCTCCGATGCTACACCTAAGCGGAGCGCACCGCTCCGGTCCGGGCGGCGCCGCCGTCAGGTGGAGGGCAGGCGCAGGATCAGGTCCGCCGCGGCACGCGGGGCGTGCCGGGCCAGGTAGTCCTCCTCCTGTGCGGCCCAGCGGTCCCAGTGGGGGGCGAAGGTGTCGCCGTCCCGGGCCAGCGCCCGCGTGCGTCGCGCGGGGGTCTCGAGCTCGAGCCACACCGCCAGGTCGAGCAGCGGTCGGGCGGCGGTGCTGAGCGCGCCCACGCCCTCGCACACCACGACGTCGGCCGGCGCGGTCCGCCGTGGCGGACCGGGTGCGGCGCGGTGCCAGTCCCACGTGGTCCAGGTCGCCGTGCCGCCCTCCCGCAGCGCGCGCACGACGGCCGGATAGGGGCCGTCGTCGCCCACCGCCGCGGCCAGTCCGTCCCAGCCCCGGTACATGGACTCGATCGCGATCACGTCGACCCGCGCGAACGGTGCGATCCGGGCCGCGAGCGCGGCGGCGAGGACGGTCTTGCCCGACCCCGAGCGGCCGTCCAGGCCGATGAGCGCCGGTCGGGTCACGGGTCCTCCGGTGCGGGGTCCGTCAGTGCGACGGTGGCCGCCTCGAGCACCCGCACCGCAGCCCGCAGCTCCGCGGCGGAGAATCCCTCGAGGGCGGCGCTCAGCCGCTGGGACATCGGTTCGAATGCGCGCTGTCCGTCGCGGCGGGCCGTGTCCGTGTGCTCCACCAGCACGCGCCGCCGGTCGCCCTCGTCCCGGCGGCGGCGGACGTGGCCCGCGGCGGCCAGGCGGTCCACGAGGGCGGTGGCCGAGGCCCGGGTGAGGTGCAGGTGGGCGCCGAGGTCCGAGGCCGTGACGGGCTCACCGGCCGTCGCGCGGGCCATCAGGTACGCGAGGGCTCTGAGGTCCGTGCGGTGCAGGCCGACGCCGCGGCCGGCCTCGTCGACGGCGTGCTCCGCGCTCTCGCTGAAGACGCGCAGCGCGTGGACCACGGCGAGGTGCTCCGCGGGGGCGGAGGGGGGCTGCGTGGTCATGGCCGGGAGTCTAGCCAGCCCCCATGGTTGTTTGATCATCGAACCATCCCCTACGCTCGGTGGCATGCCCACCCCGCCTGACCTCTCCGCCTACCGCACCCCCGCCGCGCCGGGGCGTCCCTCCCGGGGGCTGCGGCTGGGCCTGGCCGCGGCGCTCGCCGTGGTCTGGTTCGCCGTGCTCGGCCTGGGCGGCCCCGTGTTCGGCAGGATCGGCGACGTCTCCTCGAACGACCAGGCCACCTTCCTGCCGGCGTCGGCGGAGTCCACCCGCGCGGGGGAGGAGGCGGCGGCGTTCCAGGACGGCGAGGCCGTGCCCGCCGTCGTCGTGGGCCCGGCGAGCACCGCGGACCCCGCGGCCGCCTTCCCCGCGCTCGCGGACCTCGCGGGCCGGCTGGGCGAGGTACCGGGCGTGGCCGACGTCGCCGGCCCGATCCCCTCCGACGACGGCGCGGCGGTGCAGTTCCTGGCCTTCGTCGACTCCTCGGCCGGGGCTGAGCGGCCCGTGGCCGACGTGGTGGCCGACCTGCGGGAGGTCGTGGCGGACCCGGCGGGCGCCGACCCCGCCCTTGCCGGCACCGTGGCCGCAGACACCGAGTGGCACGTGGGCGGTCCGGCGGGCCTGGTCGCGGAGCTGGGCGGCGCATTCGCGGGGATCGACGGGCTGCTGCTGCTCGTGGCGCTCGTCGTGGTGTTCGTGATCCTCGTGGCGGTCTACCGCTCCGTGCTGCTGCCGGTCCTCGTGCTCCTGACGGCCGTGGCCGCGCTCTGCGGCGCGATCGTGGCCGTCTACGGGATGGCCCTGGCGGGCTGGATCCAGCTCAACGGCCAGGCCCAGGGCATCCTCTCGATCCTCGTGATCGGCGCGGCCACCGACTACTGCCTCCTGCTCGTGGCCCGGCATCGCGAGGAGCTGCTGGTCCGGGCGGACGTCGGGGAGGCGCTGCGGGCCGCCGTGCGCGGGTCCTTCGGCGCGATCACCGCGTCCGCCTCGACCGTGGCCCTCGCCCTGCTGATCCTGATGGCCTCGGACCTCAACTCGACGCGTTCCCTCGGCCCCGTGGCCGCCACGGGTGTGGCGTTCGCGTGGCTCGCCGCCCTGACCCTGCTGCCGGCGCTGCTGCGGCTGACCGGGCGTGCCGCCTTCTGGCCCACGATCCCGTCCCCCGAGCGCGCGCGCCGTCGCGCGGAGCGCCGTGCCGCCCGGGGCCGGGCCTTCACCCCGCCGCTCGACGGCGCGGGCCGACCCGTCGCCGGCCTCGAGGAGGACCACGGGGTGTGGACGCGGGTGGGCGCCGTCGTCGCGCGCCGGCCCCGTCTCGTCTGGGTCGCCACGACGGTCGTGCTCCTCGCCCTCTGCGGCGGTCTGCTGCAGCTGCGCGCAGGCGGCGTCGCCCAGGAGGACGTGCTGCTCGGCGACTCCGACGCCCGGCAGGCCCAGGCGCTGCTGAGCGAGCACTTCGACGCCGGCGCGGGCGCCCCCGCCCAGATCCTCGCCCCGGCCGGGGACGCCGAGGCGGTGCTCGCCGCCGTCGCGGAGGACCCCGGCGTGGCCGAGGCGGAGGTCACCGCGGACGCCCCCGGGACCGCCGCGGGCCCGCCCCCGGGCGCGCTCGAGGCGGAGGGCGGGACGGGCGCCGCGTCCGCGCCGGAGCCGCAGCCTCGCGTGGTGGACGGCCGCGTGCTGGTCTCGGCCACCCTGGCGGACCCGGGCGAGTCCCTCGCCGCGCAGCAGACCGTGGCCCGCCTGCGCGACCGGCTCGCGGATCTCCCCACCTCGGGCGAGATCCTCGTGGGCGGCCCGGCGGCCCAGGCGCTGGACACGAACGTCACCACGCAGCGCGACCTGCGGGTCGTCATCCCGCTGATCCTCGCGATGCTGCTGGCCATCCTCGCGGTGCTGCTGCGCTCGCTCCTGGCGCCCGTGCTGCTCGTGGCGGCCACCGTGGTCAGCTTCGGTGCGGCCCTGGGCGTCTCGGCCCTCGTGTTCCGGCACGTGTTCGGCTTCGAGGACGCCGACCCCACCGTGCCGCTGTACGGCTTCGTCTTCCTCGTGGCCCTCGGGATCGACTACACGATCTTCCTGATGACCCGGGCGCGGGAGGAGACGCCGCGGCACGGCACGCGGGCGGGCGTGCTGCGCGCCCTCACCGTCACGGGCGGGGTCATCACCTCGGCCGGCGTCGTGCTGGCGGCCACCTTCGCCGCGCTCGCGGTGATCCCGCTGATGTTCATGGTGCAGCTGGCGTTCATCGTGGCCTTCGGCGTGCTGCTGGACACACTGGTGGTGCGCACGCTGCTGATCCCGGCGCTCGTGCGGGACATCGGCCCGCGCGTCTGGTGGCCGGCGCGGGCCGCCTGAGCCCGGACGGCGACGGAGGGCCCGACCGGCGGTGCAGTCGGGCCCTCCGTGCATGCGGGCGCCTCAGGGGCGCGCGGTCACTTCTTCTTGGACTTCTTCGCGTTCGAGGCCGTGGCCTTCTTGGCATCCGACTTCTTCGAGCGCGCGCCCTGCGGGGCGGGCGCGGCCTGGTCGTCCTTCACCCGGCCCGCGGCGGCGGCCTCCGTGGCCGCGCCCGCGCTGCTCAGGCGGCCGTCGTCCGTGGTCAGGAAGGAGCGCATGAACCACTGGAACAGCTCGAGCTGGGCCACCTGGTCGATGAGGATGTCCTGGGTGACCGGGTCGAGGTCCTCGGTGGCGTCGATCGCGGCCCGGTGGTCCGTCACGACGCCGTCGTAGACGAGGTCCAGCGCGGCCAGGTGCTCCAGGGTCGTCGCGCGGCCCAGCGTGTAGTCGTCCCACGCACGGGCGGCCACGAGCGCGCCCGGGGTGCCGGCGGGGGAGACGCCCAGGGTGGCGATGCGCTCCGCGAGGACGTCCACCATCCCGCGGACCAGCTCGATCTGGGGGTCGAGCATCTCGTGCACGCCGATGAAGCCGGGGCCCACCACGTTCCAGTGGGCGTGCTTCAGGGTGAGCTGCAGGTCGTTGAGGGCGTGCAGGCGACCCTGGAGGATCTCGGCGGTGCGGCGGCCCGTGCTCAGGGACAGGCCCGGGACGGTGTACTCGGCGGCGTTCTTCTCGGCCATGGTGGTGCTCCTTCTCTGTCGGGACGGGCGCGCCGTCGGCGACGCCCCGTGATCTGCCATCCAACCGCGCGAGACCCCCGCGCTTCCAGGGCCGGGCGCCTGCACCGGGACGGATCAGGGATGGACCCGGGGCCCGGGAATGGATCGCGGACGGCCCGCGTTGACCCCCGCAGAAGCAGAAGTGAGTGAAGTCGACTCAGGTTCACTTGACAGTCCACCACCCCGGTGGCAACCTGAGTCATGAAGGCTCAAGTCCCTGCGGCGCCGGCGCCCCCGGCCCGCGGGTCCGGCCCCCGCTTCACCGTCAGACAGGAAGGACCCCACCATGTCCCGTGCAGTCGGCATCGACCTCGGCACCACCAACTCCGTCGTCGCCGTCCTCGAGGGTGGCGACCCGGTCGTCATCGCGAACGCCGAGGGCGCCCGCACCACCCCGTCCGTCGTCGCGTTCTCCAAGGGCGGGGACGTCCTGGTCGGCGAGGTCGCCAAGCGCCAGGCCGTCAACAACCCGGAGCGCACCTTCGCGTCCATCAAGCGCCACATGGGCACCGACTGGACCACCGAGGTGGACGGCAAGAAGTACACCCCGCAGGAGATCTCGGCCCGCACGCTGATGAAGCTCAAGCACGACGCCGAGGAGTACCTGGGCGAGAAGGTCACCGACGCGGTGATCACCGTGCCCGCCTACTTCAACGACGCCGAGCGCCAGGCCACCAAGGAGGCCGGCGAGATCGCGGGCCTGAACGTCAAGCGCATCATCAACGAGCCCACCGCGGCCGCCCTGGCCTACGGCCTGGAGAAGGGCAAGGAGGACGAGCTCATCCTGGTCTTCGACCTGGGCGGCGGCACCTTCGACGTGTCCCTGCTCGAGGTCGCCAAGGACGAGGACGACTTCGCCACCATCCAGGTGCGCGCCACCGCAGGCGACAACCGCCTTGGCGGCGACGACTGGGACCAGCGGATCGTGGACTGGCTGCTCCAGCAGGCCAAGTCCAAGGGCGCGGACCTGTCCAAGGACAAGATCGCCCTGCAGCGCCTGAAGGAGGCCGCGGAGCAGGCCAAGAAGGAGCTCTCCTCGGCCACCTCCACCAACATCTCGCTGCAGTACCTGTCCGTGACCCCCGAGGGCCCGGTGCACCTGGACGAGCACCTCTCCCGCGCCAAGTTCCAGGACCTCACCAAGGACCTGCTCGAGCGCACCCGCAAGCCGTTCGAGGACGTCATCAAGGAGGCCGGCGTCAAGGTCTCCGACATCGACCACGTGGTCCTCGTCGGCGGCTCGACCCGCATGCCCGCCGTCTCCGACCTGGTGAAGGAGCTGACCGGCGGCAAGGAGCCCAACAAGAGCGTGAACCCGGACGAGGTCGTCGCCATCGGCGCCGCGGTGCAGGCCGGCGTGCTCGCCGGCGAGCGCAAGGACGTGCTCCTGATCGACGTGACCCCGCTGTCGCTGGGCATCGAGACCAAGGGCGGCGTGATGGCCAAGCTCATCGAGCGCAACACGGCCATCCCGACCAAGCGCTCCGAGACGTTCACCACGGCCGAGGACAACCAGCCCTCCGTGTCCATCCAGGTCTTCCAGGGCGAGCGCGAGTTCACCCGGGACAACAAGGCGCTGGGCACCTTCGAGCTGACCGGCATCGCCCCGGCCCCGCGCGGCATGCCCCAGATCGAGGTCACCTTCGACATCGACGCGAACGGCATCGTGCACGTCTCCGCGAAGGACAAGGGCACCGGCACCGAGCAGTCGATGACCATCACGGGCGGCTCCTCGCTGTCCAAGGAGGACATCGACCGCATGGTCAAGGACGCCGAGGCCCACGCGGACGAGGACAGGAAGCGCCGTGAGGCCGCCGACCGCCGCAACCAGGCGGAGCAGTCCGCGTACTCCGTGGACAAGCTCCTGCAGGACAACACGGACAAGCTGCCCGAGGACGTCAAGACCGAGGTGCAGGCCGACGTCGACGCTCTGAAGGCCGCCCTGGAGAAGCAGGACAACGACGACGAGGTCGCCGCCGCGTTCGAGAAGCTCCAGGCCTCCCAGGTCAAGATCGGCGAGGCCCTCTACGCCCAGCAGGGCGCGGAGTCGGCCGACGCCGGCGCCGAGTCCGCCGCCCCGCAGGGCGACGACGAGGACATCGTCGACGCCGAGGTGGTCGACGAGGACGACGAGAAGAAGGCCTGACACCCCGGTGCCGGGGCGGGCGTCCACGCCCGCCCCGCCCGGAGGCCCACGACGCCGGCGGGCCGGCCCGGCAGCGTCCCTGCCAGGCCGGCCCGCCGGCCTTCCCGCACCACCCCCCCGCGCGGCGGACCCGCCGCGCCCACCCGCTTCGAAAGGACACACCATGAGCGCCGACCAGCAGCGTCCGCACGGCTCCTCCGACGCCGAGCGCGGCTCCGAGGAGGAGCCCATCGTGTTCAATGACCGTCGCCGCATCGACCCCGAGACCGGTGAGCCCCGCGTCTCCGCCGAGAGCGCGGCCGAGCAGGCCGAGGACGGCGACGCCCTCGCCCAGGCCGAGCGCATCCTCGACGAGGCCGGGGCCGAGGCGCCGCAGCCCGCGGCCTCGGATCGCGAGGCCGAGCTCGAGACCGACCTGCGCCGTCTGCAGGCCGAGTACGTGAACTACAAGCGCCGCGTGGACCGCGACCGCGACCTGGCCAGGGACGCCGGCGTGCTCAAGGCCGTCACCGCGCTGCTGCCGGTGCTCGACGACATCGACGCCGCCCGCGCCGCCGGCGACCTGACGGACGGTCCGTTCGCCGCCATCGCGACCAAGCTCGACACCGCCCTGGCCGGCCTCGGCCTCGAGCGTCACGACCAGGAGGCCCTGGCCGGCGTCGAGTTCGACCCGGCCGTGCACGAGGCCGTGATGCGCCAGCCGCACGCAGAGGTGCCCGCGGACCACGTGGTCCAGGTCTTCCGCAACGGCTACCTCCGGGACGGCCGCGTGCTGCGCGCCGCCCAGGTGATGGTCTCCGCCGGAGACGAGTGACCCCGTCGGCCGGCGGCCCACCCCGCCGCCGGCCGACCCCCTGACCGATACACACGAGAGGAGGCACCATGGCCTCGCAGGATTGGATGGACAAGGACTTCTACGCGACCCTGGGGGTGTCCAAGGACGCCTCCGATGCGGATGTGAAGAAGGCCTACCGCAAGCTCGCCCGCACCCACCACCCGGACCAGAACCCCGGGGATGAGGCGGCCGAGAAGAAGTTCAAGGAGATCTCGGAGGCGTACGCCGTCCTGAGCGACCCCCAGGAGCGCCAGGAGTACGACGCGATCCGCGCGATGGGCGGCGGCGCCCGGTTCTCCGCCCCGGGCGGTGCCGACGGCGGCGGCTTCGAGGACGTCTTCGGCGGCATGTTCGGCGGCGGGGGCGGCCCCCGCACCACGCAGTCCGGGCCCGACCTGTCGGACCTGTTCAGCGGGATGTTCGGCGGCGCCGCAGGCCAGACCGGCGGCTTCGGCCCCGGCGGCTTCGGCGACGCCGGCTACGCGCGGCCGCGCCCCACGAAGGGCGCGGACCGCACCGCCACCACCACGATCTCCTTCCGCGGCTCGATCCAGGGCACCACGGTGTCCCTGCGCGCCCCGGACGGCGAGACGATCGAGGTGAAGATCCCGAAGGGCATCCGTGACGGCCAGAAGGTCCGTGCCCGCGGCAAGGGCGCGCCCGGTGCGGCCGGCCGCGGCGACCTGCTGGTCACCGTGCGCGTGCGCGAGCACGAGTTCTTCCACCGGGACGGGGACGACCTGCGCATCACCGTGCCCGTCACCTTCCCCGAGGCCGCCCTCGGCGCCACGATCGAGGTGCCCACGCTGGAGCGCCCCGTGAAGGTGAAGGTGCCAGCGGGCTCCCAGTCCGGCCGCGTGCTGCGCCTGAAGGGCCGCGGCGTCGAGCGCGGGACGACGACGGGTGACCTGCTCGTGGAGCTGCACGTCACCGTGCCCACCGAGCTCGACGACGACGCCCGCGCCGCCGTCGAGGCCCTGCAGTCCGCCATGGCCGGCGACGATCCGCGGCGGGAGCTGGCCCGGAAGGCCGCCTGGTGAGCGCCCGCGACGGCGCCGCCCGCGCGGACCGCGGCCGCGAGCGGGGTCCTGACCGGAACGCCCCCGTCTTCGTGATCTCCGTGGCCGCCGAGATGGCGGGCATGCACCCGCAGACCCTGCGCCAGTACGACCGGCTCGGCCTCGTGGTCCCCGCCCGCCAGGGCGGACGGCACCGCCGCTACTCCCTGGCCGACGTCGAGCGGCTGCAGACCGTGCAGGCCCTGAGCGGCGAGGGCATCTCGCTGGAGGGCATCCGCCGCGTGATCGCGCTGCAGCGCGAGGTCGAGCAGCTGCAGGACACCGTGGTCGAACTGTCGGCCCAGGTGGACCGCCTCCACCACGCCTCCCGCCTGGCCCGCGTCTTCACCGTGGGCTCCGGCGGCGACGTCTCGGCCCGGTACGCCGACCGGATGGCCGCCCGCCGCCAGGCCGCGGCACGGAGCGAGGCCGACTCCGCGGGCCAGGCCTCCCCGGGTGTCCTGCGGACGCTGCCCTCTGGCGTCGCGGTCCCTCGACGGGTGCTCACGTGGCAGCCCGAGCAGGACTGAGCCGGGCGTCGTTCGGGGCGGCCGCACGGTCCCGCGTCCGGGAGCGGCTGCGCACCGACATGGCCCGGCGCGACGGCCTGGGCCGGCGGGCCCGCAGCGCCCTGGACGGGATCGTCCACGCCCTCAAGCCGGAGGGCATGGACCCGCAGCTGCCCGCCCGGCATCTGCTGGACTACGTCCTCGACGGACCGGACGGTCCGCGCGCCGTGGTCGCCGCGGGGGACCCCGCGACCGCCACCCACCTGACCTGGCTCGTCTCCGGCATGGGCATCCGCCCCCAGACGGCCATGTGGGGGACGGCCCGGGAGGCCGCCCACCTCGCCGCCGCCCAGCGTGCCGCCGGCGCACCCCGTCCCGTCGTCATCGCGTGGCTCGGCTACCCCGCGCCCTCGCCCTGGCGGGTGGTGCTCGACGGCCCCGGCCGGCGCGGCGGCGCGATGCTCGCCGCGGATGTGCGGGCCTGGTGGGAGTTCCTGCGCCACGGGCCGGGGGAGGACGACGACGCCGCCCCGGCCCTGCGCGCCCGCGGGACCGCCGTGCACGGGGCCGTGGAGGCCCACTCGTACGGCTCGCTCGTGGCCGCGCACGCCCTGCGCCTGCTCGCGGACCGGGGCCTGCAGCCCGACGACGCCGAGGCCCCGTGGCCGGCCGAGCGTCCCGTCGAGGCCCTCGTGGTCTCGGGCGCGGTCGGGCTGCCCGCCGCCCTGGCAGCCCGGGCCGCGCACCTCGGCCTGCGGTCCGGACGGGTGTTCCGCGCCCTGGCCCCGGGCGACCTCCTCGCCCGGGTCGGCCGTGCGGTGGGCCGTCGTCGGGACTGGACGGACGCCGCCGTGCTGCCGGTGGCCCCGCGGCCCGGCCTGGCGGGGGCCGCCGTCCGCGGCCACCACACGGCCCGCTGGTCGCCGACGGCCCCCGGGGACGCCCCGAGGGGCTACCGGGACGCCGGGTCTGTGACGCTCGCGGCGACCGCGCGGGTGACGGCCGGCCTGCCGCTGCCGCCCGTCCCGGACGGTGCCGATCCGGCCGGGCCGGTCGCCCCGGCCTGAGCCATCCCGTCGGGCCCCGTGCTCAGCGGCGGCGGTACGCCAGGTCGAACACGAGACGCCCGGCCCGCTGGGACTTCGCCTCGAAGCTCGTGATCGGTCGACCCTCGAACCGGGGCGCCCAGCCGCCCTCGTGGTCCACGGGGTCCGCGGCCGCCGCGCCGGCCCGCGCCTCACCCAGGCCGGCCCGCAGCGGCCGCTCCTCCTCGGCCGCGCGCTCCCAGCCCGCGGGCAGCGGCTGGGCACCCACCTCGGTCTCCCTGCCCTCGCGGCGCACCCGCGTGAGCGGGGAGTCCTCGCCCGCGGCGCGCCCGGGGAAGAGGTTCTCGAACTCCGGGTGCGCCTCGAGCACCTCGCGCATCTGCACGGCGTAGCCCGACCAGTCCGTCGCCAGCCGCAGCACCCCGCCGGGGGCGAGCACCCGCGCCACGCGGTCCGCGAAGGCGGGGGAGACCAGGCGGCGCTTGTGGTGCCGCTTCTTGTGCCACGGGTCCGGGAAGAACACCCACACCTCGGACACGGAGCCGGGCGTGAGCAGGGCGTCCAGCAGCTCGGGGGCGTTGGCCTCCACGGCGCGGACGTTCTCCAGGCCCTGCTGCTCCACGCGCGTCATGAGCGCGGCCAGGCCGGGCACGTAGACCTCGACGGCGAGCACGTTCCAGTCCGGCCGGTCGGCGGCGGCCTGCGCCGTGGACTCGCCCAGCCCCGAGCCGATGTCGACCAGCAGGGGGGCCTCGCGGCCGAACACCCCCGCCCAGTCCAGTCGGGCCTGGGCGTCCACCGAGGTGGCGCCGCGGCCGCGGGGCACGTCCACGAGGACCCGCTCCGCCTGGCGGTCCCACACGGCCTGCCGCCCCGCGTTCAGGCGCGCACCGCGCCGGACGAAGGAGACCGGCTCCCGTCGGACGAGGGCGGGGTCCTTGTCCCGATTGTGGTCGTGCGCGTGGACGCGCTCGGCGGGCGGCGGGACGGCGTCGGGGCCGGGTGCGTCCTGTCTCTTATAGGACGGGGCCGTGCTGCTCGGCACCGGAGTGGTCGCGCTGGGCGTCGGGGCCGCCGTGTCGGCGGGCGCGGACGGGGGCGTCACGGGTGCGCCGGTGGCCTCCTCCGTCCACGAGGACGTCTCGGGCTCCGGCTCGGGGGCGGGCTCCGGCTGCTGCTCCTCGGGGGTCGGGGTGGAGCGGTCCGGCAGACGCAGGTCGGCGGGGGCGGAGGCGGCGTCCGCGGCGACGTGGCCCAGGTCGGACAGCCAGGGGGCTGCCGTGTCCCGGGGGATCCGCACCGTCAGCACACCCGCGGCGGCCGGCGCCATGGACGCCTGGTCCGCCTCGAGCAACAGGCTGCCGTCCGGGAGGAAGACCACCGCGTCCCAGACGCGACGGTTCTCCACCTGCTCCGGCGCGTCGACCGCCGAGTCCAGGCGCGAGCCGATCACGTCCGGGTCGTTGGCCATGCGCTGGCGCACCTCGGTGCGGAACGCGTCCCAGCCGTCGGGGGTGAAGAGATCGGCGGTCTCGAGCACGCGGTCCTCGCGGGCCGAGTACCAGATCACGTGCGAGGTGGACACGGAGTCCGTGCCGCGCCGTTCCGTGGCGAGCAGGCGGGCCGCGGCGATGTCCTCGGCCACGACGGCGAGCTGCGGCTGGATCTCCAGGCGCGGGTCCGCGCTGGGGTCGGTGTCCCGGCGGTACTGGTCGATCTGGGCGCGCACGGCCCCGGCCATGGCCTCCGACCAGGCCGGCGCCCCGGGCACCTGCAGCCACGCCCCGTGGTGGTCCGGGTCCTCGCCCTCGAGCACGGCGACGCTCGCCTCCGGCACCCTCGCGAGGTCGTGCGAGGGGACCTCGACCGTGAACGGGGCCATGTCCATGGACGGCAGGGCGGAGGCCGCCGTCGTGTCGGGCGCAGGCTCGGGCTGCGGCTCGGTGCGAGCACAGGCGCTCAGCGCCACCAGGGCGACGGCGGCCAGGCCGAGGGTCGCGCGGCCACGGCGGGGGGAAGGCAGGACGGGACGCATGCGATTCACTTCCGGTGGTCGGAGGACTCCAGGATGGCCTCGACGCGGGCGGCCATCTCATCCGCGGTCGGCGGGCGCCAGTCCGGGTCGTTCCGGCGGCGGGCGTCGCGGCGCAGGCGCAGGACCACCCAGGTCGCGAGGAAGGCCAGGATCAGGACCAGGACGATGTTGGAGAAGACGTCCGCGTACTCGGAGATGACGTGGAACCGCTCCCCGAGCGCGTAGCCGCCGTAGACGAAGATCGCGTTCCAGATGAGGGAGCCCAGCGCCGTGAACAGGGTGAACTTCGCGAGGTTCATCCGCTCGATGCCCGCGGGGATGGAGATCAGGGAGCGGAACACGGGGACCATGCGGCCCAGGAACACGGTCCAGTAGCCGTAGCGGATGAACCAGCGCTCGGTCTTGGCCACGTCCTCCATGTCCACCAGCGGCATGCGGTCCGCGATGCGGTACATGCGGCGGCGGCCGAGCCACGCGCCGATGCCGTAGAGGGCCAGTGCGCCGACGATCGAGCCGACCGTCGCCCAGACCAGCGCGGCATGCGGGCTGAAGGCGCCGCCGGCCGCGGTGAAGCCGGCCAGGGGCAGGATCACCTCGGACGGGATGGGCGGGAAGATGTTCTCCGCGAAGACGGCCAGGCCGACGCCGATCGGGCCGACCGCCTCCATGATGTCCACGACGATGTTGCCGAGCCAGCCGTAGTCGGTGGGCGCGGCGGCGGCCACGCTCAGGGGTGTGACGAGGGGGAGCATGCGCCCCATTGTCCATCATCGACCGCCTCCGCGACGTGGTGGAGGCGCCGACGTCGTCCGCTCTGCGCGCACAGTCGCGCCTCCGGGCGGGCGGGAGCGGGCTGCCGTTGGTAGTGTCAGAGGTGCTGACCGCTCACCGACCGTTCGCGCCACACCCCACTCCACGTGCGTGCCGCGGGCCCTACTGGAAGGAAGACTCCATGAGCATCGTCCAGATTCCGCTGCGCCTGGCCTCCGGCGCGTTCATCCTGAACTCCGGCCTGAACAAGCGCGGCATCTCCGCGGAGCAGGCCCAGGGCCTGCGCGACATGGGCGCCCGCGGCCTGCCCGCGCTGGCCAACCTGTCGCCGGAGCAGTTCAAGAAGTTCCTCGTGGGCACCGAGATCGGCGTGGGCTCGGCCCTGCTGGCCCCGTTCGTCCCGGGCTGGCTCGCCGGCTCCGCCCTGACCGCGTTCTCCGGCGGCCTGTTCTCCATGTACCTGAACACCCCGGAGATGACCGAGGCGGACGGCGTGCGTCCGTCCCAGGAGGGCACCGGCGTCGCCAAGGACATCTTCCTGGTCGGCTCCGGCCTGGCCATCACCGCCGACTCCGTGGCCAACCGCCCCGGCAAGCGCCGCAAGGCCGCCAAGAAGCGCGCCGCCCGCATCGAGGGCGCCCGCGATGCCAAGGTGCAGGCCATCCGCGACGCCCAGGACGAGAAGGTCGCCGCGATCCACGCCGCCCGTGAGGAGCAGGTCGCCGCGCTGCGCGAGGCCCGTGACGAGCTGAAGAAGCTGCGCAAGAAGGCCTGACGCCTCCGCCGCACGCGTGAGGGGCCCCGCCCGGACCATGGTCCGGGCGGGGCCCCTCACGCATGTGCCCGCCCACCGGGCGGGCAGGCTCAGAGGTCGATCTCGGTGGGGTGCAGCACGCGGCGCAGGAAGTCCTGGGTGCGCGGCTGCTGGGGGTCGGAGATCACCGCGGCGGCCGGGCCGGCCTCCACCACGACGCCGCCGTCCATGAACACGACCCGGTCGGCCACCTCGCGGGCGAAGCCCATCTCGTGGGTGACCACGAGCATGGTCATGCCGTCGCGGGCCAGCTGGCGCATGATCGCCAGGACGTCGCCGACGGTCTCGGGGTCGAGGGCCGAGGTGGGCTCGTCGAAGAGCATCAGCTGCGGGTCCATGGCCAGCGCACGGGCGATCGCCACGCGCTGCTGCTGGCCGCCGGAGAGCTGGTCCGGGTAGCGGTCCTCGAGCTCGGCCAGGCCCACGCGGGCCAGCTGCCGACGGGCGATGTCCGCCGCCTCGGCCTTGCCCCGCTTGAGCACCTTGAGCTGGGCCACGGTGCAGTTCTCCAGCACGGACAGGTGCGGGAACAGGTTGAACTGCTGGAACACCATGCCCACGTGGCGGCGCAGCACGTCCAGGTCCACGTCCTCGTCCGTGACCGTGAACTCACCGACCGTGACGACGCCCGAGTCGGGCTTCTCCAGCAGGTTCACGCAGCGCAGGAGGGTGGACTTGCCCGAGCCGGACGGGCCGATCAGGCACACGACCTCGCCGGGGGCGACGTCGAGGTCGATGCCGCGCAGCACGTGGTTGGCGCCGAAGGACTTGTTGAGGCCGGCCACGTGCACGCCGGCGGCGTCCGCGGCGGCCACCGCGCCGAAGGATCCGGTGATGGGGTTCTGCTGGGCCATCTCAGTGCCCCTTCTTGGTCGAACGGGCCTCGAACCGGCGGGCCAGCAGGGACAGCGGCACGGTGATCACGAGGTAGAACAGGCCGGCCACGAGGATCGGCGTCATGCCGGCGTCGAGGGCGGAGATGCCGTCGCGGCCGAACTTGGTGAGCTCGTACTCGTGCGCGGCCAGGCCGAGCACGTAGACCAGCGAGGAGTCCTTGGTCAGGAGGATGACCTCGTTGGTGAGCGGCGGCAGCACGATGCGGAACGCCTGGGGGATCACGATGGTGACCATGGCCCGCCACGTCGGCATGCCGAGGGACCGGGCCGCCTCCATCTGGCCGCGGGGCACGGCCTGCAGGCCGGCACGCAGGGTCTCGGCGATGTACGCGGCCGAGACCATGCCCAGGGCCGCCATCACGACGACGGGGATCGGCCAGGACACCCCGAACGCGAAGGGCACCCCGTAGCCGAAGGCGAGGAACACCAGCAGCGCGGGGACGCCGCGGAAGAACTCGACGTAGGCGGTGGCCAGCCACCGGTACGGGCCGAACGAGCTCAGGCGCATGAGCGCGAGCACGACGCCGCCCAGCAGGCCGACGACGAACGAGGTGACCGTGTAGAACAGCGTGTTGCCCAGGCCCACGAGGATCACGTTGGGGAACATCGGGGCCACGGCGGGGAAGTTCAGGACGTTCTCGGCGAGCGTGCCCCAGTCGATGAGGACGGCCAGGACGACGAGGGCGAGGACGAAGACGGCCGCCTGGATGATCAGGGACAGCCGGCGACGGCGGCGCGCACGGCCGGGCTTCATGGCCGGTGCGGGCGAGACGGGGGCCTGCGTGCTCATCGGTAGTCCTCCTGTGCCTGACCGAACCAGCGCTCCTGGAGCTCGGCCACGGTGCCGTCGTTGCGCAGCTCCTGCAGCGCGCGGTTCACGGCGGAGCCGAGCTGCGCCTTCTGCGGGCCGACCGCCATGCCGAGCTGCTCGCCCGTGGGCAGCGACTCGACCACCTCGAAGCGATCGTCGTCCTTGAGCGAGTAGAGCAGCACGGACTGGTTGCCCAGGGCGGCGTCCACGGTGCCGGCCTGGATGGCCTGGATCTGCATGCCGCCGTCCTCGAACTGCACGGGGCTCAGGCCGTTCTGCTGGGCGTACTCGTCGCCGGTGGTCGCGGCCTGCACGCCGATCCGGCGGCCCTTCGCGGACTCGACGTCGGTGATGCCGGAGCCCTTCTTCGCGACCAGGACGAGGTCGTCGTCGAGGTAGGGGAGGGTGAAGGCCATGACGCGCTGGCGGGCCTCGGTGATGGAGATCGACGAGGCGTTCACGTCGCAGCCGGTGAGCGAGGCACCCGACTCGATGGCCTCGAACGAGGAGTCGATCACGTTCACCCCGAGACCCAGCTTCTCCGCCACCGCCTCGACCAGCTGGATGTCGTAGCCGGTCAGCTCGCCCTTCTCCTCGAACTCGAAGGGCGGGTAGGGGATGTCGGAGCAGACCGTCAGGACGCCGGGCTGGACGAGGCCGTACGAGGTGCTCAGGTCGTCGTCGGACACGATGCCGGCGGATCCGGCGTCGCCGCCGAGGACGGCGCAGCCGGTGAGCAGCGCCGCCGACGCGGTGAGCCCCACGGCGCCGAGGAGGCGGGAGTGGATGCGGGTCATGGAGTGCCTTCTGTGCCGCCGTCGGGAGGACGGGCGTGCGGGTCGGAGGGAGCCGGCAGAGTGACGTGTGCCGCCGTGATTGGTGGTCATCGTAGTGCGTCGGGCGCCGTGGCGGGCGCCGGGAGACGACCCGTCCCCGCGGAGCGAGCCGATCGACCGGTGGCCCTGCCGCGGTCCGCCTCGGCAGAGGAAGACTGGCCTTGCGCTGTGGGGATTGTCAGACTGGTCACATCGTCGTCACCCGGTCTGAGAGGTCTGTCATGCTCCGCACCGCCGCCCCCCTGTCCCTGCTCGCCGTGGGCGCCCTCGCGCTCGTCGGCTGCGGTGGGGGAGGCGGCGAGGCCTCGTCCTCCTCTCCCTCCTCCGACGCGTCGTCGGCCTCCCCGGCGACCGTCAGCGCGACCGCGAGCCCCACGCAGGACGCGGCCACGTCGTCCTCCGCGGCTCCCTCGACGGCGGTGTCCACGGCCTCGTCCTCCGCCGCGTCCTCGGTGGCGGCGTCCGCGTCGGCCGACGCGTCGGAGTCCGCCTCGATGGGGGCCGGCTCGGACCTCACGGACGAGCAGGAGGAGCGCGTGGAGGCGCTCGAGGACGTCCTGCTCACGCCCCAGACCGCGCCCGACGGCGTGTTCATGGACATGGAGACCCAGGTCGGCGGCGGGGGTGAGCCGATCAGCACGAGTCTGAGCCTGACGGGCGTCACCCCCACGGGCGCCTGCGCGGACCTCGTCGAGCAGATCAACACGCAGCAGGCGCCCGGGCTCGGCGGTGCGCTGGCCCAGTACGAGGTGGACCCAGCCGCGGTCACCGGCCTGGCCGGTTCCCAGGCTGGGGCGTTCGGCATGGTCGCGGTCACTGGGGACGGCACCGATCTGCTGGAGCCCTTCGGCGAGCTGGCCGACACGTGCGGCACGTTCGGCGACCCGAACGGCGTCGAGGCGGCCTTCACGACGGTGCCCGGCGTGCCGGACGCGGTCCACATCTCCCTGGGGAACTCGGGCATGGACACAGCCTTGTTCACCATGACCGTCGGAGGCGTCACGGACGGGGACGAGCTCGTGTACCTCGGCATGGTGGGCCTCGACGAGGAGATCGCGGCCGAGACGCTGCGTGCCCAGGTCGAGGCGTTCGAGAAGCGGGAGCGCTGACCCGTCAGTCGTCGGGCCGGGGCGTCGGCTCGAGGCGGGCGCCGTCGTCGGACACCGGGTCCGCGTGGAACGGGCTGCCCGAGCTGACGTCCTCCGGGCCCCGCTGTCCCGACTCGACCGCGAGGAGGCGCCCCTCCTCGGAGAGCAGGGGTGTGGCCTCGATCGTGAGGTTCTCGCCGGCGCGTACGGCGTCGGCCACGAGCCGGGCCAGGCGGCGGTTGCGGGCCTCGTACCGTTCGGAGTCCTCGAGCACCGCGGTGTGCCGCGTCGCCAGCTGGATCTCGACGGAGGCGTCGATGCCGACGGCCAGCTGGCGGGCACGCAGCACCTCCGCGTCGAAGGCGGCCCCGGCCAACAGCACGATGCACGCCACCCACGCGAGGGCGAGCACGCCGATCGCGGAGTTGATCCGCCCGACCACGGCGAACTGGCCGAACCGGTCCGTGATCCAGCCCAGGGCCACGGTGGCGCCGAAGAGCAGGACCACCACGGCCACGGCGCCGAGCGAGAGCGGGCGGTAACGGGGCTGCCGGACGTTGGGACCCAGGCGGTAGGCGAGGGTCACGATGAGGGCGATCACCACGAGGATGACCGGCCACTTCACCACGTTCCACGTCTGGACCGTCTCCTCCGGCAGGCCGACGGCCTGGCCGAGGCGCTGGGAGAGGTCCCCGCCGACGACCACCAGGATCGTGATCAGCACGGCGCCGAGCATGAGGGCGAGCGTCTCGACGAAGACCACGAGGCGGAAGTGGAGGAAGGGCCGGCCCTCGCGGGTGTCGTGGATGCGGTGCATGGCCCGGTGGAACGCGCCGACGGCGCCCGAGGCGGACACCACGGTGCCGACGGCCCCCAGGACGACGGCGCCGGTGCCGGGCCCGGCCGAGCCGAGGGTCAGGATCCACTCGCGGACGACGTCGGGCGTCAGCGACGGCCAGATCTCGGCGGCCAGGTGGGCCGCGGCGTCCACGGTCTCCTCCTCGACGCCCAGCAGCGAGACCACGGAGAGCAGGGCGATGACGGTGGGCAGCAGGGACAGCGCCCCGAAGAAGGTCATGGCGGCGGCCACGTCCCAGACCTGCAGCTCGAAGAGCCGGTGCAGGGTGCGGCGCAGGACGTACAGCAGGGACACCCGCGGTCGGGTGTACGTGCGGAGGCGCCGGGGCGCCGCTGTGGAGCCGGCCATGGCACCAACGTACCGGCGCGCGGGGGAATAGCCCTGGCACGAGGAGGGTTGAGCTACATAGACTCAACTTTGTCTCGGCGGTGGGAACGGCCCGCCGTCGACGGTTGTCCGACACCCCCGGGACACGGGGGAGAGAAGGAGCGAGGCGCACATGGATGCCAAGTTCACCACCAAGAGCCAGGAGGCGCTCTCGGCCGCGGCCATGAACGCCTCCACCGCCGGCAACCCCCAGATCGAGCCGGCCCACCTGCTGAAGGCCCTGATGGACCAGCGGGAGTCCGTCGCCGTGGCCGTCCTCAAGGCCGCCGGGGCCGATCCCGACGCCGTCTCCACGGCGGCCTCCTCGGCCATCCGGCGCCTGCCCTCCACCCAGGGCAGCACGGTGGCCCAGCCCCAGCTCTCGCGCGCCGCCCTGCAGGTCGTGCAGAACGCGCGCACCCAGGCCGAGCAGCGCTCGGACCAGTTCGTCTCCACCGAGCACCTGCTGCTCGGCGTGGCGGCGGACCCGGGCGAGGCCGGTGAGGCCCTGCGCTCGAACGGGGCGAGCCTCGAGGCGCTCGCCGCCGCCCTGACCCAGGTGCGCGGCGACTCGCGCGTCACCACCCAGGACCCGGAGAACACCTTCCAGTCCCTGGAGAAGTACGGCACGGACCTCACGGAGGTCGCCCGCTCCGGCAAGCTCGACCCGGTGATCGGCCGCGACGCCGAGATCCGCCGCGTGGTGCAGGTGCTCTCGCGCCGCACCAAGAACAACCCCGTGCTCATCGGCGAGCCCGGCGTCGGCAAGACCGCCGTCGTCGAGGGCCTGGCCCAGCGGATGGTGGCCGGGGACGTCCCCGAGTCCCTGCGCGGCAAGACGCTGATCAGCCTGGACCTGGGTGCCATGGTCGCCGGCGCCAAGTACCGCGGC
This sequence comes from Micrococcus sp. KRD128, assembly GCF_017168395.1. Classification (NCBI taxonomy): domain Bacteria; kingdom Bacillati; phylum Actinomycetota; class Actinomycetes; order Micrococcales; family Micrococcaceae; genus Micrococcus; species Micrococcus sp. KRD128. Next base: position 91,596 of record NZ_JABFAX010000001.1, on the reverse strand, counting down.
GAGTTCGAGGAGCGCCTGAAGGCCGTCCTCGAGGAGATCAAGGCCGCCGAGGGTCAGGTCGTCACGTTCATCGACGAGATCCACACCGTCGTGGGCGCGGGCGCGTCCGAGGGCGCCATGGACGCGGGCAACATGCTCAAGCCCATGCTGGCCCGCGGCGAGCTGCGCCTGATCGGCGCGACCACCCTGGACGAGTACCGCGAGAACATCGAGAAGGACCCCGCCCTGGAGCGCCGCTTCCAGCAGGTCTACGTGGGCGAGCCCAGCGTGGACGACACGATCGCCATCCTGCGCGGGCTCAAGGAGCGCTACGAGGCCCACCACAAGGTGGCCATCGCCGACTCCGCGCTCGTGGCCGCGGCCACGCTGTCCCACCGGTACATCACCGGCCGCCAGCTGCCCGACAAGGCCATCGACCTCGTGGACGAGGCCGCCTCGCGCCTGCGCATGGAGATCGACTCCGCCCCGGAGGAGATCGACGTCCTGCGCCGCCAGGTGGACCGCCTGACCATGGAGGAGCTCGCCCTCGAGGGCGAGACGGACCCGGCATCCGTCGAGCGGCTCGAGGCCCTGCGCGCCGAGAAGGCGGACCGCGAGGAGGAGCTCACCGCCCTCACCGCCCGCTGGGACGCGGAGAAGGCCACCCTCAACGAGGCCGGTGACCTGCGCGCCAAGGTGGACGAGCTGCGCTCGCTGGCCGAGAAGGCCCAGCGCGACGGCGACCTCGCCGAGGCCTCCCGCCTGCTGTACGGCGAGATCCCCGCGCTGGAGAAGCAGCTCGAGGAGGCGGACCGCGCCGCCCGTGAGGCCGACCGCTCGACCACCGAGCCGATGGTCTCCGAGGAGGTCACGGCGGACGACATCGCCGAGGTGGTCTCCGCGTGGACCGGCATCCCCGCCGGCCGCATGCTCACCGCCGAGTCCGAGAAGCTGCTCACCATGGAGGAGCACCTCGGCGAGCGGCTGATCGGGCAGCGGGACGCCGTCGTCGCCGTCGCGGACGCGGTGCGCCGCTCGCGGGCCGGCATCGCGGACCCGAACCGGCCCACCGGCTCGTTCCTGTTCCTGGGCCCCACGGGCGTGGGCAAGACCGAGCTCGCCAAGGCGCTCGCGGAGTTCCTCTTCGACGACGAGCGCGCCATGGTGCGGATCGACATGTCCGAGTACGCGGAGAAGCACTCCGTCTCCCGCCTGGTCGGCGCCCCTCCGGGCTACGTCGGCTACGACGAGGGCGGCCAGCTCACGGAGGCCGTGCGGCGTCGCCCCTACTCGGTGGTGCTGCTGGACGAGGTGGAGAAGGCCCATCCCGAGGTCTTCGACATCCTGCTCCAGGTGCTCGACGACGGCCGCCTCACCGACGGCCAGGGCCGCACCGTGGACTTCCGCAACGTGATCCTGATCCTCACCTCGAACCTGGGCTCGCAGTTCCTCGTGGACCCGACCCTGGACGAGGCCGCCAAGCGCGAGTCCGTGATGTCCGTGGTGCGCGCGGCGTTCAAGCCCGAGTTCCTCAACCGCCTGGACGAGATCGTGCAGTTCGACGCGCTCACCGTGGACGAGCTGACGCGGATCGTGGACCTGCAGGTCGAGTCCCTGCAGGCGCGCCTGACGGACCGCCGCCTCACCCTCGAGGTGTCCGACGCCGCCAAGGCGTGGCTCGCCGAGACCGGGTTCGACCCGGCCTACGGCGCCCGGCCCCTGCGCCGCCTGGTGCAGCGCGAGATCGGCGACCGCCTGGCCCGCGGCATCCTCGCCGGGGAGATCGCGGACGGGGACACCGTGGTCGTGGACCGCGTCGAGGGCGAGAACGGCCTCACCGTGACCCGCAAGGGCTGACGCCGGGACCGACGGACCGAGGGCCGTGCCCACCCCCGTGCTCGGGGGCGGGCACGGCCCTCGGTCCGTCCACGGGCGAGGTTCAGAAGGTGCCCGGCATCGCCTCCCGCACGCCGCTCCAGCTCACGAGGCCGAAGGCCACGCACGCCGTCAGCGCCGTGTAGAGGACGATAGCGACGGCCTGCCATGCCATCACGCGGTGCCGGTTCGCCCCGAAGGACACCATGGCCGGGGCCGCGACGTGCCCGGGGATGAAGAACCAGGGGCCGAGCAGGCTCAGCCCGGGCACGCCCCACGCCTCGAAGTGGCGGTGCAGGTGGACGTGGCGCTCGGCCACCGGGGTGCCGTGGCCGGTCGCCGGAACCGCGGCGTCGGCGGCCATCCCACGGCGCGCCGTGACGGCGGAGCGCACGCCGTGGGCCGCGTAGACCAGGAGCGCGACGGCGAGGAGGTTGCCCAGCACGGCGGCGGGGATGGCCACCCACGGGTGCACCCCGACGACGACGCCGATCAGCCCGGCGCCCTCGCCCTCCACGAACGGGATGAAGGAGACGAGGAAGACGCCGAGGCCCTGCAGGCCGTCGGGCAGCCCCATCACGAACTCGCGTGCGGTGTTCATCAGGTCCATCGTGACCACGTTCCTCTCCAGCGCTCTCGTTCGGGCAACCGTCGTGTTCCCCGGTGTCGTCGTCCGGGATCCGGTCGGGCTCCCGAGCTCTGACTCCAGCCTTCCGGCCACCACCGGTTCGCAGAAGTGCCGTGCGGTCACCTCCGCCCGGGCAATTCCACACGGCGGGCCATGACAGTTGTCACGCCCGTAGGGTGAGGCCCATGAGGATCGAGGGGAACCACGACGACGGCCGCCCGGCCCCGCCGGCCGTCGCACCGGGGCGCCGTCCGACCGGCTCCCTGCCCACGGCCAACCCCGCGGGCATGGGGTCGGCCGGGCCCACCGGGCCCGGCCCCTACTCCGGCGACCTCACCGGCGCGTGGTGGTACACCTGGACCGGCCTCCTGCTCTGCGTCCTGGTGATCGCCGGGTTCTCCGCGTTCGGCCCGCTGTCCCACCTGCGGGAGCACCTGGAGGCCGGCCGCACCGAGCAGGTCGTCGCACTGGCGCTCCTGCTCCTGCTCCACGTCCTCGGAGTCGTCGGCCAGCTGCACGTCGCCCGCCACTTCCAGGCCCCGCCGCCCGAGGAGACGGAGGGGCCGGTGTTCGGCCGGCATGACCTGGCCTGGCTGTTCGGCCCCACCGTCCCGCTCGCGCTCGCCGGTGCCGTCTTTCCGGCGCTGGGGCTCACGGAGACGGGCGCGTGGTGGGCCCTGCCCCTCTGGCTGTCTTCCCTCGTCCTCGCCCTGCTGATGCACCCGTGCCGGCGGCGTCCCGTCCTCTGGGGCGGCTTGGCGGCCTCACTCGTCCTCGGGGCGGCGGCGGTCCTCCAGGATCCTGCGGGGCCCGCCGACACGGCCGTCGGCTTCCTCGTCTGGTCCGTGATCACCGCCTGCATGATCGTCCCCACGGTCTGGTTCTGGAGGCTGATGCAACGCCTCGACAACGCCCGGCGGCAGGCCGCGGACCTCGCCGTCACCCGCGAGCGGCTGCGCTTCGCCGCCGACCTGCACGACGTCCAGGGCCACCACCTGCAGGTCATCGCACTCAAGGCCGAGCTCGCCGAGCGCCTGCTGGCCAAGGGCCGGACCGAGGACGCCGAAGCCTCGCTGCACGAGGTGCGTGAGCAGGCCCGGGAGGCGCTCGCCGAGACCCGGGCTCTCGTCCGCGACCTCCGCGAGGTCTCCGCCGAGCGCGAGCTTGTCAACGCGAAGGAGGTGCTCACCGCCGCCGGCACCGCCACCGAGGTCGGCGCCGACCCGCACCTGGGCCCGCTCGGCACGGCCGCCGGCCGCCTGGTCGGTCTGGCCGTCCGCGAGGCCACCACGAACATCCTGCGCCACGCCTCGGCCGGCCACGCCCGCATCGAGCTCACCGCGGCCGGCCCGGACGCCGTGCGCCTGGTCATCGTCAACGACGGCGCTCCCACGGCAGACGCCGGCACCGGCGGCACCGGGCTGGCGGCCCTGGCCGAGCGTGCCGAAGCCGCCGGCGGGTCCCTGACCGCCGCCCAGGCCGGCGGGGAGTTCACCCTGACCCTGACCGTGCCCCGCACCGAGAAGGAGACCGCATGAGTGCCCCGACCGAGAGGATCCGCGTGCTCGTCGCCGACGACGAGGTACTCATCCGTGGCGCTGTGGAGGCGCTGCTCGCCCTGGAGGAGGACCTGGAGGTGCTGCCCGGCATCTCCGACGGCATCGCCGCCGTGGCCGCCGCGCAGGAGCACCGCCCGGACGTCTGCCTGCTGGACCTGGAGATGCCCGGGCTGGACGGCGTGGAGGCCGCCCGGCAGATCCTGCGCTCGGTGCCCACGAAGGTCGTCATCTTCACCCGGCACGCCCGCCCCGGCGTGCTGCGCCGGGCGCTCGCGGAGCAGGTGTCCGGGTTCGTCCCGAAGTCGACGCCGGCCGAGGAGCTGGCCGTCGTCCTGCGGCAGGTCGTGGCGGGCCGGCGCTACGTGGACCCCGAGATCGCCGCCTCTGCGCTGACGGCCGAGCACAGCCCCCTGACCGAGCGCGAGCTGGACGTGCTGCGGGTCGGGCGGGACGCTGCCCGCGTGGAGGACATCGCCGCCGCCCTGCACCTGGCCCCGGGGACCGTGCGGAACCACATCTCGAACGCGATCGGCAAGCTCGGTGTGCGGACCCGCCAGGAGGCCGAACGGGCCGCGTGGGAGGCCGGCTGGATCTGAGCGCGGCCGGCCCTGCAGGAGACGCGTCGGGGGCGGTTTCGGGTGGTATCCGGCCTGGATACCACCCGAAACCGCCCCCGACGGCGTCTGCGAGACGGACGGAGCCGCTCGGGTCAGCGGGTGCCGAGGGCGTCGGCGTCCTGCTGGAGGGTGCCGATCAGGTTGGCCACCGCGCGGGCCGTGTGGGTCAGCGTGGTGATGGAGACGTTGTCGATGTCGTCCTGGGGCGTGTGGTAGTTGTCGTCGCGGATCGACAGCAGGCCCGTCGAGGCGATGCCCGCGTCCACGAACGGCGCGTAGTCCGAGCGGCCGTTGCTGCCCTCGGGCTGGTGCGCGTGGCCGTCGCGGTCGAGCTGCGCGCCGAGCAGGGACTCAGCACCGATCGACCAGTCGGCCGTGAGCACGCCGAGCGTGTTCTGGTGGTCCAGCGGGGCCACCATGTCCAGGTTGGTGTAGAGGATGATGTCCTCGCGCTCCGCGGCGGTCAGGGTGTCCACGTAGTGGTGCGAGCCCAGCAGGCCGATCTCCTCGGCGCCCCACAGGGCGAAGCGGACCTTGCTCTCGGCCTTGTTGGCCTTGGCGGCCTGGCGTGCGACCTCGAGGGTCGCCGCGACGCCCGAGGCGTTGTCGTGGATGCCCGGGCCCTCCGGCACGCCGTCCAGGTGGGCGCCGAGCATCACGACGTCGTCGTCGCTGCCCGTGCGCGTCTCCGCCAGCACGTTCCAGGTGGGCCGCTGCTCCACGAGCTGCTCGAGGTCCAGGGTGACGGTGGCGCCGCCGCCGCGGGTCTGGGCCAGCAGGTCGGCGCCCAGCTCGCGGGTCACGCCCACGGTCCCGACGACGTCGCCCGGCTCGGCGCCCAGGGTGCCGTTAAGTGCGCCCTCGGCGTTGTTGTAGATGATGACGGCCTCGGCGCCGGAGGCGGCCGCGACCTGGGACTTCTGGGCGAAGGTGCAGTCGCCCCGGGAGACCAGGGCGACGCTGCCGGTCAGGTCCGCGCCGGCCCAGTCCGCGTCGGCGCAGCCGGTGGCAGCACCGGAGGGGGCGGAGAGCGGGGCGTCGGTGACCTGCGCCGAGGGCGAGGACGTGAAGACGGTGTGCTCGAGGTCGCGCTGGACGGGTCCGGTCTGCTGAAGCCGATCCCGCAGGGTCTCGGTGTAGGTAATCTCGAACTCCTGGAGCTCGACGTCGTAGCCGGCCTCCTCGAGCTCGCCCACGGCGTAGTCGAGGGAGGCCTGGAAGCCCGGCGTGCCCGCGGCGCGGTTGCCGTGCTCGTCCGCGATGGCCGCGAACGCCGCGATGTCCTGGCGGAGGTGGTCCGAGGAGATGGACCGGACCAGCTTCTCCGGGGAGTTCGGGTTGCCGCCGGCGCGGTTCAGGCCGGGGCCCAGGCCGCGGTCGGCGGTCTGCGTGGTGGCCGCGGGGGCCTTCGCGGGGG
>NZ_JABFAX010000001.1:49538-85421 GCF_017168395.1 Micrococcus sp. KRD128 | reverse complement strand
GGTCAGCGTGGCGGCCAGGGTGGCGGCGGCCAGCAGGGTGGGGGTGCGGCGCATGGGCATCCTCATCGTGGGGGTGGATGTGACGTATGCAACATAGCCCATCGTCCAGCGACCGTGCAGGGTGTGTGTCACGCCCGTCCAGCCGGGTGCCGCACGTGCTGCGGCCGCCCGCGCCGCACCCGGCGCCGCCGCACGCCCCGCCGGACCGGGCCGGCCGTCGTCGTCCTCGGGCCGTCCAGCCGGTCATGTATCCTTGTCCGCACGAACCATATTGACCAGTGAGTACCTCGGCGGGCCCCTGTGCGCCACAGATCCGAGGCGGCGAGAGATGCGAAGGGGGTCACGCTCATGGGGCGCGGCCGTCAGAAGGCTAAGGCCACGAAGCAGGCACGGGAGATGAAGTACTTCTCTCCCGGAACAGACCTCTCGGCACTGGAGCGAGAGCTCACGGGCGGGCGCACGCCCAGCCCGGAGCCGGACCAGGAGCCCGAGTACGAGGATCCCTACGCGGACCTCTACGCGGAGGACGAGGACGACGACGCGCGGGCGCGATGACGCCCGCACGGCATCCGGCCCTGGACGGGCATCAGGCCGCCCTGCGGTCGATCGCCAGGGTGGTGGATGAGACAGCACCGCTGCAGGACCCCGAGACGGCGTCTCGGGGTCTGCTGCGTCTGATGGAGGAGTCCCGCCCGCTCGTGATCACCGGGGCTGGCGTGTCCACGGACTCCGGCATCCCGGACTACCGGGGGCCGAACGGGTCCCTGCACCGCCACCGGCCGATGACGTACCAGGAGTTCCGGGACGACCCCGCCGCCCGCCACCGCTACTGGGCGCGCTCGTTCGTGGGCTGGCGCCGCATGGACCAGGCCCGGCCGAACGAGGCGCACCGCATCCTCGCGCGCTGGGCGGCCGAGGGGCGCATCGCCGGCATCCTGACCCAGAACGTGGACGGGCTGCACGCCGAGGCCGGACGAGCGGCGGGCATGCCCGAGGACCGGCTGATCGAGCTCCACGGGGACCTGGCGCGCGTGGCCTGCCTGAACTGCGGGGCCACCGAGTCCCGCCGTGACCTGGACCTGCGGCTCGAGGCCGCCAATCCGGGCTACCTCGAGCGGGTGGCGATCGACCCGGACGCCGTGAACCCCGACGGCGACGTCTCCCTCGACCAGCACTGGGTGGAGGAGTTCAGGATGGTCGGCTGCCGGGTGTGCGGCTCCGTGAAGCTCAAGCCGGACGTCGTGTACTTCGGCGAGTCCGTGCCCGCGGCGCGGCGCGCGGCCGCGGAGGCGATGGCCGACGACGGCGGCGCGGTGCTCGCCGTCGGCACCTCGCTGGCCGTGATGAGCGGCTACCGGTTCGTGCTGCGGGCCGAGCGGGCCGGGCATGAGGCGGGGCTGATCAACCTCGGCCCCACCCGCGCCGACGCCAAAGCCCGCTGGCGCTGGCGCGCGCCGGTCGCCGACGCGCTGGCCTGGCTCGACGCCCGCCTCTGATCCCCCCCCCGCCCACGTTTTCGTGCGGGAAACGGCGGGCGCCGGGGCGCTTTCGTGCGGGAAACGGCGGGCGCCGTGCCCGGGGCCACGCACGACTCCTGCACAGGTGGCGCCGCGCCCGGGGCCACGCACGACTCCTGCACAGGTGGCGCCGCCGACGTCGTCGTCCACGGTGGCTGCTCCTGAGCGGGCGGGGCCGGCCGGGTTGAGCCATCGTCACGGGCATGGCCACGTCATCCCAACCCTTGTCCGACATCGTGGAGGCCGGCCGGCCGTTCACCCGTGGCGACCTGCGCGCGGCCGGGGCCTCGGAGCGACTGGTCCGCGGCGGTGACGTGCGGCGCGTGACGCATGGGGTCCATCGGCTCCGGTCTGACCACCTCGGCTCGTGGGCGGAGCTCGGCTACGCCGAGGCCCCCGCTCCCTTCGCACCGGAGGAGACGGCCGCAATCGTGGCGGCGAGCGGGGGAGTGGCCTCCCACCTCACGGCGTTGCTCCTGCACCGCGTGCCGCTGCCGCCGTTCCTGGCGGAGGACGGCACCGTGCACGTGTCCCGGCCACACCCGCGCGGGGCGAGCGTCCGCCCAGAGATCACTTCGCATGCCCGCCTGGTCCCAGCCGCGGATGTGACTGTCCTCCACGGGATCCGCCTGACGAGCCTGGAGCGATCCTGGGCGGATCTGGCCGCACTCGTCCGTCCAGGCATGCTCGAGCCCGTCCTGACGGCCGGGGACGCCCTCGTCCATCGGACGTGGTCGCCGGAGGGGCGCCGCTCACCACGGACCACGACGGCGGCCCTGCGGTCCGCGCTCCTGCGTGCCGGGCGGTTCAAGGGAGTGCGCACCGCCCGTGCCGCCCTCGAGCTGGTGCGGGTGGGCGCGGACTCCCCACAGGAGACAGCCCTGCGACTCGCCCTCGTCCACGCCGGCCTGCCCGAGCCGGAGCTCCAGCTGGTGCTGCACCCGGGCCGGGCGCGGTCGCCGGACGCGGATCTGGGGTGGCGGCAGTGGCGCTTGGTGGTCCACTACGACGGCGGCCACCACCTCGACCCGGCACAGCTCACCGTGGACGCGTGGCGGGACGAGGGGTGGGCGCGCGCGGGCTGGACGCAGATCTGGGTCACTGTGGACGACGCACGGGACGACTTCCGGCGCGTCGTCGACGCGGTGCAGGCGCACCGGGCCCGGCTCGGCGGGCGGATCTTCGCGTCGTGAACCGCCGTTTCCCGAACGAAAACGCCCCGGTGCCCGCCGTTTCCCGAACGAAAACGCCCCGTGGGGTCAGGCGGCGTACTGGCCGCGCATCAACACGGCGCCGCCGTCGACGCCCTTGGCGCCCTGCACGAAGTCCAGGCCCGCGGCCGCCGCGCCGTCGGTGAGGGCGCCGATGGTGCCCATCTCCCACGCGTCGATGCCGGCGTCCACGAGCACGGAGATCGACGTCGCGGCCACCTCCGGGTCCACCACGGCCACCATGCCCACGCCGAGGTTGAGGGTACGCTCGAGGTCGGACTGCGGAACGCGGCCGAGCTCGCCCACCAGACGGAACACGGGCGGCAGGGACCAGGTGTCGCGCTCGACGGTCGCCATGAGGCCCTGCGGGAGCACGCGCGCCAGGTTCGCGGCCAGGCCGCCGCCGGTCACGTGGCTGAACGCGCGCACCGGCAGGTCCGAGCCGCCCTCATGGCCGTTGAGGCGCTGCACCAGGTCGAGACAGGCGCGGGAGTAGATGCGGGTCGGCACGAGCAGCTCCTCGCCGAGGGTGCAGCCGAGCTCGGTGACCTCGCGGTCCAGGGACCAGCCCGCGGCGTTCACCACGCGGCGCACGAGCGAGTAGCCGTTCGAGTGGATGCCGGAGGAGGCCATGCCGATCACGACGTCGCCGGACTGCACCCGCTCCGCACCCAGGACCATGTCCGCCTCGACCACGCCGGTGGCCGCGCCCGCCACGTCGTACTCGTCCACGGCCAGCAGGCCCGGGTGCTCGGCGGTCTCGCCACCCACGAGCGCGGTGTCGGCCAGGCGGCAGCCCTCGGCCACGCCGCGCACGATGTCCGCGATGCGCTCGGGCACGACCTTGCCGCACGCGATGTAGTCGGTCATGAACAGGGGCTGGGCGCCGACCACCACGATGTCGTCCACGACCATGCCCACGAGGTCCTGGCCGATGGTGTCGTGCTTGTCCATCGCCTGCGCGATCGCCACCTTGGTGCCGACGCCGTCCGTGGACGTGGTCAGCAGCGGCTTGCGGTACTGCAGCAGCGCGGAGGCGTCCCACATGCCGGCGAAGCCGCCAATGCCGCCCAGGACCTCGGGGGTGTGGGTGGCCTTCACGGCGTCCTTCATCAGCTCGACGGCGCGGTCGCCGGCCTCCACGTCGACGCCGGCCGAGGCGTAGGTGATCGGGGCGGCGGAGGAGGGGGTCTGGTTCGGGGTCACAGCGGGGTCCTGTCCGTCTCGGTGAGCAGCTTCTCGTCGTCGGCGTCCGGGCCGGGCTCGCAGCCCGTGGCGGTCACGGTGGTGGTCGCGCCGTCCTCGTCCAGCACCACGGTGGACGCGGGCGACACGGCGACCGGCTCCAGCAGGCCCTTGCCGCGCTCGCCCTCGTCGGCCAGCGGGATCGGGTAGTCGCCGGTGAAGCAGGCGGTGCACAGGCGCTCGCGCGGCTGCCCGGTGGCCTCGATCATGCCCTCCTCGCTGATGTAGGCCAGCGAGTCGGCGCCGATGGACGCGGCGATCTGGTCCACCGCGGCGCCGTTGGCGATGAGCTCGGCGCGGGTGGCGAAGTCGATGCCGTAGAAGCAGGGCCACTTCACGGGCGGGGAGGAGATCTTCACGTGCACCTCGGCGGCGCCGGCCTCCTTGAGCATCCGCACGACGGCGCGCTGGGTGTTGCCGCGCACGATCGAGTCGTCCACCACCACGACGCGCTTGCCGGCCACCACGGTGGACTGGACGTTGAGCTTGAGGCGGATGCCGAGCTGGCGCAGCGTCTGGGACGGCTGGATGAAGGTGCGGCCCACGTAGGCGTTCTTCACGAAGCCCTGGCGGAACGGCAGGCCCGAGGCGTCCGCGTAGCCGACGGCGGCGGGCGTGCCGGATTCGGGCACGGGGATCACGACGTCGGCCTCGACCGGCTGCTCGAGCGCGAGGCGGCGGCCCATCTCCACGCGGGACTCGTACACGGAGCGCCCGGCGATCGTGGCGTCCGGCCGGGCGAGGTACACGTACTCGAACACGCAGCCGGCCGGCTTGGACTCGGCGAAGCGGGTGGAGCGGATGCCCTCCTCGTCGATCGCGATCATCTCGCCGGGCTCGACCTCGCGGATGAAGGAGGCGCCGACGGTGGCGAGGGCCGACTGCTCGGAGGCCACCACCCAGCCGCGCTCGAGGCGGCCGAGCACGAGGGGGCGCACGCCCTGCGGGTCGCGGGCGGCGTAGAGGGTGCGCTCGTCCATGAACACGAAGCAGTAGGCGCCGCGGATCTTCGGCAGCAGCTCGAGGGCGGTCTCCTCGAGGCGGTCCCCGGGGGTGCCGTGCAGCAGGGCCGTGACCAGGGCGGTGTCCGTGGTGTTGCCCTGCTTCATCTCACCGTGGGTGTGGCGGCCGTCCGCGGCGTGCACCATGCGCAGCAGCTCCGCGGAGTTCACGAGGTTGCCGTTGTGCGCCAGGGCGACCGTGCCGTCGTCGGCGGTGGCGCCCAGGGTGGGCTGGGCGTTGGCCCACTTGTTCACGCCGGTGGTGGAGTAGCGGCAGTGGCCGACGGCGATGTGGCCGCTCAGCGCGGTCAGGGTGGCCTCGTCGAACACCTGGGAGACCAGGCCGATGTCCTTGTAGACGGCGATGCGCCCACCGTCCGAGACGGCGATGCCCGCGGACTCCTGGCCGCGGTGCTGGAGCGCGTACAGGCCGTAGTAGGCCAGCTTCGCGACCTCCTCGCCCGGCGCCCACACGCCGAACACGCCGCATTCGTCCTGCGGCCCCTGGTCCTGGGGGTCGAGGGCGGCGGTCAGGCGGCCGTCGCCTCGTCGGGTGCGCGGTGCGATCACTGCTCGGGGGTCCTTTCGGTGGGGGTGGTGCGGGCGGGGCACCCGCGTCCACGCGGTCCAGGCGGACGTCCGCCACGGCCGGGTCGTCGGTGCGCTCGAGGACCACGGTGCGCGCGGTCGACCGGGAGCGGCGGTCCAGCAGCAGCCACACGAGCAGTCCGAGCACACTCGTGCCGAGCATGCTCAGCAGGGCCGCGAAGCCGAACGTCTCCGAGAAGGAGAGCGGGATGCCGGAGTACGGGTCCGCGGGCGGGGTGGGGGAGGCATGGACCGCGGTGGTGATCACGAGGGCGATCAGCAGGCCGAGCGCGAGCGCCACCGCGAGCACCGCGGTCAGCCGCGGGGCGCGACGGACGGTGTAGGCGCGCTGATCGGGGGTCGGCTCGGGGGCGGAGGTCATGCGCGCCAGTCTATCGAGCCGGGCGGACGCCCCAGGACCCGGGTTTCGCACCCCGGCGTCGGGGGCCGGAGCGGTCAGCCGCGCAGGGCGTCCGCCGGGCGCTGCCGGCTGGCCACCCACGCCGGGTACAGGGCGCTCACGACGCCGGCCGTCAGCCCGAGGGCGAGCGACAGCGGCGCGGCGGTGGTCGGCAGGACGGCGGCCCAGCCCCGTGCGTGGGCGACGGCGAGGACCGCGGCCGTTCCGGCCGCCGCGCCCACGGCCCCGCCGGCCAGGCCGATGAGGGCGCCCTCGAGCAGGAACAGCCGCGCGATCAGCCCCCGCCCGGAGCCGATGGCTCGGCGCAGCGCGATCTCCGCGGTACGGGACTGGACGGAGAGGTACATTGCGGTGGACGCGCTGATCACCGCGAGGGCCAGCAGGACGGCGGAGAGGACGCCCACGAACGCGCCGAGGTCGTCCGAGACGCCGGCACGCAGGTTCCGCAGGTCCGCGACGGTGCGCGTTGTTACGCGGCCGGGGTTGGCCGGGTCGATCACGAGCGGGGCCGCCTGCGACACCGGGTAGGGGAACCCGGTCTCGGTGCGGACGGTCAGCGTGAGCGAGGGCTGTCGGGCACCGGCCATCACGGGTCGGGTCACGAACACGGCGGCGCCGAGCTGCGGCGTCCGCTCGGACACCCGCACCAGGCCGAGGACGGGCACGGACTGCCCCTCCACCCAGATCCGGTATCCGGGGGAGAGGACGCCTGAATCCGGCGCGGGCAGGTGGAGGGCGCGGGCGGCGTCGGGGGTCACCCAGGCGGCGCGCTCGGCGGCGGACTCGAGGACCGCCTCCGACCCGGCGGGGAAGCGCAGGTCCGCGGCGGCCGCGTAGGACGCCGACGCCGACGCCAGCGTTAGCGCGGCCGCGGGCTCGGGCTCGTCCGGGGCGGACCGGGTGATCCGCGCGTCGGCCGGGCTGATCTCGGCCAGGTGCCCGGCCGCCTGCACGTGGGGGAGCGCGGCCAGGTCGGTGCTCCAGCGGGTGAGGCGATCGTCGTCGGGGTCGAGCAGGCCGTCGTCGGCGGGGAGGTTCACCACCACCTCGTCCAGCGCGGCGGCCGTGAGCCGCGCGCTGACCTGGGCCGTGGCCGTCTGAGAGAGGCCCACGGAGGCGACCAGTCCGCCGATGCCCACGGCGAAGGCGGCCATGAGCAGCACCGTGCGTAGGAAGCGGGAGGAGAGCGAGGAGAGGGCGTCGACCGCGTCGTCCAGCAGGGCCGAGGCCCGGTGACCGGACGCGGGCGGCGACGGCGGCCGCGCCTCCTTCGCCGCGACGCCCCGTGACCCTGGCCCCGCGGCGGCGGAGGGCGTGGGTGCGGACCGCGATTCGGTGAGCACGCCGTCCTCGATGCGCACGTGCCGGTCGGCCTGGGCGGCGATCGCCGGGTCGTGGGTGATGAGCAGGACGGTGGTGCCGCGGGCGTGTAGTTCGCGCAGGTGCTCGATCACGATGCGACTGTTCGCCGAGTCCAGGTTGCCGGTGGGCTCGTCCGCGAGGATGACGCGCGGGCGGGTCGCCACGGCGCGGGCGATGGCCAGACGCTGACGCTCGCCGCCGGAGAGCAGCTTCGCGCGGGTGCCCAGGCGGTGGCCGAGGCCCAGGAGGTCGAGGGCCTCGCCCGCCCGGACGTCCCGTTCGTCCCACGGAACGCGCTGGATGCGCAGGCCGAGGGCGGCGTTGGTGCTCACGGCCTCGTCCCCGAGCACGTGGCTGGACTGGAAGACGAAGCCGAACACGCGCGAGCGTAGCCGGTCCCGCTCGGCCTCGCCCATGGCCGTGGTGTCCTTGCCGTCCACGAGGTAGGCGCCGGCGTCCGGGCGGTCCAGCAGACCGAGGACGTTCAGCAGGGTGGACTTGCCGGAACCGGAGGGGCCCACGATGGCGATGAAGTCGCCCTCATGCACCGTGAGGTCCGCCCCGTCCAGTGCAGGGCGGTCCGCGCCGGCGAAATGCTTTCCCACGCCGCGCAGTTCGAGCAGGGCCGGGGGAGCGTCGGAACGACGGCCCGGATCGACCGCGGCGTGCGGGACCGTGCTCACGAGACCTTCACCCGGTCGCCGGCCTCGAGCTCGCCGGTGACCGCCGCGTAGCCGCCACCCGTGACCCCGACGGTCACGGGGACGCGCCGTTCGTCGGGCCGGGCAGAGGCGCCGGCACCGGAGCCCGTGGCTGTCGCGGCGTCGTCGCGGAGGATCACGTAGGCGTCGGAGCCCATCCCGCGGACGGCGGTGAGGGGCACGGCGAGGCCGGGCTCCGCCGTCGTCTCGGGTGCGGTGCTGACGGAGACGGACTGGCCCACCGGCGGCACCTCCGCGCCCTCGCCGAGGGCGACCGTGATCGTGTGGCCGGCGCGGCCCTCACCCTGGGCGGCCTGGAAGTCGCCGATGGCGGCGACCGTGCCCTCGAGGGCGGCGCTCCCGGCGGCCACCCGCACGGGCTGGCCCTTGCGCAGCGCGGCGGCCTGCGTGACGTCGGCGGTGAACTGCACGCTCGGGGGGCTGGTCTGCAGGCGCAGCAACGGCTGGTCGTCCGTGAGGGTGGCGCCATAGCCGGCGGCGGAGACCACCTGCGCGCCGCCCGAGCCCAGCGGGATGAACTGGCGCCACCCGACGGAGACCGGGGTGTCCTGGGGCAACGGGGCCCCGGCCTCCTGGAAGAGCTCGCGCAGAGCTCGCGCGGTGCGGGCGTCGAGGACGCCGTCCTTCCCGGCCGTGTGGCCCACCTTCTCCAGCGCGCGCTGAAGGGAGGACACGTCCTCGCCCGTGTCACCCTCGGTGAGGTCCCGGTAGAGGGCGAGAGGCTCCGGCAGGAACACGTAGGTGACGCCGGAGACCTCTCCGGCCACGTCACCGGGCCGCACCGTCTGCCCAGGTTTGACGGTCTGGCGCAGCACGACGGCCGGCCCCTCCGCCGTGACGGCCACGCTGCGCGTCTTCCCTGCGGCGACGGTCCCGGCGAAGGAGGCGCTCGTGTCCACGACGCGCTGCTCGACGGCGGCCCACACGTCGATCGGCTGGGACACCGCGGCGGGGTCCGCCGTCCGGGGTGGCTGGAAGAAGCGGCCGGCCACGAACGACGCGGCGAGGAGCGCCAGGACGAGCAGGCCGACGATGGCGAGACGACCGGGGCGGGCCAGGCGACGCCCGGCCCGGTGAGGCCCGGCCGGGCTCACTGGTGGCTCGCGAGGTAGGCGCGGGCTGCGTCGACGTGCTTCGCGGTCTCGGCCTTGACGTCCTGGAGTGCTGCCTCGTTCTGCTTGATCAAGGGCGCCTGATAGCTCGCCTCGATGTCCCCGAGACGCTGGGTCAGCTGCGTCTTCTCGTTGCAGTCGGCCTCGATGCTCGCGATCCGGATCTCCTCCTTCTTGCGCGCCGGATCGGCCGAGCCCTCCTCGCTGGCCTCGAGGATCTGTTGGGCTTCTGCACTGGTCCAGGCGCTCTCGTCATCGCGCGGGGTGAGGCCGTGGTCACGGAGGCAGGTCGTCCATTCCTCGCGGGCTGTCTTCCACGCATCGGTCGCGGACGCGGAGTTGTACGCCTTCGTGGCGAGCTCACCGGGCAGGCCTCCGGAGAGGGCCGCCTCTGGGATGCTCACCGCGTCCATCTGCGCACCGACCTCTCCTCGGCACGCATCGTAGGCCGCGTTGAAGGACGGATCGGACTCATCACTCCACTCTCCGGGAGGAGGGGCCGACTGATCGACCGCGGGGATGAACCCCTCCTGCGCGGCTTGCTCGGGCAGCCACAGGCCGTAGGGGCGGTCCAGGCCGGGGCCGGTCGAGTCGGCCGCTGGGGCCAGTCCCGCGTGCCCGCGGCCGTTGAGGCACTCCCGGAGCACGCTCTGGCTGGCGCGTTGCGTGACATTGAGCTCGTCGACCGTGGCCTGGTACTCCTCCAACGGGAGCACGACCTGTCCGCGGGCACGGTCGAGCTGTGCCTTCGCCGCGGTGTCCGGGACGGGATCGGCAGAGCTGCATCCCGTGACGAGGAGCGTTGCTGCGATCATCGGCGCAAGGGCCATCAGCTTCTTCATGCGGTGCACCTTCGTGTCGAGCCGGCACCGTCCCGTCCGGAGGGACGGAACGGTGCCGACGGAGCAGATCAGTAGGTCCGGTAGGGGGACGTGTCCCAGCTACTGATCCGGTCGTTCCATGTCTCACCCCAGTGGAGGTTCGTTGCCGTGTCGCGGAGATCGTTCCAGTCCATGCGAGTGATGAAGTTCCGGCCGGAATAGCCGTTGTCCTCCCAGAACTTGACGTAACTGCCATAGGTGCGGATCGAGGAGATCTGATCGTTCATGGTGCCGACGTTCGAACGGTCGGTGCCGCCGAGGGGATTGCCGGAGTAGTTCATGTGGGGATAGGCGGACACGGCCTGGGCAGGCGCAGCCAACGATCCGGCGAGAGCGAGCCCGGCGAGGGCGGTGGAGGCAAGTTTCAGAGCCGTGCGCATCATGCACATCCTTGGTGTGACGCCCCGGCGGGGGCGATACGAGTGAGGGTGCGAACGCTTTCAGGCCCCCCCCCCCCGCCTGGACTGCGGAACAGCTGAGGCGAACCTATGCGACCGCTGGGAGTGTCGCAACTGTACTTTTGTGCAGGTTGATGGCCGCGTGTGTGATCGACATCACAATGGGTTGGCTGGAATGGTCCACAGCCGACGAGCACCCGAGTAGCTGGGAATCCGCCGCGTCCACCCCTCGCTCACGGCCGCACGAGCGGCAGGTGCGCGGCGAGGTCCGCTCGCACGCCCGAGGCGCGCACGCCGCCGGCCGCCGTCGCGTCCGCCCAGGACGTCAGACCTGTCGCCAGGGACAGCCATGTCACGGCGTCCATCTCCACCACGTTGGGCGGGGTGCCGCGGGTGTGCCGGGGCCCGGGGAGGCACTGGGCGACGCCGAAGGGCGGCACGCGCACCTCCACCGAGTTCCCGGGCACGCGGGTCGCCAGCTCCTCGAGCGCGAAGCGCACCGCCGTCGCCCGCGTGGAGCGCGGCAGCGCGGCGGCCGCCGCGGGGTCCTCCGCGTGGGCGTGCGCCCACGCCAGCAGCGCCGCGTGGCCCTCGACGACGGGCACCCGGCGGCGGGGCACGGAGCCGGTGGTCACGCCCCCGCCTCGAAGGCCGGCAGGACGTCCCCCACGAGGTCCCGCACCGGCGCGGCCAGGCGGATCTCGCCGACCGGCTCGCCCCGGCCGAGCACCGGGGGCACGACGGCGGCCAGCACGCCCGGCAGCGTCGCCCGGTCCACGTGGTCCGGGGCGAACCGGGCCAGCAGCGCGAGCGCGACCAGGTCGCCGGCCCGCGTGCCGCCGTCGAGCGCCTTGACGGCCACGGCCGTGCCGTCCGGCGCGGCCATGACGAGCACGCCGTCCGCGCCCGCCTTGGCGAGCAGGCCGAGCTCGCGCATCACCACGGTGTTGGAGCTCGTCTCCCCGTGGACGGCCCACGGGTGCTCGAGCATCGCCGTGGCGACGGCGGCCGCGTGCGGATCCGCGTCGGCGCGGCCGGGCGCCGCGGCGACCCGCCCGATGCCGCGGGCCAGGCCCGCCAGCGAGACGACGGCGGCCGGGGCGCCGCAGCCGTCCACACCGGTGTGGGCCACCGGCTCCCCGCAGTACTCGGCGATCACCGCGTCCACCTCCCGCTGCAGCGGGTGCGCCGGGTCGAGGTACGTGGCGACGTCGTGCCCGGACGCCGCGCACGCCGCGAGGAAGCCGGCGTGCTTGCCGGAGCAGTTGAAGGCCAGCGGGGTGGCGGCGGCGGCCTCGCCGTCGCGGCGGACCTGGGCGACGACCTCGGCGGTGTCCGCGGGCCAGGCCGGCGGGCACCGCAGGGCGGACGCGTCGAGGCCGGCGTCCGCGAGCATGCGCTCGGCCAGCGCCTGGTGCCGGAGCGTGCCCCGGTGCGAGCCGCACGCGATGGACAGGGCCTCGCCCTCCAGCGCCGCCCCGTGGCGCAGCGATGCGACGGCCTGGAACGGCTTCAGCGTGGAGCGCGGATAGATCAGCGCGTCCGCGGGGCCGAGCCCGGCCAGCACCCGCCCGTCCGGGCCGGTCACGACGGCGGCGCCCGCCGTCCGGGACTCGACGAAGCCGTTGCGGACGGTCTCCACGAGCTCGACGGCGTCGGACAGGGCGAAGGTCTCGCCCGCGGGGGCGATGGTGGCGTGGGTCATGCGGTCCAGGGTAGCGAGGGCCCCGGACGCGCCGGGCGTCCGGGGCCGGTGGGCCGGGTCGGGTCCGGCGACGTCACCGGCTCACTCCGTGGAGAGCCGCCCGTCCACCATGGTCAGGGTGCGGTCCGTGGCGGAGAGGAACTCGTGGTCGTGCGTGACCATGAGCGTCGCCACCTGCTCCTCGCGGGTCAGCGTGCCCAGCAGGTCCACGACGGCGGCCGAGCGCTCGCGGTCCAGCGCGGAGGTGGGCTCGTCCACGAGCAGCAGCGTCGGGGAGGCCATGAGCGCGCGCACGATGTTCACGCGCTGCCGCTGGCCGCCCGAGAGCTGGTGCGGGCGTTTGCGGGCCTGGTCGGCCAGGTCCACTCGCTCGAGCAGTTTTAGGGCCCGCGCCCTGGCGGCTTTGCGGTCCGCGCGGGTGGCGTCGCGGTCCAGGTGCACGGTCAGCTCTAGCTGCTCGGCGGCGGTGAGGGAAGGGATGAGGTTGGGCTGCTGGAAGATCATGCCGATCTCCTGGCCGCGCAGCGCGGTGCGCTCCTTCCGGGACAGCCCGGCCATCTCGCGGCCGGCCACGGACACGCTGCCGGAGGTGGGCGTCACGAGGCCCGCGGCCACCGCCAGCAGGGAGGACTTGCCCGAGCCGGACGGGCCGACCATCGCGGTGAAGGTGCCGGGGAGCAGGTCCAGGCTGACCTCGTCCAGGGCGCGCAGCACGCCGCGCTCGCCGTCCGGGTACTCCAGCACGAGGTCGCGCACGGACAGCGCGGGGGTGGCGTCGGCCGCGGCGGCGGGGCGCTCGCCGGCGACGCGGTGGGCGGCCGCCGCGGCCGGGGTGCGGAGGGCGTCGAGGTCGGCCTGCGGGGCGGTGAGGGCGGTCATGGGGAGGTCCTTTCTCCAAGCGGGGGCGAGGCGGAGCCGAGGGGGACGACGGCGCCGGGCGGCGCCGTCGTCAGAGGCGGTCAGTTGCCGCCGAGGGCGACCAGCGGGTCGATCCGGGTGACGCGGAAGACCGCGACGACGGCGGCGAGCATGCCGAGCACGAGGACCCCGGCGGCGGGCACCGCGGTGGTGGCCCACGAGAGCTCGAACGGGACGGCCCGCCCCGCGAACGCGCCGATCGCGGCGGCCAGCCCGGTGCCCACGGCCACGCCGCCGACGAGCACGAACGCGGCCTGCGCGAGCGAGTCCTTCAGCACCCAGCCGTTCGAGCCGCCGAGGGCCTTGAGCACCGCGATGTCGCGGGTGCGCTGCACCGTCCAGATGGACAGGAACGCGATCACCACGAGCGCCGAGATGCCGTACAGGAAGCCCTGCATGGTCATCAGGGAGCCGTTCTCGGACCGGTAGCTGGGCAGGGCGGCGTAGGAGCCCTTCACGGTCTCGGCGACGGTGCCCGCGGCGTCGTCGCCGGCGGCGGCCACGGCGTCGACGTCGGCGCCGGCGTCGAAGCGCACGAGGCCGGCGGTGCCGAGCACCGCGTCGTCGGCGGTGTGCGAGATGGCGTTCCAGTCCTCGAGCGCCAGCCACGTCACGGGGGAGTGGGAGTAGTACTCGGTCGGCACCACGTCGGCCACGGTGAAGACGAAGCCGGAGACCGCGACGGCGTCACCCGCCTGGGCGTGGAGGGAGTCGGCCACGTCCTGGCTGAGCACGATGTGCCCGGGCTCGACGCCGGCCGGTGCGTCGGAGCCGCCCGGGGTGAGGCCGATGAACGCGGTGGTGGCCACGCCGGTGGTGGGCTCGCCGGACACGTCCGCGCGGCGCTGCGGGTCCGTGTCCACGGGGTGCTCGAGCCCGACGGCCCGGCCCTGGCTCACCCCGAGCGGCTCGACGGAGGCCACGCCGTCCGTGGCCGCCCACGCGTCGCGCTGGGCCACGGTGAACTCGGACTGGGTGAACGACGCGGTGGGCTCCTGGCCCGCCGCGCCGCCGAAGACCAGACGCTGCACGCCCTGCTCGCCGAGGCGGTCGATCGCGGCGGTGTTCTGCCCGCCCAGGCCGGCCGTGAGGCCGGAGAGCATGACGAGCAGCAGGCTGATGAGGGCCACCACGGAGCCCATGAGAGCGAACCGTCCGGTGGCGAAGCGGAGGTCGCGGAGTGCGAGGAACACGGGGCGCGTCCTTTCCTGACGAGGTCTGTCCTGAGGTTGCCTCCACGGTCTCGCGCGGGGAGGGGTCGGCACATCGCCCGCGGCGGCTGGACCCGGTCAACCGAATGGTTGATCCCGGCGGCGCAGCGGCGCAGCCCCGGGGCCGCGGGCCGCTGTCGCGTCCGGGGCGCGCCCTAGGGTGGAGCCATGTCCGTCGCCCCCCGCGCCGCCGTGCCCCCCGCGGCCACCGAGACCGGCACCACCGCCGTGCTCGCCGGCCTGCGCGTGGCCCTGCACGTCACGTTCGCCGCGCTGCTCACCGTGGGGCTGGCGCGCGCGCTCGCGGACCGGTCCCCGGACGCGTCCGGTCCGTTCCCGGCCACCACCCTGGTGCTGCTGACCGCCGCGCTGGCGGGCGTCTACCTGGCCGGGACCGTGCTGGAGCGGTGCCGGTGGGCCCGGGGCGACGACGTCGGGCGCGGTCCGGCAGTCGCCTGGCTGGCCCTGGTGCTGCTGCTGTGGGGCCTGCTCGTGGCCCACCACGGCGACTTCGCGTGGGTTGCCTTCCCCCTCTTCTTCGTCGTCCTGCACGTGGTCGGCCGGGTGACCCGGCAGGCGTGGGTGCGCCACGTGGTCGGGCCCGTGCTGGTCGTGGCGATGGCCGTCGTCGTGGTGGCCGGGATGGCGTCGGGCGCCGGCGGCGTGCGGGTGCCGGCCGTGATCGGCCCGCTGGTGGGCGCCGCCGTGGCCGTGGTGCTCTCCGAGGCGTACCGCGCCCTGCACGCCGAGTCCGAACGCCAGCGTGCCGTGGCCGAGCAGCTGCGCGCCGCGCAGGCGGAGCTCGCGCGCACGGAGCACCGGGCGGGGGTGAGCGCCGAGCGGGAGCGGCTCGCCCGCGAGATCCACGACACCCTCACCCAGGGGCTGGCCTCGATCGTGCTGGTCTCGCGCGCGGCCCAGGACGCGCTCGACGCCGCCGACCCCGCCCTGGCCCGGCAGCGCATGGAGACCGTGCGCGCCACGGCCGCCGAGAACCTCGCCGAGTCCCGCCGCTTCGTCCGCGACCTGCGCGGCACCGGGGCGCCGTCCCTCGTCGAGGCGCTCGAGCGCGCGGTCGCCGGGTTCGCCGACCGGCAGGCCGCCGCCGGGACGCCCGTGGCCGCGGACGTCGAGGTCGTGGGGGAGCCGGTCGCGGTCGCCGAGGCCGTGGAGACCGCCGTGCTGCGGGCCGTGCAGGCGTCCCTGGCGAACGTCGGCGCCCACGCGGGCGCCCGGCGCGCCCGCGTCACGCTGGGCTACCTCGGCGACGAGCTCACGGTGGACGTGGCCGACGACGGCGCGGGGTTCGACCCGGCCGTCGTCGTGGCCCGCGCCCGGGCCGGAGCCTCCGGTGCCGAGCCGGGGGCGGGGACCGGCGTGGGACTGGCGAGCGTGCGCGAACGCCTCGCGGCGGTGGGCGGCGAGGCCACCGTCGAGTCCGCCCCCGGCGAGGGCACCGTGGTGGCGCTGCGGGTGCCGCTGGCCGCCGCCGGGGCCGGCCGGGGCGCGGATCCCGAGGAGACCGAGAGTGAGGAGACCGCATGAGCGTGCGCGTGATGCTGGTGGACGACCACCCCGTGGTGCGGGCGGGGGTGCGGGCCGTCGTCGAGGCGCACCCGGACCTGACCGTGGTGGCCGAGGCCGCCGACGGGGCGGAGGCGATCGGCGTCCTGGAGGCGGGCGAGCCCGCGGTGGACGTCGTGCTGATGGACCTGCAGATGGGCGCGGGCATGGACGGCGTGACCGCCACCCGCGCCGTGCGGGAGCGGTGGCCGGGGGTGCAGGTGCTGATCCTGACGACCTTCGACACGGAGGCGGACATCCTCGCGGCCGTGAACGCGGGCGCCGCCGGCTACCTGCTCAAGGACGCCCCGAGCGAGGAGATCGCCTCGGCGGTGCGGCAGGCGGCGGCGGGGCGCAAGGCCCTGGCCCCGCAGGTCGCGGCCACGCTGATGGGGCGCATGTCCGGCGGCTCCGAGGTGCTGTCCGAGCGGGAGATCGAGCTGCTCGAGCTGATCGCGCGGGGCGCCACGAACAAGATGGCCGCGAAGGAGCTGTTCATCTCCGAGGCCACCGTGAAGACGCACCTGGTGCACATCTTCCAGAAGCTCGGCGTGGACAACCGCACCCGCGCCGTCGACGAGGCCCGGCGACGGCGCATCATCCGCTGACGGGCAGGCCGGGGCGGCCGGCGTTCGAGGGCCCGGCCCCGCTCAGCGGCGCCGCACGTACCGGGTGATCACCGCCGCGGCGACGGCGGCCAGCGCCAGCACGCCGAGCGCGGCGGGCAGGCTGAGGTCGCCGCGCTGGACGCCGAACCCCCGCAGCGTCCAGAAGACGATCAGGGCGCACGTGAACATCACGCCGACGAACGTCCAGACCGTGCGCAGCCCGGGTCCCAGTCCCGCAGAGGGCCGGTGGCGGGGGTCACGGGGGTCACCGTCGTCGCCGGGCTGACCGTGGTGGAGGGGAGGCATCGTCATGCGCTCCACCGTAGGGGCCACGGGCCGGGCCGGGCCAGGGCCACCGCGTAGGCTTGAGGCTCGTGAAGACCCTTGTGCTCGGCAACGGCGGCCGCGAACACGCGCTGCTCACCGCCCTCTCCCGTGATCCGCAGGTCAGCGCCCTCCACGCGGCGCCCGGCAACGCCGGCATGGCCGACCTGGCCACCCTCCACGCCGTCGAGGCCACCGACCCGGCCGCCGTCGTGGAGCTCGCGCGCGAGCTGGGGGCCGACCTCGTCGTCGTCGGTCCCGAGGCTCCGCTCGCCGCCGGCGTCTCCGACGCCCTGCGCGAGGCCGGGTTCGCCGTGTTCGGCCCCTCGCAGGCCGCCGCGCAGCTCGAGGCGTCCAAGGCCTTCGCCAAGGAGGTCATGGCCGCCGCGGGCGTGCCCACCGCCGGCTCCCGCGTGTGCACCACCGCCGCGGAGGCCGCCGCCGCCCTCGACGAGTTCGGCGCCCCGCACGTCGTCAAGGACGACGGCCTGGCCGCGGGCAAGGGCGTCGTGGTCACCTCCGACCGCGCCGAGGCCCTCGCCCACGCCGAGGCCTGCTTCGCCGCCGGCGGCACCGTGGTGATCGAGGACTTCCTGGACGGCCCCGAGGTCTCCCTCTTCGTGATCTGCGACGGCGAGGACGCCGTCGCCCTCACCCCCGCGCAGGACTTCAAGCGCATCCACGACGGCGACGCCGGCCCCAACACCGGCGGCATGGGAGCGTACACACCGCTGCCGTGGCTGCCCGAGGGCTTCACGGACGAGGTGATGGACCGGGTGGCCCGCCCCGTGCTCGCCGAGATGGCCCGCCGCGGCACCCCGTTCACGGGCGTGCTGTTCTGCGGCCTGGCCGTCACCGCCAAGGGCGTGGAGGTCATCGAGTTCAACGTGCGCTTCGGCGACCCCGAGACCCAGGCCGTGCTCGCCCGCCTCGAGACGCCCCTGGGCGGGCTGCTCGCCGACGCCGCGGCCGGCCGGCTCGGTGCGGACCGCCGGCTCGAGTGGAGCGACGACGTCGCCGTGGACGTGGTCATGGCCTCGGCCGGCTACCCGGCCTCCTCCTCGACGGGCGACGTGATCAGCGGGCTGGCCGACGCGGCCGCCCTCGAGGGCGTGCACGTGATCCACGCCGGCACCGCGGCGTCCGGTGAGGACGTGGTGACGGCGGGCGGCCGGGTGCTGGCCGTCGTCGGGCGCGGGGCGGACCTGGCCCAGGCGCGCGAGCGCGCCTACGCGGGCGTCGAGCGGATCCGGTTCGACGGCGCCCAGTGGCGCACGGACATCGGACTCAAGGCCGAGCGCGGCGAGATCACCGTGCCCGGGACGGAGGGAGCGAAGTGAGCGGGGAGCGCGTGGGGTTCACGGGGGCCGAGGCCCTCGAGCTGCCGGGCTGGCGGCACGTCTACTCGGGCAAGGTGCGGGACCTGTACGAGCCCGCCGACGCCGAGCCGGGACGGTCCGCGACGCTGCTCGTGGTGGCCTCCGACCGGATCAGCGCCTACGACCACGTGCTGGAGCCGCCGATCCCGGACAAGGGCGCCATCCTCACCCGGCTGACCCTGTGGTGGTTCGAGAAGCTGGCCGAGGGCTACAACGGGGCCCACGCCGAGCCGGTCGAGCACCATGTGGTGAGCACGGACGTGCCCGCGGCCGTGGCCGGGCGGGCGATGGTCGTCAAGCGCCTGGACATGTTCCCCGTGGAGTGCATCGCCCGCGGCTACCTGACCGGGTCCGGCCTGGCCGAGTACCGCGCGTCGGGCACGGTGGCCGGCCTGCCGCTGCCCGCCGGGCTCGTGGACGGCTCGCGGCTCGACCCGCCGATCTTCACGCCGTCCGCGAAGGCCGAGGTCGGCGAGCACGACGAGAACATCACGTTCGAGCAGATGGTCGAGCGCGTGGGCACCGAGGCCGCCGAGCGCCTGCGGTTCCTCACCCTGGACCTGTACGCGCGCGCCGAGGCGATCGCCCGCGAGGCCGGCATCATCCTGGCGGACACGAAGGTCGAGTTCGGCGTGGACCCGGCCACCGGCCAGGTGGTGCTGGGCGACGAGGTGCTCACGCCCGACTCCTCCCGGTTCTGGGACGCCGAGGACTACGAGCCCGGCCGCACCCAGGCGAGCTTCGACAAGCAGTTCGTCCGCGACTGGCTCACGGGCCCCGACTCCGGCTGGGACAAGGCGAGCGGGGAGGCCCCGCCGGCGCTGCCCGCCGACGTCGTGGCCAAGACCCGCGACCGCTACGTGGAGGCGTACGAGCGCCTGACGGGCCGCCCCTTCGACGCCTGACCCGCACTTTCGAACGTGGGATAGGCCCTCTCTCACGTTCGAAAGTCCCCATTCGCCCGATTTCACGTTCGAAAGTTCGGGGCGGGGTGGGGCGGGGCGGCTCCTGCACAGGGGCCCGGCCCCGCACAGGAGGGGGCCGGACGCCCGCCCGCGACGACGGCGCCCGCATCCTGGCCGCATGCCACGCCGCCCCGCACCCCTCCCGCCAGCCCTCGCCGGCCGCGTCTTCACCCGGCGCGAAGCCCTGGACCGCCTCTCCTCCGACCGGCTGCGCAGCCTCGACCTGCGCCGGGTGACCCACGGGGCACACCGCGCGGTCGTCGACGTGCCGGGGTCGTGGGCCGCGCTCGGATACCCCCGCCCCGTGGCGGCCCTGCCGCCGGAGGAGGCCGCCGTCGTGGTGGCTCTGACCCGTGGGGTCGCCTCGCATCTGACGGCGGCGCGGCTGCACGGGCTCGTCCTGCCGTGGTGGGCCGAGGAGGACACACGGGTGCACGTGAGCCGGCCGCACCGCACGGGTCGGACGGGGCGCGCGGGCGTCGCCTGCCACGGACGCACGGTGCCGGCCGAGGACCGCGTGGAGGTGCACGGGGTCCCGGCCACCTCGCTCGAGCGGACGTGGGTGGACCTCTGTTCCCTGCTGCGGCCGGATCAGGTGGCGGACGCCGTCGTCGCGGGGGACGCGCTGGTGAACCGTCCGTGGGTGGACGGGACCCGACTCCCGCCACGCACGACGCCGGCGCGGCTCTCCGCGGCGCTGGAGCGGGCGGGCCGGTTCAAGGGCGTGCGGGTGGCCCGGGCCGCGCTGGCGCTGATCCGGGTGGGGGCGGACTCGCCTCCGGAGACGCGGCTGCGGCTGGCCCTCCTCGACGCCGGCCTCCCCGAGCCTCGCCTGCAGGCGAGGCTGGTCTCACCGGCGGGGGAGCGGACCGACGCGGACATGGTGGTCGAACGATCCCGCGTGGCCCTCCACTACGACGGCGGCCACCATCGCACGCCGGAGCAGCAGCGACGCGACGCACGGCGGGACCGTCTCTGGCAGGAGGCCGGCCACCTGTCCATCACGGTGATGGGCGCCGACCTGGCCGAGGACTTCCGGACCGTGGTGGCCGCCGTCGTCCGCCACGACCGGGCCGTGCGGGCGACCTCCACCACCTCCGGCCCCGCCCCCGCCGCAGGACTTTCGAACGTGAAATCGGGCGAATGGGCACTTTCGAACGTGGGATAGGCCCTCTCTCACGTTCGAAAGTGCCCGGCCCGGGGCCCATCAGGCGAGCGAATCCTCCCAGGCCCGGTGCAGCGCAGCGAACCGGCCGTCGGCTGCCACCAGCTCGGCGGGGCTGCCGTCCTCGACGATCCGGCCGTCGTGCATCACGAGCACCCGGTCGGCGGTCTCGACGGTGCTGAGCCGGTGGGCGATGATCAGCGCCGTCCGGTTCCCCAGCAGCCGCTCCAGCCCGGCCTGCACGAGGCGCTCGCTCGGCAGGTCCAGCGACGACGTCGCCTCGTCCAGGATCAGCACGGCGGGGTCCGCGAGGAACGCCCGCGCGAAGGACACGAGCTGCCGCTGCCCCGCGCTGAGCCGCCCGCCGCGCTTGGCGACGTCGGTCGCGTAGCCCTCGGGCAGTCCCAGGATGAAGTCGTGCGCCCCCACCGCCCGGGCGGCCGCCTGGATCTCGGCCTCGGTGGCGTCGGGCCGGCCGAGGGCGATGTTCTCCGCGATCGACCCGGAGAACAGGAACGCCTCCTGCGTCACCATCACCACGTTGCGCCGCAGATCCGCCTGGCTGAGCTCGCGCAGCTCCACCCCGTCCAGCGCCAGCGAGCCGGCGGACACGTCGTAGAATCGGGCGATGAGCTTGGCCAGCGTCGACTTGCCCGCGCCCGTCTGGCCCACCACGGCCACGGTCTGACCCGCCGGGATCACGAGGTCGAACTCCGGCAGCACCACCCGGCCCGGCCCGTAGCTGAACACCGCGTCCCGGAACTCCACCCGCCCGGACGCCACGCCCGCCCCCGGCGCGTCGGCCCCGGGCAGCGGCGTGGGCTCGGCCGCCTCCACCACGGTGGGCTCCTCCTCGAGCAGGCCGGAGACCTTCTCGAGCGCCGCCGTCGCGGACTGCAGCGACGAGTAGAACATCGCCACCATCTCCATGGGCTGGAACACGCGCCGCCCGGCCAGCAGGAGTGCCACGAGCACCCCCACCTCGAGGTCGCCGTCGAGCACGCGCAGGCCCCCGGTCACGAGCAGCGCCGCCACCGTGAGGTTGCCCGTCGCCACGAGCACCGGCTGCAGGATGCCGAACAGGTTGAGCGTGGCCACCATGTCGTCCCGGTAGGCCGTGGCCAAGTCGCGGTACCGCGCGTCGTTGTCCCGTTCCCGTCGGAAGGCCTGAACCGCGCGGATGCCGGTCATGGTCTCCACGAAGTGCACGATCGACCGCGCCGAGGACACCCGCGACCGCCGATACGCCTCTTCGGACCGCACCTGGTACCAGCGCGTCACGATCGCCACCGGCACGGCCGCGCCCAGCAGCACGAGGAACGACGGCGGGTCCAGCAACAGGATCGACGCCGCGGTGAACGACATGAACATCAGCCCGGACACGAGCGAGGACACGCCCTGGTCCAGCAGCTCCCGCAGCGCCTCCAGGTCCGAGGTCTGCCGCGAGATCACCCGCCCGGACGTGTACCGCTCGTGGAACCCGAGGCTCAGCCGCTGCGTGTGCCGGAACACGCGCAGCCGCAGGCTCAGCAGCATGGCCTGGCTCGCCCGCGCGGTGAGCCACGTGTACGCCCCCAGCAGGCCCCCGGAGACGAGGGCCGCCGCCACGTACGCCCCGCCCACGGGGACGAGGATGGGCCAGACGGACTCGCCGGCCCGCACGGCCTCGACGACGCGCGGCAGCTCCGCGTCGATCGCCCAGGCGATGATCAGCGGCCCGGCCGCCCGCGCCGCGTTGGACACGAGCACGAAGAGCACGGTGAGCAGCAGCGTCCCCCGGACCGGCCGCGCGAGCTCGCCGAGCAGCCGGAAGGACCGGCGCCGGATGTGGCGGCGCTCCGCGCGGGTGTAGTCGAGGTCCTCTTCGGCCCCCACGCCGCGCACGCGGCTCACGTCGGCGGCGCTCATGCCTGCTCCTCCGGTCGGCTCGAGATGATGTGCCGGTACACGGCGCTGCGGGCCAGCAGTTCGGGGTGCGTCCCCACGTCCTCGATCCGCCCGTCCGCCAGCACCGCGACCCGGTCCGCGAGGGCCACGGTGGAGGGACGGTGCGCCACGATCAGGGTGGTCGTCCCGTCGAGGACCTCGCGCAGGCGCGCGGTCACGGCCTCCTCGGTGCGCACGTCGAGGGCGGAGAGGGGGTCGTCCAGCACGAGCACGTCCGGGCGCGCCGCGATCGCGCGGGCGAGGGCGATCCGCTGGCGCTGTCCGCCGGAGAGGCTGAGGCCCTCCTCGCCGATCTCGGTCTCGACGCCGTCCGCCAGGTCCGCCACGAAGCCCGCCTGCGCGGTCTCGAGCGCGAGGTCGAGCAGGGCGTCCGCCGCGGGGGAGTGGAGGCCGTCCGCGAGCACGTCCGCCGGGGCGCCGAGCAGAACGTTCTGCCGGATGGTCGCGGAGAACAGCGTGGCGTCCTCGAACGCCACGGACACCCGCCGGCGCAGCTCCTCTAGCGGCATCCGGCGCACGTCCACCCCGTCCACGCAGACGGAGCCCGCCGTGACGTCGAGCAGCCGGGGGACCAGCTGCAGCAGCGTCGACTTGCCGGCGCCGGTCGCGCCGACCAGGGCCATCGTCTCGCCGGGCACCAGCTCGAGGTCGACGCCGTCGAGCAGGTCGCGCTCCCCGCGCCCCGGGTCCGCGTCCGGCCAGCGGAAGCGCACTCCGCGGAACGCGAGCGCGCCGGTGGCCGGGGGTACGACGGCGGCCTCCCCGGTGGGCGAGGCGATGTCCACGGGCGTGGCGAGGACGTCCACGTGGCGGTCGATCGCCGTGCGGGCCGAGAGCGTCATGCCCATCAGCTGGCCCACCGACTCGACCGGCCCGGCCAGCACGGCCGCGGTGGCGAAGTAGGCGGCGAGCGCGCCCACCGTCAGCTCCCCGGTCGCCACGAGCCACAGGCCCAGGGCGAGGCCCAGGCCCAGCACCGTCTCCGGCAGGGCCACGATCAGCGCGATGAACCGAGCCAGCACGGACGCCTTGTGCACCTCGGTGCCCTGCAGCGTGCGGGCGCGCCCGCGGAAGCCGTCGAGGGCGTGCGCGCCGCGGCCGAACGCCTTGAGGACGCGGATGCCGTGCACCGACTCCTCGACGGACGTGGCGAGGTCCCCGGCCTGGTCCTGGGAGAGCCGGGACGCGGCGCGGAAGTCGTTGCGGAACCCGAACGACGCCCACATGATCGGCACGGCCGCGGCGAGGTAGAGCAGGGCCAGCTGCCAGGACAGCAGGAACAGCAGGACGAGGCCGACGGTGATGGTCACCACGTCCACCACGAGCATGACCGAGCCGAACGCGATCCACCGCCTCAGCAGCGAGAGGTCGCCCTGGGCCCGGGAGAGCAGCTGCCCCGAGGGCCACGCGTCGTGGAACGCCACCGGCAGGCGCTGGAGCCGTTCGAACAGGGCGATGCGCGCCCGGTTCTCCACCCCGGCGGCCGGCGGGAGGATGAAGTACCGGCGCAGGCCGATGAACGCCGCCTCGGCGAGGCCGAGCACGGTGAGCAGGCCGGCGGCCCGCCACACGTCCGCGCGGGAGTCGGGGGAGGAGGGCCGGGCGAGCACGGTCTCCGTGAACACGGTGTCCACGAGCAAGTGGATGACCTGCGGGATGGCCAGGGCCACGAGGCCCGCCGCCATGGCCGAGGCGAGCCCGAGCACCCAGCGCGCCCGCACGCCCTCGAGGTACGGTGCGATCCCGCCCAGGGCGTCACGCAGGGACGAGGCGTCGGGAGAGGTGGTGCGGGTCACGGGGCTCCACTGTACCCGCGGCCCCGGACGGGACAGGCGGCTCAGCCCCGCGGGACCAGGTCCAGCACCACGGCCTCGGGCCGGCACGCGAACCGCACGGGGGCGGACGGCGCCGTCCCCAGGCCGGCCGACACCTCGAGGGGGACGGTCCGGCCGTCGGCCGTCCACGTCGAGACCCCGGAGGCCTGGCGGCGCGGCAGGTCGCAGTTGGTGACGAGCGCGCCGAGGAACGGCACGCACACCTGCCCGCCGTGGGTGTGGCCGGCGAGCAGCAGGTCGGCGCCGTCGGCGGTCATGGCGTCCAGCACGCGGCGGTACGGGGCGTGGGTGACGCCCAGCCGGAACCGCCCGTCGCCGCCGGGCCGCCCGGCGCCCTCGTCGGGTGCGGCGCCGGGGAAGCCGGCCCAGGCGTCCAGACCGAGGTGCGGGTCGTCGGTGCCGGCGGCGAGCACCTCGAGCGTGGTCCCGGCGCGGGTCGGCACGGCCAGGGCGGCGCCCCGGTTCGTCAGGTCGGCCCAGCCGGCGGCGCGGAACGCGCCGAACAGGACGTCGGAGGGAAGCCGGGGCCGGTCCTCGTCCATGCGCGAGGGGCCCGCGAAGTACCGCAGGGGGTTGGCCGCCTTGGGCGCGTAGTAGTCGTTGGAGCCGGGCACGAACACGCCGGGCCGCGCCAGCAGCGGCCCGAGAGCGGCAAGCACGAGCGGCACCGATGCCGCGGCGGACACGTTGTCGCCCGTGTTGACCACGAGGTCAGGCTCGAGAGCATCCAACCCGTGCAGCCACGCCTGCTTGGCCCGGTGCCGGGGCAGCAGGTGGATGTCCGAGAGGTGCAGAATCCGCAGCGGCGCCGACCCGGCCGGCAGCACGGCCAGTCGGTGTGTGCGCACGGTCCGCGCCTCCGCCTCGGCGAGGCCCCAGGCCAGGCCGAGGCCCGCCGTCGCGGCCAGCCCGGCGGCGGCAGGCGCTGCGGCGCGGAGCATGCGGCGGGCGGGGGAGGCGGCGGGGCGCATCGCGGTCAGAAGCCCGGGACCGCCTCGGGCAGCGGCCCGCCTCGGTCCAGGTCGTCGATGTGGAACTGGCGTCCGTCCGGGTGCTCGCCGGCCTCTCCCGGGTCCTCCGACTGCGGGCCGTCCCACTCGGGCAGTTCACCCGGCGGGAACTTCTCCTTGGCCATCTGGTTGTACTCGAGCCAGGACGGGCCGTTGATGGAGGTCGAGTAGAACGGGTTGCGGACCTCGCCGTTGACGGTCTCGCCCGTCATGGACTTCAGGTTGTTGTAGCGGCCGGTCCACACGGCGGTGGCCAGCTTGCTGGTGAATCCGACGAACCACGTGGAGGAGACGTTGTCGTTCGTGCCCGTCTTGCCGCCGAACTCGTAGCCGGCGCCCTCCTCGGCGATGTTGAAGCCGCCGATGTGGCGCAGGACCGGCATCAGCTCCCGGACGTGGTCCGGGTCGATGACCTGGTCGCACTGCGGGTCGGCGACGTCGTACTGGTTGCCGGCGGTGTCCGTGACCTCCAGGATGGCGCGCGGCTCGCAGTACAGGCCGTTCGCGGCGATGGCGGCGTACGCCCCGGCCAGGGACAGCGGGGCCACCGAGTCCTTGCCGAGCAGGAAGGACGGGTCGTCCGGCTGCAGCGGGGAGCTGTCCAGGGCGCGGGTGATGCCCAGCTGGGTGGTGAGGCTCGTGATGTCGCACAGGTCCAGCTGGTACGCGGTGGCGACGGTCGGGGTGTTCACGGACCAGAAGAGACCCTCGTCCACGCGCACCTGCCGCAGCATGCCGGGGATCACGTTCTTGAACTGCCAGGTGCCGCCGACCGTGGTGTAGCCGCCCGGGCGGCACGAGGCCGCGAAGCGCGTGCCCGTGGGGTAGACGTTCCGGGAGGCGTCCACGGAGTCGACCAGGCGGTTGCCGTTGCGCAGCCACGTCAGGGCCACGAAGGGCTTGAGCGTGGAGCCGGCCTGGAAGCCCTGGCCGCCGCCCCACTGCTTGTCCACGTTGAAGTTCAGCGAGGTGTGGCCGAGCTCGTCCTGGATGGCGTACTCGGTGTTCTGGGCCATGGTGCGGATGTTGCCGGTGCCGGCCTCCACCGAGGTGAGCGCGTGGCCGGCGCCCAGCGACTCGTTGTTGGGCACCGAGGCGCGCAGGTTCTTCTCGGTCTCCTTCTGGAGCGTCGAGTCGATCGTCGTGCGGATGGTGAGTCCGCCGCGGTCCAGCAGGGCCTGGCGGGACTGGACGTCCGGGCCGAACGTGGGATCGGCGAGGATCTGCCGCTCCACGTAGTCACAGAAGTAGGTGCCGAACTTGGCGTAGAGGCAGCCCGAGGGGCGGGACTCCATGACCACCTCCATCGGCTGGGCGACGGCGTGGTCGTACTCCTCCTGGGAGAGGTAGCCGTTGTCCTTCATCGCGTTCAGCACGAGGTTGCGCCGCTCCGTGGCCTCCTCCGGGTTGCGGGCCGGGTTGAACCGGGTGGGGGACTGGACCATGCCGGCCAGCGTGGCGGCCTCCCAGCTCTCCAGGTCGGCGGCGGACTTGCCGAACACGTACTGCGAGGCGGCCTCGACCCCGTAGGCACGGCCGGAGAACAGCACGATGTTGAGGTAGCCCTCGAGGATCTCGTCCTTCGACATCTGCTTCTCGACGGCGACCGCGAGCTTGATCTCCTTGACCTTGTCCGCGATGTTCTTGGAGCCGGAGAGCGTGAGGCGGGAGTCGCCGCGGATCTGCTGCACGTTCACCAGCATGTTGTTCACGAACTGCTGGGTGAGGGTGGAGGCGCCCTGCGTGGAGTCGGAGGTGGCGTTGTTCACGGTCGCGCGGATGAGGCCGCGCGCGTCCACGCCGTCGTGATCGTAGAAGCGCTCGTCCTCGATGGCCACGATCGCGTGCTGCATGTGCTCCGAGATCTCGTCCAGCGGGACCGGGGTGCGGTTCTCCTCGTAGAAGACGGCGATCTCCTCACCGTCCTCCGAGAGGATGCGCGACGGGACGGAGACCGGCTCCGCGGGCAGCTCGTCCGGCAGCTCGTCCAGCATCTCCCGGCCCGACGCGGCGGCGACACCGGCCAGGCCCGCGACGGGCAGCAGGAGGGCCGCCACGAGCAGGCCGGCCACCGCCGAGAGGCCCACGAAGGCGAGGAGGCGGCCGAGAGCGCTCGAGGGCGCGGGGAAGCGGGTCGTGCGGGAGGCCATGGGCGCGAGTGTAGCGCGGGCACCTGGGACCTCTTCCGGGGTCCGCGCCGGTGGCTAGGGTGGGTCCCATGACTCAGCAGACGCAGTGGGAGTACGCCACGATCCCCCTCCTCATCCACGCGACCAAGCAGATCCTCGACCAGTGGGGCGAGGACGGCTGGGAGCTCGTCACGGTGATCCCGGGCCCCGAGGGGAACAACCCCGTGGCCTACCTCAAGCGTCCGAAGGCGGCGTGAACGTGACGGAGCAGTCCTCGGCCCCCACCTGGGGCGACGGCGCCGTCGCGGCCCGCCTCGCGGAGCTCGGCATCGACCGACCCGCCGTCGCGGCGCCGGTCGGCTCCTACGTCCCGGCCCTGCGGGACGGCGACCTCGTGCTGACCTCCGGCCAGCTCCCCTTCGTGGCCGGCGCCCTGCCCGCCACCGGCAAGGTGGGCGCGGAGGTCACCCCCGAACGCGCCCAGGAGCTCGCGCGGACGTGCGCCGTGAACGCGGTGGCCGCGGTGCACGAGCTGCTGGGCGACCTGGACCGGGTCGCCCAGGTCGTCAAGGTCGTCGGCTTCGTGGCCTCCGACCCCGCGTTCGCCGGTCAGCCCGGCGTGGTGAACGGCGCCTCGGACGTGCTGGCCGAGATCTTCGGCGAGGTCGGCCGCCACGCGCGCTCCGCCGTCGGCGTGGCCGTGCTGCCCATGGACGCTCCCGTCGAGGTGGAGATCACCGTCCGTGTCCGCTGATCCGGCCGGCCTGCTGCTGCCGGTCCCGGAGCAGGAGGAGGACCTCACCCGCCAGTGGTTGGACCGGCGCTTCAGCCAGGTACGCCCGGCCCGGCCCGGGTCGGCCGTCGTGCTCGTACGCGACGGCGACGACGGCCCGGAGGTCTTCCTCCGGCACCGCGCGGGACGCACCCCGCTCGGCCGCGTGGGCCTGCCCGGCGGCGCGCTCCTCGAGTCCGACGCCGACTCGTGCCCGTGGTACGGGCCCGAGCCCTCCCAGTGGGCCCACACGTTCGGGACAACGGACCGGCGGCGTGCGCGGCAGCACGTGGTGGCCGCCGTCCGTCAGCTCCACGACGAGGCCGGAGTGCTCCTCGCCGGTCGCTCCGACACGGACGTCGTGTCCACGGCGCGCATCGAGACCTGGGGTGGGGGCCACAGCTCCCTCGAGGAGGGCTCGGAGAGTCTGCCCCATCTGCTGGCCGCGCGCGGCCTCGGGGTGCGCGCCGACCTGCTGCGCCCCGTCATGCGCTGGCATTCCGCGCCCCACGTCCACCGACGCTTCGACACGGCTGTGTTCGCCACGACGACCCCACCGGTGCAGTCCACGCCGACATCCGAGGAACCCGGTCCCGAACTCCAGGCGTGGGTGCCCGCGTGTCGCGCACTGGCCGGCCCGCTGCGGCTGCCCGGACCCGCCGGGGCGGAGGGCATGGCACCCTTCGACCAGGTGGCGACCCCGCTGACGCAGGTGATCGTGCGTCGGGTCGCGGCGCACCGGACGGCCGCCGCCTTCCTGCTCTCCGCCACGCCCTGTGCCCGGCGCGGCCCGGTGCCGGAATACCACCTGGTCACCGAGGCCGGCGACGACGGCATCCCCCGGATGCGCGTGGAGCGGGCCCCCCGGGACTGACCGGGGTGGCCCGCTCCACGGCAGGGCGAGGGGCGTCAGCGTGAACGCTGGCGCAGACGCTGCAGGTCCAGGATGACCACGGCGCGGTTCTCCAGGCGGATCCAGCCGCGCTGGACGAACTCGGCCAGGGCCTTGTTCACGGTCTCGCGGGACGCGCCCACCAGCTGGGCGAGCTCCTCCTGCGTGAGGTCGTGCGCCACCAGCAGGCCGTCCGCGGCCGGGCGGCCGAAGCGGTCCGCGAGGTCCAGGAGCGCCTTGGCCACGCGGCCCGGCACGTCCGAGAACACCAGGTCCGCCAGGGACTCGTTGGTCTTGGACAGGCGCTGGGCCAGGGCCTGGAGCAGCTGGACCGACACATCCGGCGACGAGGCGATGGCGCGGCGCAGGTTCTCGTGGCGCAGACCGGCCAGGCGCGTGGCGGACACCGCGGTGGCGGTGGCGTTGCGCGGGGCGGGGTTGAACAGGGCCATCTCGCCGAAGATCTCGCCGGGGCCGAGCACGGCCACGAGGTTCTCGCGGCCGTCCGAAGCGGTGCGGCCGAGCTTGATCTTGCCGGACATGATCACGTACAGCTGATCGCCCTGGTCGCCCTCGTGGAACGCGGACGCGCCGCGGGAGAGCTCCACCTCGGTCAGCTCCGAGGTGAGGATGGCGAACACCTCGTCGTCCAGGTTGGTGAACAGCGGAGCCTTCCGCAGAACCTCGAGATCCATGTGTGCGTGTCCTCTCTGTGGCCAGTTCCTCACACCGCGGCGGAGGAGCCGCCCGGTTCACTGGCGTCCATTGTGCCCCATACCCCAGTGCGGGCCGATACCCTGGATCCCCCACCGGGCGCGCGGGCGGTCCCCGTGCGTGGCCGGTGCCGTCGCATCCGAAGGAGGTCGCCCATGCCGCTGGGTCTGACGTGGCTGGACGTCCTGCTCATCATCGGGCTCGCGATGCTCCTGGTCCAGGGTCACCGTCGCGGCCTGTGGGTGGTGCTGGGCAACCTCGTCGGCCTGGTCGGCGGCGCCGCGATCGCGTTCTACGCCCTGCCTGAGGTGGCGAAGGTCGTCACCGCGCCGCAGTGGCGGTGGGCCGCGCTGATCGCCACCCTCGTCCTGCTCGTGGCGGCGGGCCAGTACGTGGGCGCCGCCATCGGCGAGGCGATCCGGCTGCGCGTGAACCTGCCGGCCCTGCGACTCGTCGACCGCCTCCTCGGCGCGCTCGCCGCCGGTCTCGCGGGCGCCCTCGTCCTCTGGCTCGTGGCGTTCTCCATCGCGGCCTCCGGCTCCACCGCGGTCACCCGTGAGGTGACCCGCTCGCGGGTGATCACAGCGCTGGACACCGTGATGCCCGACTCGCTCCTGGCCTGGGCCGCCCGCTCGCGCTCCGCCGTCGCCGACCTGGACGTGCTGCCGGAGCTCGAGCTGCCCGCCCCCGTCCCGGAGACCGACGGCGGCGTCCGCGCCGCCCCGGCCCCGGCCGTAACGCCGGGGCTGCCCTCGGCCGCCTCCTCCCCGTCCGACACCGCCACGTCCGCCCCGCCCGCGACGTCCGCCGCGGCGACCCTCGAGGAGCCCGACGACGCCGCCGCGGCCTCGTCGTCCACGTCCGCCGCGCCGTCGGCCACGACGGCCGCCCCCGCCTCGTCGGCGTCGACGGCCGCCCCCTCGACTCCCGCCGCCTCCTCGGCGTCGGCCGCCGTCGTCCGGCTGACCGGGACGGCCGCGCAGTGCAACCAGGTGCAGAGCGGCTCGGGCGTGGCCGTGGCCCCGGACCGCGTGCTCACGAACGCGCACGTGGTCCTCGGCGTGGACGCCCCCACCGTGACGGACCGCGCCCGCGGCGTGCACGCGGCGCGGATCGTCCACCTGGACACGGCGCACGACCTCGCCGTCCTGGCGGTCGACGACGCGGACCTGCCCGTCATGCCGGTCGGGGCCGAGCTGACGGGCGGCGCGTCGGCCTCCGTCCTGGGGTACCCCGACGGCGGCCCGTTCGCCTCCACCCCCGCGGCCGTGCAGGCCGTCGGCGAGGTGCCGCTCGGCGACGTCCTGACCGGGGCCGCGAGCATGGTGGACGTCTACACCCTCGCGGCGGACATCCGCCACGGCTACTCGGGCGGCCCGGTGGTGGACGCCGCCGGGAACCTGGCCGGTCTGGTGTTCGCCCGGGCCCCGGGCTCGGACGCCGTCGGCTACGCCCTGACGGCGGACACCATCGCCCCCGTCGTCGCCGCGGCCCCGCAGATGACGGCCACGGTCCCCTCGGGGGACTGCGTCCCGGGCGGCTGAGCCGGCGCCGCGCCACGCGCCTGACGCCCGCATTCCGGACCGGACTGTCCGGCAACGGCCCGCGTCGACTATTGTGGCCGCCGTCACACTCGAGTTTTCCCGACCCTCGGAGGTCCTGCATGTCCAGCACCGTCTCCGCGCCGGCGCCCGCGCCGGCGCCACAGCGCACCCGGGAGGAGTTCACCGGCCGGTGGGCCTTCATCCTGGCGGCCATCGGCTCCGCCGTGGGCCTCGGCAACATCTGGCGCTTCCCCTACGTCGCCTATGAGAACGGCGGCGGCGCGTTCGTCATCCCCTACCTGATCGCGCTGCTCACCGCGGGCATCCCGCTGCTGTTCTTCGACTACGCGATCGGCCACCGCTTCCGCGGCTCCGCGCCTCTGGCATTCCGACGCCTGTCCCGGTGGACCGAGACCGTCGGCTGGTGGCAGGTGCTCATCTGCGTCGTCATCGGGATCTACTACGCCGCGATCATCGGCTGGGCGATCATGTACACCTGGTTCTCCGTGGACCAGCGGTGGGGGGACGACCCGGAGACCTTCCTCATGGGCGACTACCTGCAGGTCGCCGACGACCCGTCCCCGTCCTTCGACTTCGTCTCGGGCGTCTTCTGGCCCATGCTCGCCGTCTGGGTGATCACGCTGCTCATCATGGGCTTCGGCGTGCGCCGGGGCGTGGCCCTGGCCTCGATGGTCGGCATCCCGCTGCTCGTCGTGATGTTCCTGATCCTCGTCGGCATCGCCCTCACCCTGCCGGGCGCCGCCCAGGGCCTGGACGCGCTGTTCACGCCGAACTGGGCCGCGCTCGCGGACCCGGGCGTCTGGATCGCCGCCTACGGTCAGATCTTCTTCTCGCTGTCCGTCGGCTTCGGCATCATGATCACCTACGCCTCCTACCTCAACCGCCGCACGAACCTCACCGGCTCCGGCCTGGTGGTCGGCTTCTCCAACTCAGGCTTCGAGATCCTGGCCGGCATCGGCGTGTTCTCCGCCCTGGGCTTCATGGCGCAGGCCTCCGGCGTGTCCGTGTCCGAGGTGGCCGGCAGCGGCATCGGCCTGGCGTTCATCGCCTTCCCCACCCTGATCTCGCAGGCCCCGCTCGGCGCCCTGATCGGCGTGCTGTTCTTCGGCTCGCTCGTGGTCGCCGGCTTCACCTCGCTGATCTCGATCCTCGAGGTCGTCATCTCCGCCGTGAAGGACAAGCTCGGCTGGGGCCGCTGGACGGCCACGATCGTGGTGATCGGCCTGTCCGGGGTGGTCTCCCTCGCCCTGTTCTCCACCACCACGGGCCTGCAGATGCTGGACACCATGGACGCGTTCGCCAACAACTTCGGCATCGTGGGCGCGGCGCTCCTGTCGGTGCTCCTGGTCACCGGCGCGCTGGGCTCGGCCCGTCGCATCACGGCGCACCTCAACGCCGTCTCCTCCTTCAAGGTCGGCCGCGGGTACGTGCTGCTGATCGGCGTGCTCATGCCGATCGTGCTCGCCTACATCTGGCTCTCCTGGATCATGAAGGTGATCGCGGAGGGCTATGAGGGCTACCCGGGCGACTTCCTCGGCGTCTTCGGCTGGGGCATCGCGCTCGGCTCCGTCGCCCTGGCCGTCCTGCTCTCCCTGATCCCGTGGTCCCGCAAGTCCAACCTCTACGCGGAGGACCTGGACAGCGAGATCCACGGCGACCTCATCCCGCACAACGCCGTGCCCCAGGGCACCGTCCCCACCGGCGCCCTGCCGGTGATGCCCGCGGCCACCACCCGGAAGGAGCTCTGACCGATGAGCACCGCAGCGATCGTCATGATGTCCCTGGCCATCCTCCTGGTGTGGGGCGGCCTCGCGGTCTCCGCCGTCCACCTGCTCCGCCACCCGGACGACTCCTCGGGCGATCTCGCCATCGGGGGCGAACTGGCCCCCGCCGTGTGGGAGCGCGAGGATGGCCGTCTCGACGCGCAGCACCGGTGAGACGATGCGGGCCCCCGGTCCGTCCGCGGCGACCCCGTCCGCGGCCCCGGTCGCCGGCGGAGCCGCGGGCGTGGTCTCCGCCTCCCTGCCGGTCGTGGCGGTGGACGGGAGCCTGCCGACCCCGCCCTACCGGCAGATCGTGGACGCGGTCCTGGCCGGCGTCGCCTCCGGATCCCTGGCCCGCGGGGACCGACTGCCGCCCGTGCGCGCGCTCGCCGCCGAGCTCGGCGTGGCACCGGGCACCGTGGCCCGGGCCTACAAGGAGCTCGAGGCGCACGGCACCATCCGCACCCGGGGCCGCGCGGGCACGTTCGTGGCCGCCTCGGCGGACGCCCGTGCGGATGCCGCACACCAGGCCGTGCGCCGCTGTCTCGACACCCTGCTCGAGCGCCTCGGCTACACACCCGACGAGGCCGTGGAGCTGGTCCGCCGGGACGCGGCCGCCCGCGCCTGAGCCGGGCCCGCCCACCGACGACGCCGCCCCGGACCGCACGCAGCGTGCGGACCGGGGCGGCGTCGTCGTGCCGGCTCAGGCCTTCGGCGCGAGCGTCTCCACGATGCGCTGCATGACCGTGGGGTCGGCCAGCGTGGTGGAGTCGCCCGGGTCGCGGCCCTCGGCCACGTCCTTGAGCAGGCGGCGCATGATCTTGCCGGAGCGCGTCTTGGGCAGCTCGGGGACCACGAGCACGAGCTTGGGCTTGGCGATGGGGCCGATGTCCTTGCCCACGTGCTGCCGCAGCTCCTCCTCAACCTCGGCGACGTCGCGGTCGGCCGCGGCGGCGACCTCGGTGAGCAGGACGAACGCGACGACCGCCTCGCCCGTGGTCTCGTCCTTCGCACCGACCACCGCGGACTCGGCCACGGACGGGTGCGCCACGAGGGAGGACTCGATCTCGGTGGTGGACAGGCGGTGGCCGGAGACGTTCATGACGTCGTCCACGCGGCCCAGCAGCCAGATGTCGCCGTCCTCGTCGTAGCGGGCGCCGTCGCCGGCGAAGTACATGCCGGGGAAACGGGACCAGTAGGTCTCCTTGAAGCGCTCCCGGTCGCCCCAGATGCCGCGCAGCATGGACGGCCACGGCTCGCGCACCACGAGGAAGCCCGCGCTCGTGTCCGTCAGGTGCTCACCGAGCTCGTCCACGACCTCCAGCACGACGCCGGGCACCGGCCTCTGGGCGGAACCGGGCTTGAGGGTGGTCACGCCGGGCAGCGGGGTGAGCATGTGGGCGCCCGTCTCGGTCTGCCACCAGGTGTCCACGATGGGGCAGCGCCCGGCGCCGATGACCTCGTGGTACCAGCGCCAGGCCTCCGGGTTGATGGCCTCGCCCACGGAGCCGAGCACGCGCAGGCTGGAGAGGTCGTACTCGTCCGGGATGTGCCGGCCCCACTTCATGAACGTGCGGATCGCCGTCGGCGCCGTGTAGAGGATGCTCACGCCGTACTTCTGCACGATCTCCCACCAGCGGCCCTGGTGCGGGGAGTCCGGGGTGCCCTCGTAGATCACCTGGGTGGCGCCGTTGACCAGCGGTGCGTAGGCGACGTAGGAGTGCCCGGTGACCCAGCCGACGTCGGCGGTGCACCAGAAGACGTCCGACTCCGGGTGCAGGTCGAAGGTGTCGTGGTGGGTGACCGCGGCCTGCACGAGGTAGCCGCCGGTGGTGTGCAGGATGCCCTTCGGCTTCCCGGTGGTGCCGGAGGTGTACAGGATGTAGAGCGGGTGCTCGGCGTCGTGCCACACGAGCTCGTGCTCGTCGGACTTGGCGTCCACGACGTCGTGCCACCACAGGTCGCGGCCCTCGGTCATCTCGACCTCGGCCTCGTTGCGGCGGACCACGAGCACGTGCTCGGCGGTGTGGCCGGGCGCGGAGAGGGCCTGGTCCACGGCGGGCTTGAGCATGGAGGGCTTGCCGCGGCGGAAGGAGCCGTCCGCCGTGACGACGAGCTTGGCCTCGGCGTCGTCCACGCGGGAGCGCAGGGCGTCGGAGGAGAAGCCGCCGAACACCACGGAGTGGACCGCGCCGATGCGCGCGCACGCGAGCATCGTGATGACGGCCTCGGGGATCATCGGCAGGTAGACGGCCACGCGGTCGCCCTTGGTCACGCCGAGGGACTCGAACGCGTTGGCGGCGCGCCGGACCTCGGCGGCCAGGTCGGCGTAGGTGTAGGTCCGGGTGTCGCCGGGCTCGCCCTCGAAGTGGATGGCCACGCGGTCGCCGTGGCCGGCCTCGACGTGGCGGTCCAGGGCGTTGTACGCGGCGTTGGTGGTGCCGCCGACGAACCACTTCGCGAAGGGTGCGTCGGACCAGTCCAGGACGTCGGTGAAGTCCTGCTCCCAGTGCAGGACCTCGCGGGCGCGGCGGGCCCAGTAGGCCAGGCGGTCCTCGGCGGCCTCCTCGTACAGGTCGGCTCCGGCCACCGCCTGGGCGGCGAATTCGGCCGGGGGCGGGAACGTGGGGATCTGCTCGTCCATTGACGGGATCCTTTCGAGGTGGTGCGGTCGGTGCGTGGCGCGGATGTGACGCGTCCCACACTAGTCTCCCGCCTCAGCATGCCGCGCACGGCGGCGTCGTCACAAATCCTCGGGTCCTGTGTGTCGCATCGCGCCCGAAAGCGGGGGCCGGACCCGGTGTGGACGTCGGCACGCGCCCCGCTCCCTAGGTGTAGGAGGGCATGACGTTGTTGACACGCACCGGGGCCAACGAGGCCGGAGGAGCCTCTCCGCAGGAGGTATGCGGCCGATGGTAGTTGTAGTGATTCACCCACACCTGCAGGGCCTCACGCCGAGC
>NZ_JABFAX010000001.1:12661-49438 GCF_017168395.1 Micrococcus sp. KRD128 | reverse complement strand
TAGCGTGAGTCACGAGCGGGCTTCCTTCCGCGGATGAGTGGATGTCGCAATTCCCATCCTGCGGGGCGGAGCCCGCTCGTCTCATCTCAGCCCGTGCCTCGTGTCAAGAACCTCATGACCCACAAC
This sequence comes from Micrococcus sp. KRD128, assembly GCF_017168395.1. NCBI lineage: Bacteria > Bacillati > Actinomycetota > Actinomycetes > Micrococcales > Micrococcaceae > Micrococcus > Micrococcus sp. KRD128. The sequence goes on along the minus strand of NZ_JABFAX010000001.1, from coordinate 49,312 downwards.
ACCTAGGATGGTCGGACCTGAGCGGATCGCACGAGGGCGGGAGGACGCGCGGATGGAGACGGAGCCGACGGGCACGCCGACCGGGGAGACCCGGCTGGCCCTGGTGCGCCGGGCGCGGCGGATCAACCGGATCCTGGCCGAGACGTACCCGTACGCCGTCGCCGAGCTGGACTTCGAGACGCCGTTCGAGCTGCTCGTGGCCACGGTGCTGTCCGCCCAGACCACCGACGTGCGCGTCAACGCGGCCACGCCGGCGCTGTTCGCCCGCTTCCCGGACGCCCACGCGATGGCCGCGGCCACCGAGCCGGAGCTGCAGGAGCTCGTGCGCTCCACGGGGTTCTACCGGAACAAGGCCTCCGCGATCCTGCGGCTGTCCCAGGAGCTCGTGGCCCGGCACGACGGCGAGGTCCCCGCCCGTCTCGAGGACCTCGTGGCGCTGCCCGGGGTGGGGCGCAAGACCGCGTTCGTGGTGCTCGGCAACGCCTTCGGCCAGCCCGGGATCACCGTGGACACGCACGTCGGCCGGCTCGCCCGGCGCCTGGGGTTCACGGACGAGACCGACCCGGTGAAGGTCGAGCACGCCGTGGGCGCCCTGTTCCCGCGCCGGGACTGGACGATGCTCTCCCACCGGCTGATCTTCCACGGCCGCCGCGTGTGCCACGCGCGCCGCCCGGCGTGCGGGGCGTGCCCGATCGCCCGCTGGTGCCCGTCCTACGGCGCGGGGGAGACTGACCCCGAGCGGGCGCGCGCCCTGCTCGCCTACGAGCTCAAGCCCGGCCGGGAGGAGCTGCTCGAGCTCCTGCGCGCGGGGAGGACGCGCCGGGAGCTGCGCGCCCTCGGCCACGGGCTGGAGGCCTGAGCGCTCAGCCTGCCCGCCCGCTCAGCCGGCGGTGAGGCCCGCGAGGATCGCGTCGACGGCCCGGCGCGCGTGCACCCCCACGCCCGCGAGCGTGGCCGAGGCGGCCCCGCACCAGTCGTCGTAGCCGAGCAGGTGCAGCCCCGGCACGTCCACCGAGGCGGTCGGCAGAGCACGCTCCGTCGCCGGCGCCCCGGAGGGGCGGCGGGTCAGCTCGAGGCTCCTCAGATGGCGCAGGTCCGCCCGGAAGCCCGTGCACCAGACGACGTCATCCACCGGGTGCTCGGCCCCGCGCACCCGGGCCGCGGCGCGGCTGGCGGCGGGCCAGCCGTGGCTAGCGCCGGCGTCGTGGTCCCAACGGACGCCCTCCGGCGTGAGCGCCGTGGGCGCGGGGACCGCGTGGAGCCCGGCCTCGTCGCGGGCGCGGATCACCGAGGGCACCATGACGATGTCCCCGAGGTCGCCCACGCGCGCCTCGGAGCGGCCCAGCACGCGCGCCGAGGCCCGATCGAAGAGCACCCGCCCGTCGACGTCGTCCGGCATGAACCGGGGCGGACGCCGGGTGGCCCACGTGGTGGCGACACCCGCCAGCAGCAGGTCCGCCGCGATCTGGGCGCCCGAGTTGCCGCCGCCCACCACGAGGACGCGCCGCCCGGTGAACGCGTCGGGGGAGCGGTACGCGGCGGAGTGCCGCTGCGTGCCGCCGAAGCGGTCGGCGCCCGGGAGGGCCGGCACGAACGGGCGGGTGAACGAGCCGGTCGCGGAGACCACCGCGCGGGCGCTCAGGGCCGTGCCGTCCTCGAGTCGCAGGGTGAACGGAGGGGACGCGGCGGCGTCGTGCGTCACCGCCGTGACGCGCACGCCCCGGTGCACCGGCAGCCCGTAGCGGTCCTCGTAGTCGGCCAGGTACGCGACGACGTGCCCGGCGTCCGGGGTGCCGGGGCCGGGCGACGGCGGCATGGGTCGGCCCGGCAGGGAGGAGTGCTCGGCGGGGGAGAACAGGCGCAGGGAGTCCCAGTGGTGCGGCCACGCGCCGCCGGGCTGGGCGGACGCGTCGAGCAGGACGAACGACGGCGGCGGGCCCGGCCGGCGTCCGCGGTCGACGTCCCGCGCGGCCCGCGCCAGGAAGTAGCCGGCCGCCAGTCCGGCCTGGCCGGCGCCGATCACCGCGACGTCCACCGGATCCGGGGACGCGGTGGCCGCCGGGGGCGAGGTCAGGGGAGCCGTCATGCCCCGAGGCTACGACCGGCGGCTAGCGTGGGGGCCATGCCTGAGACCCCCGCGAGCCCCCGCCCGACCTCCCGCGACGCCGCCGGGACGTCTGAGGCGTCGCTGACGGGTGCGCGGGACCAGCTGGCGGACCTCGTGGCCCGCTGGGGCACGGCCCCTGCGGACGCGCCCGGTCGCCACGACCCGGCTTCGCTCACCACCATCCCGCCCGAGGCTGTGCCGATGTGGGGCTTCGACTGGCCCCGGTCCGGCGATCCGCGCCCCTCCGCCGTGCTGATCCTGTTCGGCGCCCTCGACGACGTCCCCGCCCGTCACGACGCCGAGCGTGTGCACCCGCACGTGGACGTGCTGCTGACCCAGCGCGCCGCCACCCTGCGCCAGCACGCCGGGCAGATCGCGTTCCCCGGCGGTCGCGTCGACCCCGAGGACGCCGACGTCGTGGCCACGGCCCTGCGCGAGGCGCAGGAGGAGACCGGCTTGGACCCGGCCGGCGTGGAGGTCCTGGGCGTGCTGCCGGCGGTGCCGGTGGTGGTCTCCGGGCACGTGGTGCACCCGGTGCTCGGGTGGTGGCGGGACCCCAGTCGCGTGGCGGTGGTCGACCAGGCCGAGGCCGCGGCCGTGTTCCGGATGCCGGTCGCGGACCTGGTGGACCCCGCGAACCGGTGCCGCGTGGCCCGGCCCGGCGGCCGCCGCGGCGAGACGCCGGGCTTCCTCGTGGGCGAGCGCCTGGTGTGGGGGTTCACGGCGGCGCTGCTGGACCGTGTGCTGGCGCTGCTGGGCTGGGACGTGCCGTGGGACGACTCCCGCGTGCGCGACGCGCGGACCCACGAGATCCTGCGCGGTTGACGGCTGCGCGGCGCCGTCCGCTCCTGCACAGGCGCCGGGGGGTGGGCACGTGTCCCCAGCCGGACGACCGGGGCCGACGGTCCCGCCTCGCCCCGCCCGAGGTCGGCCGACGGTTCCCGTGGCCCCGCACCGGTGCGGCCGAGCCGGAACGCACGCAGGTCGCCGCGCCGCCGCTCGCCGCACCCGCAGCAGGCCCCTGCGGGCTGGACGTCGCCGCCGTGCGCCGACGCGTGGCCGAGGCCCGCGCGTCGGCCGCGGACGGTGCGGAGCCGCCGCTGGCCCCGCTGATCGCCGAGGCCCTCGACGCGCCGATCGACGACCCGCGCGTGGCGGCGCTGGTCGATGAGCTCGACGGCTTCGGCCCGCTCGCACCCTGGGTGCGCACCCCGGGCGTGACTGACGTGCTCGTGGACGGCGCGGGCGCGGTGTGGACCGACGGGGACGAGGGCCTCGTCCGCCGCCCCGGTCGGCTCGACCCCGAGACCGCCGGGGCGCTCGCGGTGCGGCTGCTGCACCGGGCCGGCCGCCGCCTCGATGCGGCGGTGCCGCTGGCCGACGCCCGCGTGGGCGGCGTGCGCGTCCACGCGGTCCTGCCCCCGGTCAGTGGCGGCGGCACCCTGCTGAGCCTGCGGATCCCGGCCGCGACGACGCCGTCGCTGGCCGCGCTGGCCGACGGCTGGCCGGACGGCGCCCTCTGGGCCGACGCCCTCGAGGCGCTCGTGCGCGACCGCGCCACCGTCCTGGTCAGCGGCGCGACCGGGGCGGGCAAGACCACCCTGCTCTCCGCGGCCCTCGGCCGGGTGCCGGGGGACGAACGGATCGTCGTCGTGGAGGACACGGCCGAGGCCGCGCCCGATCACCCGCACGTGGTCGCCCTGCAGTGCCGCGCCGCCAACGCGGAGGGCGCCGGCGAGGTCGGACTGGCCGAGCTCGTCCGCCACGCGCTGCGGATGCGGCCGGACCGGCTCGTGGTCGGCGAGTGCCGCGGCGCCGAGGTGGCCGATGTCCTCACCGCCCTGAACACGGGCCACCAGGGCGCGTGGGGCACCCTGCACGCCAACGCCGCCGCCGAGGTGCCCGCCCGGCTGACGGCCATGGCCTCCCTGGCCGGCTGGCGGCCCGAGACGGTGGCCGCGCAGGCCCGCGCCGGCGTGGACGCCGTGCTGCACCTCGCCCGCGACGGCCACGGGCGGCACCCCGTCGAGCTCGCCGTCCCGGACCCGCGCGCCGACGGGTTCGCCCTGCTGCCCGCCCTCACGTGGCGACCCGGGACGGAGGCGGCGGGCGGGCGGACCATCGAGGGACCCGGCGTGCCCGCGCTCGCGGCCCGGCTCGCGGGGCGGAGCGGCCGGTGAGCACGACGACGGCGGCCGGGCAGGCACGACGGTCGCGCGCTGGGCGTGCCGCGGCGCTGCTGCCCTGGCGGGCGGGGCGGCCGACGCCGGAGGAGGAGACGGAGGTGCTCGTCGGCGTGCTGCGCCGCTGGGCCGCCCTCGTCTCGGCCGGCCTGACCGAGGAGCAGGCCTGGCGGGAGACCGCGTGCACCCTGCCCGCCTGCGGGCCGGGCCCGAGCGAGGCGGGCACCGCGTGCTGTGCCCATCACCGCGCCCGACGCCGGGCCGAGGCACTGGCCTGGGATGTGCCGGCGTCGCATGCGCCGACCGGGGAGGCGGCGCGCGGCGGCGGGACCCTGCCCTGGCGGACCCCCGCACGGGACCCGGGCTGGGCGCTGATCGATGCGGCGCTCGCGGCCGGGGCCCGGGCGGGTGCTGCTCCCGCAGCCGTGGCCCGGCGGCTGGCCCACAGTCTCGAGGCGGACGTGGACGCGGCCCGGGCCCGCCGCTCGGCCGCGGCGGGGCCGGGCGCGACGTCCCGACTGCTGCAGTGGCTGCCCCTGGGCGGCCTCGGCCTCGCGTGGCTGCTCGGCACCTCCCCGTGGGACCTGGTCCGCTCGCCCTTCGGCGCCGTGGTCGCCGCGGTGGGGCTGCTGTTCTGGCTGGCCGGGCGGTCCTGGACGCGCGTGCTGCTGCGTGCGGCCGCGCGCGAGCCGGCGGCGGTGGGCGCCGCTGTCGTGCTGGACGTGCTGGCGGCGCTGCTCAGTGCCGGCCGGGCCCTGCCCGCCGCGCTGGACGACCTCGGCCGGACCCTGCCGGGCGCCCCCGGCCTGCGCGCCACGGCGGCGCTGCTGCTGTGGGGCCGGGACTGGGACGAGGCGTGGGCGGGCCTCGACACGGACCCGGTGTGGATCGAGACCGCCGCCCGACTGCGTCCGCTGCACCGGTCCGGGATGGCCGGCGCCCGCACGCTGGCCGAGACCGCCGCCGCCGTCCGTCAGCAGACCCGGCGGGCCGATGAACGGGCGGCCGAGGAGCTCGCCGTGCGCCTGGTGATGCCGCTGGGGCTGTGCCTGCTGCCCGCCTTCGTGTGCTGGGGCGTGGTGCCCGTCGTCATGGCCCTGCTCGGGGCGGGACCGGGCTGAGGCGGCGGTGATGCCGGGGCGTCCGGTCCTGCACAGGGCCCCGATCGCCCCGGCCCATCCCCGGATCCGCACCGTCCCCGGCGCGCGGGCACCGGAGCGGGCCAGCCTGGGACCAACGGCCCGGCCGGGCCGTCACCACCGCCCCGCACCGCGGGGCCCACTCCAGGAGGACCACCATGACCCACCGCTCCCACACCGCCCAGCACGCCGTCACCCGCCCGAGCGACCGCGACCGCCTCGCCCGCGTCGTCGACGCCGCGGGCGATGAGACCGGCGCGATCACGGCCGAGTACGGCATCCTCACACTCGCCGCCGTGGGCTTCGCGGGCGTGCTGGCCGTCGTGCTCACCAGCCCGGACGTGCAGTCGCTGCTCGTGGACCTCGTCACCGGGGCGCTCCAGCGTGACTGAGCACCCGACCTCCGCCCCGCCGTCCGCGCGCCGCCCGGGCGCCCGGACGGCGGGGCGGCCCCGGGCGCTCCGGGGCGGCGAGACCGGGGCCGTCACGGCCGAGTACGCGGTGCTGCTGCCCGTGATCGCGTTCGTGCTCGTGTCCGTCCTGCTCGCCGGCGCCGCCGCGGTGCAGCAGGTGCGGGGTCAGGACGCGGCGGCGTCGGCCGCCCGCATCCTCGCCCGGGGCGACGACGAGGCGGCGGCCCGGGACGCCGTGGCACGCATGGCCGGCGACGACGCCTCGCTCTCGCACACCGTCGAGGGCGGGTGGGTGACCGTCGAGGTCGTCCAGCCCGGCCCCGGGCCGCTCGCCTGGGCCGGGGCCCTCACCCTCACCGCGCACGCCACCGCCCCCGACCAGGGGCCCGGAACGCCCGCCGCCGGGCCGGAGGACCGGTCATGACCCGCGGGAGGGCGCCCGCGCGGGGCGAACGCGGCTCGGGCACCGTGTCCGTCCTGGGCACGGCCGCCCTGGGGGCGGGGCTGCTGCTGGCGGTCGCGGCGCTGGGGCAGGCCTCGGTCACCGGCGCCCGGGCGGCCGGGGCCGCCGACCTGGCGGCGCTCGCCGCCTCCGACGCCCGGCGCGGGCTCTCCGACCACGAGCCGTGCGTGCTGGCCGGGCGGACCGCCGAACGCAACGGGGCCGCCGTCGTGGCGTGCGAGGTGCGCGAGGACGGGGCCGTGCGCGTCGCGGTCGAGCTCGCCCGCGCCCCGCTGCCGGCGGCCACGGCCGACGCCGTCGCGGGCCCGCCGCGGTCTCAGGCCCCGGGCGCCGCGTCCGTGGCCCCGCCGGAGGACCCGCCGGAGGCTCCGTCGCCCGAGCCGTCGGTCGAGGCGTCCGCCGGGACGAGGTGATCGGCATGGTCCATCAGGAACCGCAGGACGGTCAGCGCGCCGGCCTTGTCCAGCGGGCTGTTGCGGTTGCCGCACTTGGGGGACTGCACGCAGGACGGGCAGCCCTGCGCGCACTCGCAGGCCGCGATGGCTCCCGCCGTCGCCTCGACCCAGCGCCGCGCCTGCTCGAAGCCGCGTTCGGCGAAGCCCGCCCCGCCGGGCCGGCCGTCGTAGACGAACACGGCGGGGGAGCCGGTGTCCGGGTGCAGGACCATCGAGACGCCGCCGATGTCCCAGCGGTCGTTCGAGGCGACGAGCGGCATCATGCCGATCATCGCGTGCTCGGCCGCGTGCAGGGCGCCGGGAAGGCGATCCGTGGTCAGTCCCGCGGCGATGAGCTCGTCCGAGGCGGCCTGGAACCACACCGCCGAGGTGAGCAGATCCCGCGCCGGCAGGTCGAGGGGCTCCTCGCCGAGCACCTCCCCGGAGGCCAGGGCCTTGCGCTGGAAGGACACCACCTGGGTGCGGACCTGCACATCCCCGAGGCACCAGCGCAGGGTGCCCTCGCGCGCGTCCAGGCGGCGGTGCACCGCCACGATCTCGATCTCCGTGACGTCCCGGGCCTGTGTGGTGAAGTCCGGCCAGGCGCGCGTGACCACCACCGCGTGCGCGTCCTCGTCCAGCTCCTCCACGAGGTACGTGCGGTCCTGGTGCACGTACACCGCGCCGGGATGCGCCTGGTAGTGGGTCTGGGGCGAGTCCATCGTGCCCAGCAGGGCCCCGGACTCGGCGTCGATGATGTCCATGGGCCCGCCGCCGTCGTCCCGCAGGGAGACCATGCCGGCGGCGTGCTCGGGGTGCGTCCAGAACCAGCCGGCCGGTCGACGGCGCAGCAGTCCCTGCTCGACCAGCACGTCCAGCAGGGCGCGCACCCGCTCCGGCTCCCCGAACCAGCCGAACGCCTCGGGCGTGATCGGCAGCTCCGCGGCGGCCGCGCACAGCTGCGGGCCGAGCAGGTGCGGGTTCTCCGGGTCCACCACGGTGTCCTCCACGCCCAGGTCGAACACGGCCTCCGGGTGGTCCACCACGAATGTGTCCAGGGGGTCGTCCGAGGCCACGAAGAACGCGAGCGCGTCCTGGCCGCCGCGCCCGGCGCGGCCGATCTGCTGGAAGAACGACGCGCGGGTGCCCGGCCAGCCGGCCACCACCACCGCGTCCAGCCCCGCGACGTCGATGCCCATCTCCAGCGCCGGCGTCGAGGCCATGCCCAGCAGCCGACCCGAGCGCAGGTCCGCCTCCAGCTGCCGCCGCTCCTCGGGCAGGTAGCCCGAGCGGTAGGCCGCGATCCGGGTGCCGAGCCCCGGCTCGACCTCCTCGAGCTGCCGCTTGGCCGCGCTGGCGATGGCCTCGGCCCCGCGCCGCGAGCGGATGAACGCCAGCGTGCGCACCTGCTGCAGGGCCAGGTCCGTGACCAGGTCGGCGGCGGCGGCCATCGCCGAGCGGCGGACGGGCGCGCCGTTCTCGCCCCGACGGTCCGTCAGCTCCGGCTCCCAGAACGCCACCGTGACCGCCCCGTGCGGGGACGCGTCCTCGGTGACGGCCGTGGCCGGCGCCCCGATCAGTCGGGCGAAGTGCCCGGCCGGATCCGCCGACGTCGCCGACGCCCCGATGAACACGGTCTCCGGCCGGTCCCCGCGGTAGTGGGCGGCGATGCGCCGCAGCCGGCGCAGCAGGATGCCCACCTGCGAGCCGAAGACGCCCCGGTACGTGTGCGACTCGTCCACCACCACGAACGCCAGGTTCCGGAAGAACGCGGCCCACCGCTCGTGGTGCGGCAGGATCCCCACGTGGAGCATGTCCGGGTTGGTCATGAGCACGGTGGCGTGCTCGCGGGCCCAGATCCGGTCCTGGAGTGCGGTGTCGCCGTCGTAGGGGGCCGCGCGCAGCCCCGGGGCGCCGTCCCGCTCGAGGGCGCGCCAGGAGGTCAGCTGGTCCGCCGCGAGGGCCTTGGTGGGGGCGAGGTAGAGCGCGGTGGCCCGGGGGTCGGCGGCGAGCCGGGTGCCGACCGCCAGCTGGTAGCCCAGCGACTTGCCCGACGCCGTGCCCGTGGCGAGCACGGTGTGCGTGCCCGAACCGGCCAGGGTCGCGGCGCGCACCTGGTGCAGCCACGGCCGCTCGACGCCGCGCGCCGCGAACGCCCTGACCAGGCCCTCCGGAGCGTCCGCGGGCCAGTCCGTGTGCCGGGCCTGCCGTGCGGGCAGCTCGGTGACGTGGCGGATCTGCTCGGGCAGCCCGGCCCGGCCCAGCGCCGCACGGAGTCCGGCCCCCGCCGGGGTGTCCGGGCGCAGGTCGCCGGGTGCCGTGACGGACAGCCCGGCCACGACGTCGGCCACCACCTCACCGACGGGCTGCGGCTCCGGTCCGGAGAAGTCCGGGGCGGCGTCGTCGACGCCCGGCGCGGCGTCCGCCGTGCCGGGCGGGCCCCAGCCGCCTGCGGGATCCGCCCAGGGGTCGTGCTCCGGGAGGTGGCCGGTCACGCCCCCATGGTGCCGGTGTGCTCGGCGGTGGGGTTGTCCTCGGCCAGGCCGCGACCCCAGATGGACACGGGGCCGAGGTCGGTCCAGGCGAGGTGGCGGTACAGCTTCTGCCCGTCCGGGGAGGCGACGAGCAGGCCGCGGCTGATCTCACCCTCGCTCATGACCTCGGAGGTCAGGTAGCGCATCACGAGGGAGCCGAGGCCGCGGCGGCGGTGGTTCGGGGACGTCCAGATCCGGTCGTAGACGGCGGTGCCGTCCTCCTCGGTGACCCAGCCGAGGGCGGCGAGCTCCTCCTCGCCCTCCGGCGCGGTCGAGGCGCCGACGGCCAGGATGCGCAGGCGACGGCTGCCCTCCATCGGCTGGTCCACGCGGGCCTCATAGCCCTCGGGCAGCAGCGGGGGCTCCACGTCCTGCAGCTCGGGGTCCATGTCCATGGTCATGAAGCGCTCCGGCTCGGCCTGGGCCTTCAGACCCATGGCCTTCGGGTCCTCGCCGGCGTCGCCGAACACGGTGAGGAGGATCTGCTCCTGGTCGCGCAGCGCCTCGCGCAGGTCCTCGAGCTCCGCGCGGGAGGGGTTCACCACCACGTGCTCCCACGTGGCCGGCACGTCCACCGTGGCGCGACCGGAGCCGCCGGGGATCATGCGGGCGGGGCGAGGGGTGCGCAGGGCCGCGCGTCGCCCCGCCTCCCGGCTGATGCGGTAGCCGCGCGATCGCGACCAGGCCGCGAACCAGGTGTCGACCAGTGCCGGATCCAGATGCTCAGTCATGTCTGAAGGGTAAGGCGTGAGGCCGGTGCGGGCCAGGTCCCGCCCGTCCCGCACGGCCGTCACGTCCGGGGTCGCGCACTAGCCTGGACCTCGATGAGCACCGCCCCCCTCTCCCGCATCGCGCTGTACTACCGGTTCACCCCGCTCGCCGACCCCGAGGCGGTGCGGCTGTGGCAGCGCACGCTCGCGGCGTCCCTCGGCCTGACCGGCCGGATCATCGTGTCGCCGCAGGGGATCAACGGGACCGTCGGCGGACCGGTCGACGCGGTCAAGCGCTACGTGCGCGGCACGCGGGAGCATCCGGCGTTCCGGGACCTCGAGGTGAAGTGGTCGGACGGCTCGGCGGCGGACTTCCCCCGCCTCTCCGTCAAGGTCAAGCCCGAGCTCGTCGCGTTCGGGGCCCCCGAGCGCGTCACCGTGGACGCGGACGGCGTCGTCGGCACGGGGGAGCGGCTCACCCCCGCCCAGGTGGACGCGCTCGTCGCCGAGCGCGCCGGCACCGCGAACCCCGTGCGCTTCCTCGACGGCCGCAACACGGTGGAGGCGGCCATCGGCCGCTTCGACGGGGCCGTGGTCCCGGACGCGCACACCACCCGCGACCTGCTCGCCGCCGTCGACTCCGGGGCCCTGGACCACCTCAAGGACGCGCCGCTGATCACCTACTGCACGGGCGGCGTGCGCTGCGAGGTCCTCTCCGCCCTGCTCAAGGACCGCGGCTTCGCCGAGGTCTACCAGCTCGACGGCGGCATCGTCCGCTACGGCGAGGCCCGCGGCGACGCCGGACTGTGGCGGGGCGAGCTGGCCGTGTTCGACCGACGCCTGTCCACCCGCTTCACCGCCGACGCCGAGACCATCGGCCGGTGCGTCACGTGCCAGGCCCCGACCTCGGCGCTGCGCAACTGCGCCGACCCGGCCTGCACCACGCTCGAGGTCCGCTGCGCGGCCTGCGCCGTCGACGACCCCGAGCACCGCTGCCCCGTCTGCGCCCACCGCCCCCACCCCGCTGAGAGGACCGAGGCATGAGTCCCGTCCCGACACCTCCGTCGCCCCCCGCCCCGCGGCTGACCCCGGCCACGGCCGTGGCCCTCGCCGCGGACCTGGCGGCCCTGCCGTTCACCACCGCCGCCGTCGAGGGGCTGCTCGGACCCGTGGCCACGCTCGCCCTGGACCGCGAGCACGCCGAGGCCGCCCGCCGCGTCGTCGCCGGCCACCTGGCGAGCCCCGGCCGGCACGACGACGCAGCCGGCTCCGACGACCGGCACGGCACGCGGGGCCTCGCCGCCGCCGTCGGGGCCTGGCTGCTCGGCGACCCCGTCCCCGCCGTCGACCTCGACGCAGCGCTGCCCAGCCTCGGCCTGGCCGGGGCCGTGGCGGCCGGGCTCGTCGTCGAGGGACCGGACGGGCGCGTGCGCGGCGCGGTGGACCTCTCGCCGTATGAGGCGGACGAGCCGGGCCGGATGTGGATCGCCTCGGACCTGACGGCCCTGCAGCGGCGTGGCCCGCTGCCTCCCGAGCACGTGCTCGGCGTCGGTCGGGCCTCCCTCACGCTCGCCGGCGCCACGCAGCGCCGTCCCGTGGCCCGCGCCCTCGACGTGGGGGTGGGCTGCGGGATCCAGACCCTGCACCTGCTCGCCCACGCCGACCACGTCACCGCCACGGACCTGTCCGAGCGCGCCCTCGCCTTCACCCGGTTCAACCTGCTGCTCAACGCGGACGTGCTCGGCCTCGACCGGGAGCGGCTCGAGGACCGGGTCCGGCTGGCGGCCGGCGATCTGCTGGCGCCGGTGGCGGGGGAGCGGTTCGACCTCGTGGTCTCGAACCCGCCGTTCGTGATCACCCCGCGCACGGATCCGGACGCGCCCGTGCTGACCTACCGCGACGGCGGCCGCGAGGGCGACCGGATCGTCGCGGAGCTGATCGCGGCCCTGCCGGACGTGCTCGCCGAGGGGGGCACCGCGCAGCTGCTCGCCAACTGGGAGATCCCGGCGGGAGACACCGCCGACGCCGACACCGCACCGTGGGACGCGCGCCCGCGCTCGTGGGTGGCGCCGGGGATGCAGGCCTGGTTCATCCAGCGCGACCGGCAGGACCCCGCGGGCTACGCGGAGACGTGGCTGCAGGACTCCTCGCTCGAGCTCGACCCGCCCGCCTACGAGGCCGCCTACCGCGGGTACCTGGACGACTTCGCCGCGCGCGGGGTCGCGGGCGTGGGCTTCGGCCACGTGTGGCTGCGTCGGCCCGCCGCGGACGGCTCCCAGGGCCGGGGGTGGGTGGTCGCCGAGGAGCTGACCCAGCCGGTCGACGAGGCCCTCGGCGGGGCGTGGGCCGCCGCCGTCGCCCGCCGGGACCGGCTCGCGGCGGGCCCCGGGGCGGGGGACGCCGTGGGAGACCCGGCCCTGGCCGCGCTGCGGGGCCTGCACCTGCGCGTGGCCGCGGACGTCACGGAGGAGCGGCACCAGCGCTTCGGGGCGGAGCACCCCGAGGTGATCCTGGCCCGCCAGGGCTCCGGGTTCCGGCGTGTGGCGCGCCTGGACACCGCGACGGCGGGCGTCCTCTCGGCCAGCGACGGCGAGCTGTCCGTGGGGCAGCTGGTGGGCGCGGTCGCCGCGCTGCTGGAGCTGGACGAAGCGGGCCGGGCCGGCCTGCTGGCCGCGCTGCGGGAGCTGCACGAGGACGGGTTCCTCGTGGAGGGCTGAGCGGACGGCCCGGCCCACATCTCAGATCAAGCCGAGCCGCGCAGCGTGGCGCAGATGACGCACGAACATCTCGTCGTCGGGATCCCCGCGGCGCATCACCGGCACGGCCTCGCCGAAGTCCGGGTCCGGCTCGGGGAAGCCCACGAGTCCCTCGAGGTGCTCGTCCACCATCTGCCCGAGCACGCCCTCCACCGTGAAGCCGGTCACCGCCCCGTCCTCGACCTCGAGGATCGCGGTGACGCGCTGACCCAGTGCGTGCTGGGTGAGGACCAGCCCGTAGGGGTGGTCCTCCTGGGGGACCTGACTCTCCAGCCCTGTCCAGTAGGCGACGTCGGCACGCTCGGCGCCCTCGTCCCACTCGGCTGCCGCGTCCGCGTCCTCCCGCTCCGACTCGAGGTGCAGGAGATACGCATCGAGGGAGCCGAAGGCGTGCCGGGCGAAGTGCAGCAGGGTGACGGTGTCCGTGACCGTCCACAGGACCTTCTCCGTGTGGTTGCGCAGCTCCTCGTCGTGCTGCAGATGGCCGCCCGAGAGGATCTCGCGTGCCAGAGGTCTCGCGCGGTAGCACTTCTCCAGCAGGGAGCCCACGTCCGTCGCCGTGGGGTTCGGCCGGGCCGCGGACTCCCAGCGGCGGACGAGGTCCGCCGTCGACCCCGGGGCGGTCAACACGTCCCCTGCCCGGCCACGCCGTCGAACGCGTGGATGCCTTCGGGCTTGCGGTTGTCGCCGTGGTGGTGGCAGTACGTGCCCGAGCCCGACGTGTCCTTCTCCGGACCCACGGGCCTGAGGCCGGAGCCTCCGGGCCGCCACCGCCGGGCAGCAACCCGGGACCGACGGGGATGCATGGCCTGAGCATAGGCTGAGTGTCCGGAGGCGGGCAGGAGGACCCGAGCCCGTGTCCGGCGGACGGGGCCCGCCCAGGGGCCTGTCAGGCTCCGGGCGTTATCGTGGTCAGCGCGCCCTACGATGTGGGGACGTCCGCCCCCGGCGGACACGGGTCGGCTCGCGTCGGCCCCGGACCCGCAGCCATCCCGTCCCAGGAGGACCCGTTGTCCACTACCCCCGCTTCCGTGACCGCTTCCGTGCCCGAGGGCAAGAAGCTGGTCATCGTGGAGTCCCCGGCCAAGAGCAAGTCCATCGCGAAGTACCTCAACGCGGTGGGCTCCGGCTGGGTGGTGGACTCCTCCGTGGGGCACATCCGCGACCTGCCCAAGCCCTCGGACCTGCCGGCGGACATGAAGAAGGGCCCGTTCGGCAAGTTCGCCGTGGACACGGAGCACGGCTTCACCCCGTACTACGTGGTGCACCCGGACAAGAAGAAGAAGGTCACGGAGCTCAAGCGCGAGCTCAAGGACGCCGAGGCCCTCTACCTCGCCACGGATGCGGACCGCGAGGGCGAGGCCATCGCCTGGCACCTGCTGGACACCCTCAAGCCCACGGTGCCGGTGTACCGGATGACCTTCGGCGAGATCACCAAGGAGGGCGTGCGCCGAGGCCTGGAGAACATCCGTGAGCTGGACACGGCCCTCGTGGACGCCCAGGAGACGCGCCGCATCCTCGACCGGCTCTTCGGCTACGAGCTCTCCCCGGTGCTGTGGCGCAAGGTCTCCCGCGGCCTCTCCGCGGGCCGTGTGCAGTCCGTGGCCACCCGCCTCGTCGTCGAGCGCGAGCGCGAGCGCATGGCCTTCGTCTCCGCGCAGTACTGGGGCGTGGAGGGCACGTTCACCGTCGCCGAGGGCGCCCAGGCCGCCGAGGCCGTGGGCAGCTCCTTCACCGCACGTCTGAGCACCGTGGACGGCGAGCGTGTGGCCACGGGCCGCGACTTCGACGACGCCGGGCGGCTCAAGGCCTCCGCCGGCAAGAAGGTGACCCACCTGGACGAGGCCGGCGCCCGCTCGCTGGCCGAGGGTCTGCGCGGGGCGGACTTCACGGTCGACTCGGTGGAGGACAAGCCGTACACCCGCCGCCCGGCCGCCCCCTTCACCACCTCCACGCTGCAGCAGGAGGCCGCCCGCAAGCTCCGCATGAGCTCCCGCGTCTCCATGCAGGTGGCCCAGCGCCTGTACGAGAACGGCTACATCACGTACATGCGCACGGACTCGGTGAACCTCTCGCAGGAGGCCGTGCAGGCCGCCCGGCGCCAGGCCACCGAGCTCTCCGGGGCGGACGCCGTGCCGGCCCAGCCGCGCGTCTACGCCAAGCGCAACGAGACCGCGCAGGAGGCCCACGAGGCCATCCGGCCCGCGGGGGACTCCTTCCGGACCCCGGCCCAGGTCGAGGCCGAGCTGCGCCCGGACGAGTTCCGCCTGTACGAGCTGATCTGGAAGCGCACCGTGGCCTCGCAGATGGCCGACGCCAAGGGCTACACCGCCACGCTGCGGCTCTCGGCCGCCGCGCAGGACGGCCGCCTCGCGCAGTTCAGCGCCTCGGGCACCGTCATCACGTTCAAGGGCTTCCTCGACGCGTACGAGGAGGGTCGGGACGCCGAGGTCGATGGCGAGAACGCGGAGGCCAAGGACCGCCGACTGCCGCAGGTGGCCCAGGGCGAGCGCCTCACCGGTGACCCGATCGAGGCCACCGGGCACGAGACCTCCCCGCCGGCCCGCTACACCGAGGCGTCGATCGTCGCCGAGCTGGAGCGCCGCGAGATCGGGCGTCCCTCCACGTACGCCCCGACGATCTCCACGATCATGGACCGCGGCTACGTGTCCAAGCGCGGCACCGCGCTCGTCCCGTCGTGGACCGCGTTCGCGGTGATCGGCCTGCTCGAGGACTACTTCGCGAAGTACGTGGACTACGACTTCACGGCCCGCATGGAGGACGACCTCGACCGGATCGCCGCGGGCGAACTCGGCCGCGAGGCCTGGCTGCAGACCTTCTACTTCGGGGCCCCCGCCGCGGAGACGGAGAAGGGCGTCGAGGGCCTCAAGCACGTGGTGGACAACCTCGGCGAGATCGACGCGCGGGCCGTGAACTCGCTGCCGATCACCGAGGACATCACCCTGCGGGTGGGCCAGTACGGTCCGTACCTGGAGCGGTCGCTGCCGGCCGACGCGGAGGCGGGCGCCACCCCGCCGCGCGCCAACGTCCCCGAGGACCTGGCCCCGGACGAGCTCACCCCGGCCAAGGCCGAGGAGCTGTTCGCCACCGCCCAGCCCTCCGAGCGCGAGCTCGGCACGGACCCGGAGACGGGCCGGACCATCGTCGCCAAGGACGGGCGCTACGGGCCCTACGTCACCGAGGTCATCCCCGAGATGACCGAGGAGGAGCTGCAGGCCTGGCTCGACGCCCAGCCCACCGAGTACTACAAGAACGGCAAGCCCAAGCCGAAGAAGAAGCCGGCCAAGGAGAAGCCCCGCACCGGCTCCCTCTTCACGAGCATGTCCGTGGACACCGTGACCCTCGAGCAGGCGCTGCAGCTGATGTCCCTGCCGCGCGTCGTGGGCGCGGACGCCGAGGGCGAGGTCATCACCGCCCAGAACGGCCGCTTCGGGCCCTACCTGAAGAAGGGCTCGGACTCGCGCTCGCTCGAGTCCGAGGACCAGATCTTCAGCATCACGCAGGAGCAGGCCCTCGAGATCTACGCCCAGCCGAAGCAGCGTGGCCGCGGGGCCGCCAAGCCGCCGCTGGCCGAGTTCGGCGAGGACCCGGTCTCCGGCAAGAAGGTCACTGTGAAGGAGGGCCGCTTCGGCCCGTACATCACGGACGGCGTCACCAACATCACCGTCCCGCGCGGCCGCCAGCCCGAGGAGCTCACGGCGGAGGAGGCCTACCAGCTGCTCGCGGACAAGCGCGCCAAGGGCCCGGCCACCCGCGGCGGTGCCAAGAAGCCGGCGGCGCGCAAGGCCCCGGCCAAGAAGACCACCGCGCGGAAGAAGGCCTGAGCGCCATGCGCCTCGGCGTCCTGGACATCGGCTCCAACACCGTTCACCTGCTGCTCGTGGACGCCCACCCGGGGGCCCGCCCCGTCGCCTACGCGGAGCACAAGCGCTCCCTCCCGCTGATCCGCTACCAGGACGCCGACGGGGCGATCACGGAGGAGGGTCAGCGGGAGCTCGTGGACTTCGTCCGTGAGGCCGCCGCGTTCGCGGAGGAGCACCGGGCGGAGGACATGATCTCGTTCTGCACCTCGGCGATCCGCGAGTCCGCGAACGGCGCCGCCGTGCTGGCCCGCGTGCAGGCCGAGACCGGTGTGCACCTCTCCGAGCTCACGGGGGACCAGGAGTCGGCCATGACGTACTTCGCCGTGCGCCGCTGGCAGGGCTGGGACGCCGGCTCCATCCTGAACTTCGACATCGGCGGCGGCTCCTTCGAGATCGCCTACGGCCAGGACGAGCTGCCCTCGCACGCCCTGTCCCTGCCGCTGGGCGCCGGCCGCCTCACCCGCGACTGGGTGCCCGAGGACCCGCCCAGCCCCAAGGCGGTGAAGAAGCTCCGCAAGCACGTGGAGAAGCGACTCGAGGAGGCGTACACGGTCTTCCCGCGCATCGAGTCGCCCGTGGTGGTCACCGCCACCTCGAAGACGTTCCGCTCCCTCGCCCGGATCACCGGGGCGGCGCCGTCGGCGGCGGGGCCCTTCGTGAAGCGGCACCTGCGCGCGGACGACCTGCACCTGTGGGTGAACCGCCTCGCGGCGATGACCATCGCGGAGCGGGCGGAGCTGCCCGGCGTCTCGGACGTGCGCGCGCACCAGGTATTCGCGGGGGCGATCGTCGCGCTGACGGCCATGCGCACGTTCGGCATCGCCCAGCTCGAGATCTGCCCGTGGGCGCTGCGCGAGGGCCTGATCCTCAACCGCCTCGACGCGCTCATGCTCGAGGGCCACCTCACCCGGGACGGCCTGCCCGGCGTCGGCCACGTGAACCTCAACCCGGACACCCTCCTGCCGGGACTGAGCCTGGGGGTGCGCTGAGCATGGTGGACGCCACCGCGCACCTGGCCCCCGCGGCGCGCTTCGGCGCGGACATCCCCGTGACCCTGTCCTCCTCGTCCGTGTTCCCCCTGGGCACCCAGGACGTGTTCGCCACCGCCGAGGACCTCGGCTACGACGGCGTGGAGGTCATGGTCACGCACAACGCGTGGAGCCAGGACGCGCGGCGGCTGATGCGGCTGTCCGAGCGGCACGGGATGCCCATCGACTCCATCCACGCCCCCACCCTGCTGTTCACGCAGCAGGTCTGGGGCTCCGCGTGGTCCAAGATCCGCCGCTCCGTGGAGCTGGCGCAGGCCGTGGGTGCGGCCACCGTGGTCGCCCACCCGCCGTTCCGCTGGCAGGGCACGTACGCGGTGCGCTTCGCCGAGGGCATCCACGAGCTCATGGCGGAGACCGGTGTGGTGATCGCGGTGGAGAACATGTACCCGTGGCGGGCCTACGGCCGCGAGGCCAAGATGTACCTGCCGCACTGGAACCCGCTGCCCGAGCCGTACGAGCACATCTGCTGGGACTTCTCCCACGCGGCCATCGCGCGGGCGGACTCTCTGGCGGCCGTCCGCGAGCTCGGCCCGCGGCTGCGGCACGTCCACCTCACCGACGGCAACGACTCCGGCAAGGACGACCACCTGGTCCCCGGCGAGGGCACGCAGCGCGTGGCCGAGACCCTGCGCCACCTGGCGACCGAGGGCCTGGCCGGCGCGGTGTGCGTGGAGGTGGGCACGCGCGGCGTGGAGTACGCGGGCCAGCGCGAGGAGAAGCTGGCCGCCTCGCTCGCGTTCGCGCGCGAGCACCTGGCCGCCGGCGGGACCGACCACCACGACGACGACGGCGTTCCGCGCCCGACCACGAAGGAGACGGACCGACCATGAAGCTGACCATCCTGGGCCTGGGCACCATGACCGGCGCGATCCTCGCCGGGGCCCTCGACGCCGGCGCCGTGCGCGCCGAGGACGTCACCGCCACCACCCGCTCCGCCGCCTCCGCCGAGAAGGCGGCCGCGCAGCACGGCGTCACGGTGACCTCCCAGGAGCGGGACGAACGCACCAACCATGCCGCGGTCGCTGAGGCGGACATCGTCCTGGTGGGCGTGAAGCCGAAGGACATGGTCGCCACCCTCACGGACCTGGCGCCGTCGCTGCGCCCCGAGACCGTGGTGGTGTCCGTGGCAGCCGGCGTCACCGCCGCGACCATGGCCGCCGTGCTGCCGGCGGGGCAGCCGATCGTGCGGACCATGCCGAACACGCCCCTGACGGTGGGCTCCGGCGTCGTGGGCGTGGCCCCCGGGCCGGGCGTCACCGAGGAGCAGACCACCGCCGTGCGCGCTCTCTTCGAGGGCTCCGGCCTGGTGGTGCCGGTGGCCGAGGAGCAGCTCTCCGCCGTGGTGGCCACCGCCGGCTCCGCCCCGGCCTACGTGTTCCTGCTGGCCGAGCTGATCGCCGCCCACGGTGCGGAGATGGGACTGGACGCCGCCTCCGCCGAGGCCATGGCCGCGGCCACCGTCAAGGGCGCCGGCATCATGCTCCAGCAGGAGGGGGCCAGGGCCGAGGCTCTGCGCAAGGCCGTGATGAGCCCGAACGGCACCACCGAGAAGGCCGTGGAGGCGTTCCTGGACGGCGGCATGGGCGACCTCGTGAACCGTGCCATGGACGCGGCCGCGCAGCGCGACAAGGAGATGGCCGAGGAGTTCGGGGCCTGACGGCTCCGGCGTGCCTCAGGGCCGGGCGGCGAACCGGTCGATGAGGTCCGTGTGCCCGGAGACGATGAGGGTGTCGCGCGGGCCCACCCGGGTGTCCGGCTGGGCGTAGGTGAAGTCCTCGCCCGGGGTCTTCACGCCCACCACGGTCACGCCGTACTTGGAGCGCACGTGGGACTCGGCGAGCGTGAAGCCCACGCACTCGGCCGGCGGGTACATCTTCACGATCGCGAAGTCGTCGTCGAACTCGATGAAGTCGAGCATGCGCCCGTTCACGAGGTGGGCGGCGCGCACGCCGGCGTCGTGCTCCGGGAAGATCACATGGTTCGCCCCGATCCGCTTGAGGATCGTGCCGTGCGCCTCGCTGATCGCCTTCACCCAGATGTGCGGGATCTCCAGGTCCACGAGGTTCACGGTGATCAGCACCGATGCCTCGATGGAGGTGCCCACGCCGACCACCGCCGTCGAGAAGTCCTGCGCACCGAGCTGGCGCAGGGCCTCGGAGTCGGTGGCGTCCGCCTCCACCACGTGGGTCAGCGAGGGGGCGTAGCGCTGCACGAGGACGGGGTCCCGCTCGACGGCGAGCACCTCGCGCCCCTGTGCGACGAGCTCCTCGGCCGTGGCGGCGCCGAAGCGGCCCAGACCCACGACGAGCACGGGGGCGTTGGGATCGGTGCGCTGCGGGGTGTCAGCCAATGACCGGCCTCTCGACGGGGTAGCGGTAGAGCACGCGCCGCTGGCGCAGGGCCAGGGCGGCGGCGAACGTGATCGTACCAACGCGGCCCGCGAACATCATGGCCGTCAGGACGTACTTGCCGGCCGGTGGGCTCTCCGCGGAGACGCCCACGGAGAGTCCGCACGTGCCGAACGCGGAGATCACCTCGAACAGGGGCCGCTGGAGGGACTCGTCGGTGATGTGCACCAGCGCCAGAGTGGCCACGAGCACGAGGGTGGCCCCGAGTGCGAGCACCGCGATGGCCACGCGCAGGGACTCGGGGGCGATCGTGCGGCCGTGCGCCGTCACCTCGCGGTCGCCGCGCGCCTCCGCCACGATCGCGAGGAACATGATCGCCAGCGTGGTCACCTTGATGCCGCCCGCGGTGGAGGCGGACCCACCGCCCACGAACATCAGCGCGTCCATGAGCAGCAGGGACTCGGGCTGGTGCGCGTTCGTGTCGTCGATCGCGAAGCCTCCGGAGCGGGTCATCACGGAGCCGAACAGGGAGTGCCCGACCCGCTGCCAGAAGCCCATGCCGGCCTGGGTCGCCGGGTTGCCCGCCTCGAAGAAGAAGAGGGCGACGGCGCCGAGCACCAGCAGGGCCAGCGTCACCTCGACCGTGAGCTTGGTGTGCAGGTTCCACTCCCGGAACCGCCACCCCTTCTCCAGCAGCACCATGACCACGGGGAAGCCGAGCGCGCCGAGGAACACGCCGACGCCGAGCACCGTGATGACCACCGGGTCGTGCATGATCTCCGGCAGGCCGTCCACGTGCAGGGTGAACCCCGCGTTGTTGAAGGCGCTGACCGAGTAGAAGACACCGTGCCACAGGCCGGTGAGCCACGAGCCGGAGATGGCCGCGAACCGCGGCACGAGGACGAGCGCCAGCGCGGCCTCGGCGGTCAGCACCGTCACGACGACGACGCGCAGCAGCTGGCCGACCTCGCCGAGACTGCCGGAGGTCATGCCCGCCTGCTGCGTCGCCAGCTTCGACCTCAGGCCCAGATGCCGGGAGACGGCCAACGTGAGCAGCGAGGCCATCGAGAGGATGCCCAGGCCGCCGATCTGGATGGCCACGAGGATGATCACCTGGCCCGCGGGGGACCAGTGCTCGGCCGTGTTGACGGTGGTCAGACCGGTCACGGAGAAGGCGGAGACCGCGGTGAACATGGCGTCGTGCAGGGGGGTGGCGTGGCCGTCCGCCGCGGCCCACGGCAGGGCGAGGAGCCCGGTGAACACCAGGGCCATGAGGGCGAAGGCGGAGAGGGCGGCGCGGGCCGGGGAGCCGCCCACCACCGAGCTGACGGCACGGCCCGAGCGCCGCAGCGCCGTGCGCAGGTCGGTCGAGGACTCCAGCGTGGAGGCCTGGCCGGGCCGGGGGAGTCCGCCGGGCCGGCGCACCCCGCCGTGGCGGCGGGCGTGCGGGGTCGGACGGGGACCTGCCACGGGGCACCTCCTGCACGGGGACGGGGAACGGACCGGCTCC
This sequence comes from Micrococcus sp. KRD128, assembly GCF_017168395.1. Taxonomy (NCBI): domain Bacteria; kingdom Bacillati; phylum Actinomycetota; class Actinomycetes; order Micrococcales; family Micrococcaceae; genus Micrococcus; species Micrococcus sp. KRD128. The sequence continues at coordinate 27,782 of NZ_JABFAX010000001.1, read as the reverse complement.
CAGTATCGCGCGCCCCTGAGGCCCGCGCGTCACGTGGGTGAGACATCCGAGGCGCTCGTCGCCACCGTGCCGCCCGGAGCCCTAGGCTGGACCGTGATGAGCACCACGTCCACCCCTCCCGCTCCCACCCCCGCCGCTGTGGTGTGGGACTCCAGCCTGCTCCGCTACCGGTTCAGCGCGGAGCACCCGATGGCGCCCCTGCGGCTGGACCTCACGCACCGGCTCGTGGAGGCGTTCGGCCTGCTGGACGCGCCCCACGTGCGGATCGTGGAGCCGCCCGTGGCCACGGACGAGCAGCTCGCCCTCGTCCACGATCCCGAGTACGTCGCCGCCGTGCGCCGGGCCGCGGCGACGTCGTCGGACGAGGACGGCTGCTTCGGCCTGGGCACCGAGGACTGTCCCGTGTTCCCGGACCTGCACGAGTCCGCCGCCCGGATCGCGGGCGGCTCCCTCGTCGCCGCGGAGGCGATCTGGTCCGGCGAGGTGGACCGCGCCGTGAACTTCGCCGGCGGCATGCACCACGCCGCCCGGTCCTCGGCGTCCGGGTTCTGCATCTACAACGACTGCGCCGTGGCCATCCAGCGCCTGCTGGACCTCGGCGCGGAGCGCGTCGCCTACGTCGACGTGGACGCGCACCACGGCGACGGCACGCAGTCGATCTTCTACGACGACCCCCGCGTGCTCACCATCTCCCTGCACGAGACGGGCATCAGCCTGTTCCCGGGCACGGGCTTCGCCAACGAGATCGGCGGCTCGGCCGCCCAGGGCACGGCGGTGAACGTCGCGCTGCCCCCGCGCACCGGCGACGCCGGCTTCCTGCGCGCCGCCCACGCCGTGGTCCCGCCCCTGCTGGAGGCGTTCGCCCCGGACGTGCTGGTCAGCCAGCACGGCTGCGACGGTCACCGCACGGACCCGCTCGCCGACCTGCGGCTGAGCGTGGACGGCCAGCGCCAGCTCGCGTTCGACGTCGGCGACTGGGCCGACCGGTTCGCGCACGGCCGGTGGTTGGCCACCGGGGGCGGCGGCTACAACCCGCTGCGGGTGGTGCCGCGCGCGTGGGCCCACCTGACCGCCGCCGTCCTGCAGACCCCGATCCCCGTGAGGAGCGAGATCCCCGCCGCCTGGATCGAGCACGTCCGGGCCCTCACCGCGGACGAGCTGACCGGGGACATGTCCGTGCACGAGGGGGACGACGCCGAGCGGATCCCCACCGTGATGGGCGAGGACGCGGACGTGTGGTGGCGCTCGTGGGAGGTGGGCTACGACCCGGCCGACCCGGTGGACCAGTCGATCATGGCCACGCGCCGCGAGGTGTTCCCGCTGCACGGGCTCGACCCCTGGTTCGACTGAGCCGGTCCCCGTCCCGGTTCGACCGGGGCCCGTGCGGCCGGTATTGTGGCCGAGAACGTTTCCAGGCGTTCCACATCCGGTGGAATGCGGGTCGGCGTGTCCGGCGCCCCGGATGCCTGCGGTCCCACGACCGCCGACCCTCGCCCCGATTCAAGGAGTCCCCATGGGATCTGTGATCAAGAAGCGCCGCAAGCGCATGTCGAAGAAGAAGCACCGCAAGCTGCTTCGCAAGACCCGTCACCAGCGTCGCAACAAGAAGTGATGCCCGCGCCCTCCGGGCGCTGACGAGACGAAGCCGCCGTCCCCTTCCGGGGGGACGGCGGCTTCGTCGTGGACGGCGATCCGTAGAGTGGGGCCATGACCGCCGACCTGCCTGCCGCCACCGCCCGCGTCCAGCTGCTCGTGAAGCCCGGCTGTCACCTGTGCGCCGAGGCCGAGGCCACGGTGGTGCAGGTGTGCGACGCGCGGGGCGAGGCCTGGGAGGCCGTCGACGGCGCCGCGCACCCGGCCCTGCTCGAGCGGTTCGCGGACGAGGTGCCCGTGCTGTTCGTCGACGGCGTCCAGCGCGACTTCTGGCGTGTGGACCCGGCCCGTCTGGGCCGGCTCCTGGACGCCCCGCGGGCCTGAGCGGGCTCAGCGGCGCGCGAAGCGCTGCCAGGCCTTCAGCCGCATGTACTCCGTGGCGTCCGGGCGGTAGGCGAGCACGATGCCGGCGACGCCGAGGCCCACCCACACGAGGTCCAGCGGGCTGAACGCCCCCATCACGGCGTTGGAGACCAGCACCAGCACGGACAGGGACGCCAGCACCGTTCCGACGATGCGCGCGGCGCGCGAGCCGCCGCGGATCGCGAACGCCACCCACAGGTAGACGAGGAACGCGAGCACGCCGAACACGGCCGCCGTCGTGGCGAGGGCCGGGAGCATCCCGTCCATCATGGTGCGCATCTGCTCCGCCTGGTCGGCGGGCAGATTCATCTGTTCGACGGACCGGTCCAGCTCCTGCTGGATCGCGGCCTGGCCCTCCGGCTGGGTGATGGCGAAGGCCGCCAGCAGGGTCGTCGCCAGCAGCAGGAGGCCGCCCGAGACGATCAGCCAGAACGCGGCCGTCAGGGAGCGCGGCCGCGGGGGCAGCTCGACCGGGCCGGGAGACTGCCAGCCGGCGGGGCCGTGGGGAGAGGGGGCCTGGGGCATCCCCGCCTGGCCCGGGGCGCCGTACGGAGCCGCCGGCGGTGCGCCGTAGGGGTCCTGGCCGTACGGGCTCGCGCCCGCCGGGTCGGAGGAGCCCGGGGTCGGCCCCTGCGGGGCGGCGCCGTAGGGGTCGGTGCCGTACGGGTTCTGGCTGCCGTGGGGATCGGTGGGCGAGGTGCCGGACATGGGGCCTCCTAGCGACGCCGACGCTCGCGGCGTCTCGGTGCGGACGGGGGTGGCGGCGCGGTCGCGCCGAGCTGTGCCCCACGCTACCGCCGGGGCCACCGGTCCGCCTCTGCCAGACTGGCCCCATGCAGACGCTCGCCACCGTCCACCTGGTCCGCCACGGAGAAGTCCACAACCCCGATCGTGTCCTCTACGGCCGCCTGCCGGAGTTCGGGCTCTCCGAGCTCGGCCATGAGATGGCCCGCGGCGCGGCCGCGTGGTTCGCGGAGCGCGCCGTGCAGACCGGCCGGGCACCCGCCGTCGTCGCCGCCTCCCCGCTGACCCGCGCGCAGCAGACCGCCGCGCCGATCGCGGCCGCGTTCGACCTGCCGCTGGTCACCGAGCCGGAGCTGATCGAGGCGGAGAACGCCTTCGAGGGCATGTCCCAGGTGGCCGCATCGCTCAAGCGGAACCCACGGCTGTGGCCCAAGCTGCGCAACCCCCTGCGCCCGTCCTGGGGTGAGCCCTACCGCGCGCAGGCGGCGCGCATGCTCGCCGTCGTGGATCGGATCCGGGCCGATGCTGTGGCGGCCGATGGACCCGGCGCCGAGTCCGTGCTCGTCTCCCACCAGCTGCCGATCTGGGTGACGCGCCTGGCCGTCGAGGGCCGTCCGCTGTGGCATGACCCGCGCCGCCGCGAGTGCTCACTGACCTCCGTGACCTCGCTCGTGTTCGACGAGGGGCGGACGGTGCCGCGCGTCGAGTACCACGAGCCCAACCAGGCCCTGCTCAAGGACGCCTCCTCCCTGCCCGGGGCCTGAGCCGGACCCCGCCCCTCCCACGGGCCGCGGGTGTGACGTCCAGGGTTCAGTCAGAATGCGGGGCGGACAGTAGACTTCCAAGGTCCCCGGAATCCAGCGCCGCGCATCCCCTGGAGGGCAGTCACGCCATGCACACCCCGCCCCGTCCGTCCCGCCGCACCCTGCTGACCGGCCTCGCCCTCGCCAGCCTGGCGCCGGCGCTCGCGGCCTGCTCGGGCGGTGACGACTCGCTGACGCAGCAGGCCGGGAACGCGGACGGCAAGAACTACATCGCCGGCGACGGCTCCGTCCTGGAGATCGCCCCCGCCGAGCGCGGCGCCCCCGTGGAGTTCGCCGCCGAGCTCTTCGACGGCACCCCCGTGACCGGCGCGAGCCTGCGCGGCACCCCCGCCCTGCTGAACTTCTGGTACGCCGCCTGCGCGCCGTGCCGCGTCGAGGCCCCCCACCTCGTCTCCCTGCACGAGCAGTTCGCCCCGCAGGGGGTGCGGTTCCTCGGCGTGAACGTCCGGGACACCGTCACCACCGCGCAGGCCTTCGAGCGCACCTTCGAGATCCCCTACCCGTCCATCGAGGACGCCCGCGGGGACGTGCTCCTGAACATGACCGACTACGTGCCCCCGCAGGCCGTGCCCTCCACCCTCGTCCTGGACGTCGAGGGCCGCGTGGCCGCGCGGGTGCTCGGCGCGGTGGAGGAGTCCACCCTGCGCGCCCTGCTCACCACCGTGGTGGACGAGGCCGCGGCCTGACCCGGCCGCCGTGTCCATGCAGAGCAACCCCTTCGCCGAGATCGCCCTCGACGGCTCCCTGCTGCTGGCCGCGCCGATCGCCGTGCTGGCCGGCCTGATCTCCTTCCTCTCCCCGTGCGTGCTGCCGCTCGTGCCCGGCTACCTCGGGTACGTCACCGGCCTCGGCGGGGACGTGCTCACCAGCCGCCGCCGCGGGCGCCTCGTGCTCGGCTCCGTGCTGTTCGTGCTCGGGTTCGCCGTGGTGTTCGTGGGCATCACCGTGGTGTTCACCCAGGCCATGGTCTGGCTGCGGCGCGACGGCGCCTGGGTCACCCCCGTGCTCGGCGTGCTCGTGATGCTCATGGGCCTCGTGTTCCTCGGCGGCGGCGGCCGGCTTCAGCAGGAGCGCCGCGTCCACTTCAAGCCCGCCGCCGGCCTGGTCGGCGCGCCCCTGCTGGGCATGACCTTCGGCCTGGGCTGGGCGCCGTGCATCGGCCCCACCATGGCCGCCGTCCTGGCCATGTCCACGGCCAGCTCCGGCTCCGTGGGCCGCGGCGCCCTGCTCGCCTTCCTCTACTGCCTCGGCCTGGGCCTGCCGTTCGTGCTCATGGCCCTCGGCATGGAGCGCGGCATGCGGGCCCTCGGGTTCTTCCGCCGGCACCGCGTGCTGATCATGCGCCTCGGCGGCGCCCTGCTGATCGCGCTGGGCCTGCTCATGGTCACCGGCGTCTGGACCGCCTGGACCACGCAGCTGCAGCTGTGGTTCGCCAACGAATGGGAGATGCCCCTGTGAGCTCCAAGGCCGCCCGGACGCGCTCCGAGCCCGTCACCCTGCCGCGCCTCGGCCTGGCGGGCACCCTGCGCTGGATCTGGACCCAGCTGACCAGCATGAGCACCGCGCTCATGCTGCTGCTCCTGCTCGCCGTCGCCGCCGTGCCCGGCTCCCTCGTGCCCCAGCGCCGTGCCGGCCCCGAGATCGTGGACCAGTGGATCGAGGACAACCCCGTGTGGGGCCCCGTCCTGGACGCCCTGCAGTTCTTCGACGTCTACAACTCCGTCTGGTTCTCGGCCATCTACCTGCTGCTGTTCGTCTCCCTCGTGGGCTGCGTGTGGCCGCGCGCCATCCAGCACGCCAAGGCCCTGCGCCAGCCCCCGGCCCGCACCCCCCGCAACCTGACGCGCCTGCCGGCTTCCGGCGTCGTCGTCCTCGAGGAGGGCGGCCCGAGCCCCGAGGAGGCCGTGGCCAGAGCCCAGGCGTGGCTGCGCAAGCGCCGCTACCGCGTGGAGCACCGCCCCGAGGCCGGCGGCGCGTCCGTGGGCGCCGAGCGCGGATACCTGCGCGAGATCGGCAACATCCTGTTCCACGTCTCGCTGATCGGCGTGCTCGTGTTCATGGCCTACGGCGGCATGACCAAGTACGGCGGGCAGAAGATCATCGTGGAGGGCGAGGGCTTCGCCAACAACCTCGTGGCCTACGACTCCTTCACCCCCGGCACCTACTTCAGCGCGGACGACCTCCAGCCGTTCTCCCTCACCCTCGACTCCTTCGACGCCGTGTTCGACCGCGAGTCTGAGACCCACTACGGCCAGCCGCTGGACTACACCGCCGTCATGGACGTCCGCGAGGGCTCCGGCGGCGAGCTCCAGCGCCAGATTCTCAAGGTCAACCAGCCGCTGGACATCGACGGCGTGCGCGTCTACCTCGTGGGCAACGGCTACGCGCCCGTGGTGACCATCCGCGACGGCGCCGGGGACGTGGCCTTCCAGGGCCCCGTGGTCACCCGCGTGTTCGACCAGAACTACGGCTCGCAGGCCACCATCAAGGTCCCCGACGCGCGGCCGGACCAGCTGGGCTTCGTCGGCTTCTTCCTGCCCTCGGCGGTGGAGGACGAGGAAGGCGCCGCGTTCTCCGCGGACCCCGAGCTGCTCAACCCGGAGCTGCAGCTGAACTCGTACTACGGGGACCTCGGCCTGGACACCGGCCGCCCGCAGAACGTGTACGTGCTGGACACCGCATCCCTCACCGAGCTCAACAGCCGCACCAACGAGAACGGCGGCATCGTGCTCAGCCCGGGCCAGACGTACGAGCTGCCCGAGGGCAAGGGCTCCATCAGCTTCGACGGCGTCCGCCGCTACGTCGGCCTGGACATCCACTACGACCCGGGCAAGTGGGGCGTCGGCGTGTTCGCCGGCACCGCCCTGCTCGGCCTGGCGATCAGTCTGTTCGTCCGCCGCCGCCGCGTGTGGGTGCGTGCCCGCACCGACGACGACGGCCGCACCCGCGTGGAGTACGCGCTGCTCGCCCGCGGCGAGGAGTTCGGTCTCCACGAGGAGCACGTGGCCCTGCGCGCCGCCATGGAGAAGTGGTGGCCCATCGTCGCCGCCACCGAGACGGCCGACGACGCCGCGGCCGGTGCCGCCCCCCAGTCCACCCCCTGTCTCGACCCCCGCCGGCCCCGCCGACGCCCGATCAGGAGACTGACAGTGTTCAACCCCACGGCCCCCGTGAACGAGCAGCTGGCGCTGTACAGCGACCTCTTCATGCTCATCGCCGCGCTCGTGTACGCGGCGGCGTTCATCCTGTTCACCATCGACATGGCCACCGCCTCGGCCACCATCCGCCGCCTCGAGGCCGACCTCGCGGCCCAGCGCGGGCAGGTGCGCACCGCTCCGGCCCGCGAGACCGTGGGGGTCGCCGTCGGCGGGTCCACGGCGGTCGGCGCGAGCGACTCCGACACGGCCCGGCCGGCCGCCGCCGAGCCCGGCGTCGACGCGGACGACGACCTCGTGGACGAGGACATGGACTACACGGGCGGCGGCCGCCGCCCGGTCGCCAACGTGGCCGTGGCCGTGCTGGCCGTCGGCTGGGCGCTGCACGCGTTCGCCGTCGTCGCCCGCGGCCTCGCCGCCTCCCGCGTGCCGTGGGGCAACCTGTACGAGTTCATGACCACGGGCGCGCTCGTGATCACGACCGTCTACCTGCTGTTCCTCTTGCGCAAGGATCTGCGCTTCGTGGGCACGTTCGTCACCGGCATCGTCGTGGCGATGATGTGCGCGGCCACCATGGGCTTCCCGACGCCGGTGGGCCACCTCCAGCCGCCGCTGCAGACGCCGTGGCTCGTCATCCACGTGTCCATCGCCGTGCTGGCCAGCTCGCTGTTCGCGCTGACCGCCGCGATGTCCGTGCTGCAGCTGCTGCAGGACCGCGCGGAGAAGCGCGCTGCGGCGGGCGAGCGCTCGTGGGCGTTCCTGCGCCTCGTGCCGGCCGCGCAGGGGCTGGAGAACTGGTCCTACCGCCTCAACGCCGTCGGCTTCGTCATGTGGACCTTCACGCTGATCGCCGGTGCGATCTGGGCCGAGGCCGCGTGGGGCCGCTACTGGAACTGGGACACCAAGGAGGTCTGGACCTTCGTGATCTGGGTGGTGTACGCGGCGTACCTGCACGCCCGCGCCACCCGCGGCTGGACCGGCGCCCGCGCGGCCTGGCTGAGCATCGCGGGCTTCCTGTGCATCGTGTTCAACTACACGATCGTCAACACGTACTTCCCGGGCCTGCACTCGTACGCGGGTCTGCCCGGCTGAGTCCGGCGGGGCCCCTCAGGCGCGCGGCCCGTCGCCGTCCGGGTCGGCGTCGTCGTCGCCCTGCTCCCGACGACGGCGCAGCTCCTCCTCGCGGGCCCGCAGCTCGGCCTCGCGGCGGTCCAGGTCCTGCTCGCGGGCGTCCTGGCGGCGCTGCACGCGCAGGCTGCGCAGGAACGCCTCGTCGTCGTCCGGGGCCCCGGAGGGCCGGGGTGCGGCCCGTCCGCCCGCGCCGGCCGGGCGGGCGCGTCCGAGCAGCAGCCACAGCAGCGGCCCCACGAGCGGCACGAGCACGATGACCGCCACCCACGCCGTCTTCGGCAGGCTGCGCACCTCGCGGGCGGGGGTGAGCAGCGCCTCGAACAGCGCGTAGAGGGTCAGTCCGGCGAGGATGATCGCGGCGGGGATGATGAAACGGCCCATCCTTCCAGTCTAGGTGCGGGCTGTGGGGTCGGCGGGCGGGGCGTCCGTCCTCGTAGGATGGACCGGTGCGCATCTTCTTCTACGGTCTGGTCCGCGTGGTCGTCTTCGTCGCCCTGTGGGCGCTGTTCTACTACGTGATGGACCTCGGGATGATCTTCGGGGTGATCGCGGCCACGATCCTGACGTTCGCGGTCAGCTACCTCTTCCTCGGCCGCCTGCGCACGGGGGCCACCGAGGACCTGTCCGCCGCGTGGGAGGGCCGCCCGGGCCGCCGGGGCCGCACCGAGACCGCCGACGCGGACGCCGAGGACGCCTACACCGAGGGCCGGTTCCGCGAGTGAGCCCCGCGGGGCGACGGGGCGGATGCCGCCGCCGGCGCCGCCGTCATCCCGTGCGGCTCAGAGCAGCGCGCCGAGGGTGAACGTGATCGCGTAGACGATCCCGATCACGCCGGTCGCGCGCAGCACCGGGATCAGCGCCCGGCGGTCGTCGGCGCGCAGCACCGTGCGGATCGGCCGGATCGCGAGCAGGCCGCCGATCGGCACGAGCAGCAGCCCCGGGTGCACCGCCACCCAGAACAGCGGCAGCAGCAGGGCGACGGCCAGCATGACGCCGTAGGACGCCCGCGCGGGTCCGTCGCCCAGGCGAGCGGCCAGCGTCATCTTCCCGACCTCGCGGTCCGTGGGGATGTCCCGGATGTTGTTGGCCATGAGCAGGGCCGTGGAGATCAGCCCGCAGCCGATCGCGCCGGCCCAGGCCAGGCCGCTGACGGCGTCGGCCTGGGTGTACGTGGTGCCGAGGACGGCCACCAGCCCGAAGAACACGAACACGAACACCTCGCCGAGGCCGAGGTACCCGTACGGCCGCTTCCCGCCGGTGTAGAACCACGCGGCCAGCACGCAGGCGACGCCGACCAGCAGGAACCACCAGTGCCCCGAGAGCAGGACGAGTCCCAGGCCGGCCAGCCCGGCGAGGCCGAAGAACGCGAAGGCCGCCTGCTTCACCCGGGCCGCAGGCACGAGCCCGGAGACGGTGAGCCGGAAGGGGCCGACGCGCTCGTCGTCGGTGCCGCGGATGCCGTCCGAGTAGTCGTTGGCGTAGTTCACGCCGATCTGCAGCGCGAGCGACACCACGAGGGCCAGCAGCGCTGCGCCGAGGTGGAAGGAGCCGAGCTCCGCGGCGGCGGCCGAACCGACGATCACGGGGGCGATCGCCATGGGCAGCGTGCGCAGGCGCGCGGCGGCGACCCACTGGGAGAGCGTGGCGGCCATGGGCGGGGGTTCCTCCTGGGGAGCGGGGTGGGCAGCGGCGCGCGGCGGGCCGGGTGGGCAGCGGCGCGCGGCCGGGGCCCGACGTCGGCCGGGCCCGGGTCATTCTCCCACGCGGGCGGGGCGACGCTCAGCCGGCGGTGAACCGGGCGACCAGGGCCTGCCGGTCGGTCTTGCCGGTGGAGAGCAGGGGCAGGGCGTCGAGGGCGAGCCACGTCTTGGGCACCGCGGCCGCACCCAGCGCCTCGCGCACGTGGGCACGCAGGACGGCCTCGTCGGGGGCCGAGGCCGGGTGGGCGGGCACGACGGCGGCGCACAGCCGCGCGCCCCACTCGGGATCCGGCACGCCGGCCACGTGGGCCGCCGCGACGCCCGGGTGCGCCTCGAGCACCGCGGTCACCACCGCCGCGGACACCTTCACCCCGCCCGTGATGACGACGTCGTCCAGGCGACCGGTCACGGCCAGCCGCACGCCGCCGTCGTCGGTGGGGGAGAGCACGCCCGTGTCCTCGGTCAGGAAGGCGCGGGCGCCGTCCGCGGCGGGGACGAAGTGGGCGGCGGTGCGGGCGGGGTCGTCGAGGTAGCCGGCCGCCACCATGGGCCCGGCCAGGCGCACGCGCGGCGGGGCGTCGGGGTCCTCCGGGGCCACCGCGACGGCGACGCCGGGCAGCGGCACGCCGTCGTAGACGCAGCCGCCGCACGTCTCGGCCATGCCGTAGGTGGCGGTGAGGCGCACCCCCGCCGCCTCGGCCGCGGCCCGCAGCGCGGGATCGAGCCGGGCGCCGCCCACGAGCACGCGGTCGAAGGAGCGCAGGGCCGCCCGCCCGGCCGGGTCGGCGTCGGCCGCGAGGAGGCGCGCGAGCTGGGTGGGGACGAGCGAGACGAGCCGGGGGCCGGCGTCGTCGGGCAGGGTGGCCGCCCCGGTGGCGAACGCCGCGGGCGTGAAGGGGCCCGGAGGCAGGGCCACGGGTGCGGTCCCGGCCGCGATCGAGCGGGAGAGCACGGCGAGCCCCGCCACGTAGTGCACGCCGAGGGCCAGCAGCCACGCCCCCTCGCCGCCGAGCCGCCGGGCCGTGGCCGCGGCCGAGGCGCGCAGGGCCGTGCCGGTCAGGACGATCTGCTTCGGCGTGCCCGTGGACCCGGAGGTGCGCACCACGGCGACGGCGTCCGGGTCCCCGCAGCGGCGCGGGTCGCGGGCCTCGGGCCGGGGGAGCGCGGCGCCGGCCTCGGTCAGCTCGACGGGGGCGCCGCCGTCGAAGGCCGCGGCGAGGGCGTCCGTGGCGCGGGCGAGGGCGTCGGCGGTGGCGGGCATGGCCCCGAGTGTAGGAGGCCCGGCGAGCGGACGGACCCGCCCGGCGGTCGGACGGACCCGCCCGGCCGGTCAGAGCAGGAACGGCACGGTGGCGATCTTGACCACCATGATCAGCGCGAACAGCTGGGCGTACCCCTCGGTCACGCGGGCGTCGGTGGACCGGGAGAGCGCGTAGTCCAGGATCGCCGGCTGGCCCGTGATGCCCGCCAGCGCCCCGAACGTGCGATCCACGGACTGCCCCAGCAGCCGTGCCGCGGCGATGAGCAGGGCCGCGGTCAGCGCGGTGAGCACGGCGGACATCAGGATGGCCAGCCCGCCGACCCGAGTGAACACCGTCTCGAGGAACGCCGGGCCGGCGGCCAGGCCCACCACGCCCAGGAAGAGCATGAGGCCGAACTGCCGCAGCGTCAGCGCGATCTCCGTGGACGGCTCCCACACCGTGGGTCCCGTTCGGCCGATCGCGCCGAGGGCGAGGCCGACGAGGATGCACCCGGCCGCCGGGCCGAGGGAGAAGGAGGCCCCGCCCGGAAGCGGGATCGTCACCATGCCCAGCAGGTAGCCCAGCGCCATGCCCGTGCCCAGGGAGATCCAGTCCAGGTTCGAGAGCCCCCGGGTCGAGTTGCCGAAGAAGTCGCGCACCGCCTCCATCCGCGGCGCGGTGGTCACGATGAGCACCCGGTCGCCGACCTTGAGCTCGGTCTGCGGGGTGGCCAGCGACTCGACGTCGTCGCGCCGCAGCCGGGCGACGTCGGTGCCGAAGCGCTCGCGCAGGGACAGCGTGCCCAGGCGGCGATCGGCCAGGGCGCGGGCCGTGACGATGACCATGGAGGTCTGCAGCGGGTTCATCACCTGCGCCGGGTCGGCGCCGGTGCGGCGGCCGAAGGCCTCCACGGCCGCGTCGATGTTCTTCTCCGTGCCGTCCAGGACGACCTCGTCCCCGGGTTCGATCCGGTCGGCGGAGCCGGCGATCCGGGCCACGCCGCCGTGGCGCAGCGCCACCACGCGCACCAGCCCCTCGGAGATCCCCGGGATCTCCCGCACGGCGAGGGCGGAGGTGACGGCCGCGGCGGTGAAGCGCAGCTTGCCGTCGGTCACCGGCGCCGGATCGCGCGGGGAACTGCTCCACGGGCGGGCGGCGAGCAGGGTGATCGCGATGATGGTGCCGACCACGCCCACCAGGTAGGACAGCCCGTAGCCCACGGCCGGGGCCTGCCCGCCGGTGAGCTGGTTCGCCAGCGCCATCGCCGGCGTCGCGGTGAGCGAACCCGTCCACACGCCGATCGCCGTCGGCAGGTCCAGGTTGAGCAGCGCGGCCAGCGGGTGCACCGTGAAGGCGGTGAGGATCACCACGACGACGGCGGCCAGCATCAGGGGCAGGTTGCGGCGCAGGTCCCGGAAGAACACCTTGCCGGCGCCGAGCCCGATCAGGTAGGCGAACAGGGCCAGGCCGAAGCTCTGGAACAGGGCCAGCCGGTCGCCGACGTCGGGCAGCACCGCCCCGACGAGCAGGCCCACGAACAGGGCTCCGGAGGCGCCGAGGCGGATCTTGCCCAGGGGGATGGTGCCGACGGCGGCGCCCAGGGCGACGGTGGCCATGAGGACGAGGATGGGCTGGTCGTTGAGCAGTGCGAGCATGGGCGGGTCTCCGTCCTGCCTGGTGGTCGGTCAGAAGTGGTACGGGAAGGCGGACCAGTCCGGGTCGCGCTTCTGCAGGAACGCGTCCCGGCCCTCCACGGCCTCGTCCGTCATGTAGGCCATGCGCGTGGCCTCGCCGGCGAAGACCTGCTGGCCGGCCATGCCGTCGTCGGGAAGGTTGAACGCGAACTTGAGCATGCGCAGGGCCTGCGGGGACTGACGGTTGATGTCCGCGGCGTACTCGAGGGCGACCTCCTCGAGGCGCTCGTGGTCCACGGCCTCGTTGACGGCGCCCATGGCCACCATCTCCTCGGCCGAGTACTCGCGCGCCGTGAAGAAGATCTCCCGGGCGCGCTTCTGGCCCACCTGCCGAGCGAGCAGGGCCGAGCCGTAGCCGGCATCGAAGGAGCCCACGGTGGCGTCCGTCTGCTTGAACTTCCCGTGCTCGCGGGAGGCCAGGGTCAGGTCCGCGACCACGTGGAGCGAGTGACCGCCGCCGGCCGCCCAGCCGTTCACGACGGCGATGATCGCCTTGGGGGAGGTGCGCATCAGGCGCTGGACCTCGAGGATGTGGAGGCGTCCGGCGCGGGCCGGGTCGATGGTCTCGGCCGTCTCCCCCTCGGCGTAGCGGTAGCCGTCGCGGCCGCGGATGCGCTGGTCCCCGCCGGAGCAGAACGCGTGGCCGCCGTCCTTGGGGGAGGGGCCGTTGCCGGTGAGCAGCACCGTGCCCACGTCCGGGGTCATGCGCGCATGGTCGAGGGCGCGGTAGAGCTCGTCCACGGTGCCGGGCCGGAACGCGTTGCGGACCTCGGGGCGGTCGAAGGCGATGCGCACCGTGGGCAGGTCGCGCACCCAGCGGCCGTCGGCGTCGCGCTCCACCTGGCGGTGGTAGGTCAGGTCCTCGAAGTCGAAGCCCTCGACCACGCGCCAGCGCGTGGGGTCGAAGAGGTCGGAGACCTGCTCGGGCAGGCGGTCGCGGTCGGGGCGGGCGGCGTCGGGCTGCGGGGTGCTCATGGGGCCTGAGTCTAGGCGCGCCGGGCGAGGCGGGGGCGGAGGTGTTCTGGGCGAACATCCCGCCCACAGTCGGCGGAGCTGCCGGCACTCACCGTACGACGCCGTCCCCCTCGCCGCCGTGCGACCCACGGCCACTCCCGCGGATCACCTCTCCGGCCAGTCCTCCGGTCCCGGGGACCCGGCGGCGTACTCGTCGAGGGGCACCCGCCCCGCGTTCCACGCCTCGATCACGGGGGCCAGGATGCGCCAGCACTCCTCCGCGGCGTCGCCTCGGACCGAGAGCATCCGATCCCCGGTGAGCACGCCGCGCATCACCTCGCCGTACGCGTCCACGTCCTCCTCGGCCAGGTCCGCCGCGAGCGCGCCGCGCTCCGCGACGAACGGGGTGTCCGGCCCGTCCACGGCCAGTTCCACCCGCAGGGCCCGCGGGTCCAGTCCCACCACGATCCGCTCCCGCCCCGCGGCCGCCTCCAGCCCCGCGGGCACCCCCTCGGGCGGCCGCAGCGAGAGCACGACCTCCCAGCGGCGCGGCTCCAGCGCCTTGCCGGACCGCAGCCGGAACGGCACGCCCGCCCACCGGTCGGTCCGGACCTCCAGCTCCACCTCGGCGAGCGTCTCGGTCCCGTTCTCCGGGTCCACGCCCTCCTCGGCGACGTAGTCGGGCACGTCCTGGCCTCCCACCGTCCCCGCGGTGTACCGGGCCCGGCGCGAGGAGGCGACCGCGTCGTCGTCGCGCACGTGCGTGGCCCGCAGCACCTCGACGACGGCGTCCTGCAGCGCGTCCGGGGTGAGATGCCGCGGGGGCTCCAGGGCCACCATGGCCAGCACCTGCAGCAGGTGGGACTGGAGCATGTCCTCGAGAGCCCCGGTGCCGTCGTAGAACCCGGCGCGCCCCTCCAGGGCCAGGGACTCGTCCGCCACGATGTCCACGTGCTCGACGTCGGCCGCGCTCCACACGCGCTCCAGCACGCGGTTGGCGGTGCGCAGGGTGAGCAGGCCCGAGACCATCGACTCCCCGAGGAAGTGGTCCACGCGGAACACGTCCTCCTCCCCGGCGATCCGCCCCAGCAGCGCGTTGAGCTTGCGCGCCGACCGCTGGTCCGAGCCGAACGGCTTCTCCAGCACGATGCGCAGCCCCTCCGGGCGGTCCTCCACCTGCTCGAGCGCCGCGCACGCCTCGGCGGCGAGGTCCGGGTCCAGCGCCAGGTACAGCACGACCACGGCTTCCTCCCCGGCGGCCTCGCGGGCGGCGACGAGCAGGGCGCCCAGGTCCTCGGGGTCCGAGGCGTCGGCGGTGCGCCAGACGGCGCGCTCGACCAGGCCCGCTCGTGCGTCGGCGTCCAGATCCGTCTCTCCCACGGCTTCCTCGATGACGCCGCGCCACTCCTCGAGCGAATGGCCGTCCGAGTGGGCCGAGCCCACCAGGGTCACCTCCGGCAGGTCGTGGACCGTGAGGGCCCGGGCCAGCCCCGGCAGCAGGAGCCGTCGGGTCAGGTCACCGGTCGCGCCCACGATCACGAGCGCCACGGACGCGGCGGCCCGGTCGTCGTCGGGTGCCGGGGATGCTCCGGTGGGGCAGGGGTTCTGGACGTCGGGCATGGGTCCTCCTGGACGGGGCGGGCAGACGGAACGGGGGAGCGG
>NZ_JABFAX010000001.1:0-12561 GCF_017168395.1 Micrococcus sp. KRD128 | reverse complement strand
GACTGGCCCCGCCTCCCCCGGGGTGATGGACTGCCCTGCATGAGCGCCCAGCCCCGCATCGACGACCACGCCTTCCTGTCCCGCCAGCTCAGCGGGGCACTGGTGTCCCGGGAGGGGGCGATCACGTGGCTGTGCCTGCCCCGCTTCGACTCGGCCTCGGTGTTCACCTCTCTCCTCGGCATGCGGGAGCACGGCGAGTGGAGCCTGGGGATCGAGGACGGCGAGGTCGCGGAGCGCGCCTACCTGCCGGGCACCCTCGTGCTGCGCACCCTCTGGCGTTCGCCGTCTGGGGAGGCCGAGGTGCTGGACTTCATGCCGCTCCTGGACGCGGACGGCATGGGGGACACCCTGGGGAACGACGGCGGCCCCGACGGGACCGGGGCGTCCGAGGCGGCGCCGCGGGCCGACGTCATGCGGCTGGTCCGCTGCCTCGCGGGACGCGTGCGCGTGAGGCAGTCCGTGTTCGCCCGCCTCGACTACGGCGAGGTCGAGCCGTGGGTCTCGCGTCAGGAGGACGCAGACGGGGAGTCGTTCCTGGCCGTCGTCGCCGGCGGGGACGCGCTCGCGGTGCACGGGCCGGACCTGGAGCCGGTGGACGGGCATCACGAGGGCACGACGGAGCTGGTCGCCGGGGAGTCTGCCCAGTGGTGCCTGACCTGGTACCCGGCGTGGGGCATGGCCCCCTCCGCGCCCCGCGCGGGGGACGTGCTGGAGGCCACCGTGCGCAGCTGGCGCGGCTGGCTGGAGGAGTCGACCCGGGAGGCCCCGCAGGCGGACGACCCGCTCGCCGATCGGGTCCAGCGATCCCTCCTCGTGCTCAAGGGGCTCACGCACCGGGCCACGGGCGGCATCGTGGCGGCCCCGACCATGAGCCTGCCGGAGGACATCGGCGGGGTCCGGAACTGGGACTACCGCTATGTGTGGCTGCGGGACACCGCGCTCGCCCTGGAGGCCCTGCTCGCGCACGGGCACGTGGAGGGGGCGACGGCCTGGCGCGACTGGCTGCTGCGCGCCATCGCGGGGGAGCCCCACGAGGTGCAGGTCATGTACACGCTCTCGGGGGAGCGGCACATGCCCGAGCGCGAGCTCGAGCACCTCCCCGGCCACGCGGACTCCCGGCCCGTGGTCGTGGGCAACGGCGCCGCGGACCAGTGGCAGGCGGACGTCATCGGCACCGTGATGATGGCGCTGTGCGCCCTCCGGGACGCCGGCGTCCCGGAGGACGAGTGGTCCTGGCCGCTGCAGAAGCGGCTCGTGGAGCGCGTCGTCGCGCATCGGGAGGACCCGGACCACGGGCTGTGGGAGATGCGCGGGGAGCCTGCCTTCTTCACGCACGGCCGCGTCAAGATGTGGGCCGCACTGGACCGTGCGCTGCACGCCGTGGCCACCCACGGCGTGCCCGCCACGGAGGCGGAGACCGCGGCATGGGAGCGCCACCGGGACGAGCTGCGGGAGGAGATCCTCACCCGCGGCGTGCACGCGGACGGCCACTTCACCCAGACCTACGGCTCGGACGCGGTGGACGCCTCCCTCCTCCAGATCCCCCACACCGGGTTCCTGCCCCCGGACGACCCGCGCATGCTCGCCACCGTACGGCGGATCGAGGAGGAGCTCGTCACGGACACCGGCCTGGTGCTGCGCTACCGCCCGGACGGCTCCGACGGGTTGCCCGGTGAGGAGGCGCCGTTCCTCGCGTGCGCCTTCTGGCTCGTGGAGCAGTACGCGCGCACCGGCCGCCTGGACGACGCCGACGCCCTCATGGAGCGGCTCGACGCGTGCGCGAACGACCTCGACCTCATGGCCGAGGAGTACGACGACGGCCAGGACCGCATGGCGGGCAACTTCCCCCAGGCGTTCAGCCACCTGGCGCTCCTGCGCGCTGCCGACGCGCTGGCCCAGGTCCGCGCGGCCGGCGGGGCCGGGGAGGCCGGAGACTGACCGGTTCTGGACGGACGTCCCACCCCCGTCACACCACGCGGCGGGTCGCCCCCAGCGCCGTCAGCAGGAACGCGTACTCCCACGCGGTGTCCTCCCAGCCCTGGTACCGGCCGGACGCGCCGCCGTGGCCGCCGTCCATCTCGGTGCGCAGCAGGATCGGGGCGCCGCCCTCGGCCAGGGGCGTGGCCTGGTCGCTCGTCACCGTCCGCCGCAGCTGGGCCACCCACTTGGCCGGCTCCACGTAGTGCACGCGGGTGTCGTTCAGGCTCGTCACGGCCGCGATCGCCGGGTAGTCCACCGCCCGCACGTTCTCATACGGGGTGTAGGCGCGCATGGCCTCATACACGGCCGCGTCCTCGATCGGGTTGCCCCACTCCTCCCACTCGAGCGCGGACAGCGGCAGCTCCGGGTCGAGGATGGTGGTGAGCGCGTCCACGAACGGCACCACCGCCAGGCACGCCCGGTACAGCTCCGGCGCGAGGTTCAGCACCGCGCCCATGAGCAGGCCGCCGGCCGAGCCGCCCATGCAGGCCACGCGCGCCGGGTCCGCCCAGCCGAGGTCCACGAGGTGCCGGGTGGCGTCCACGAAGTCCGTGAAGGAGTGCCGCTTGGCCAGCTTCTTGCCGTCCTCGTACCAGCGCCGGCCCAGTTCGCCGCCGCCGCGCACGTGCGCGACCGCGAACACCACGCCCCGGTCCAGCAGGGACAGCCGGGCCACACCGAGCACGGGGTCCATGGACATCTCGTAGGAGCCGTAGCCGTACACCACGCACGGGGCCGTCCCGTCCGCGGCCACGTCGCGGCGCCGGATCACGGTGACGGGGATCCGCACGTCCTCCCCGGTCACCGACGACGGCTCGGACGCCGGCGCCCACACGCGCTCGGCCACGTAGTCGTCCGGGTCGTAGCCGGGCACCTCCGTCTCGCGGCGCAGGTGCACCTCGCCGGTCGCCGCCGAGACGTCCAGCACGCGTGCGGGCGTGATCCAGGACGTGTAGGCCAGCCGCAGGAACGGGGACTCGGCCGCCGTCGCGGACAGGTGGCACGCGTAGAGCTCCTCGTCGAACCCGGGCTCGCGCCAGTGCGCGGCCTGCCCGGCCAGCACGGCGTCCAGCCCGGCGACGACGACGCG
Source organism: Micrococcus sp. KRD128 (assembly GCF_017168395.1). Lineage (NCBI taxonomy): Bacteria > Bacillati > Actinomycetota > Actinomycetes > Micrococcales > Micrococcaceae > Micrococcus > Micrococcus sp. KRD128. The sequence goes on along the minus strand of NZ_JABFAX010000001.1, from coordinate 9,491 downwards.
CGGGGTGGTCTCCCGGCGCACGGCCAGGGCGGCGTGGGTCAGGGTGACCATGACGCCGTCGACCTTCACGTCCTCGCGGTGCGGCACGACGGTGCGCCAGGCGCCCCGGTCGGCGACGTCGGTCTCGGCGACCACCGAGAGCATCCCGTTGGGCGCGGAGACGGGGGCGCCGTCGTCGTCCAGGGCGCGGTCGTGGACCACGAGCAGCCGACGGACGCCGTCGGCGTCGGTGACGGGCTCGACGTCGGCGAGCATCCGCCACGCGCGGGGGATCAGCACACGCGGGGCGGGCAGGGGCGTGGCAGGGTCCTCCGGCAGGTCGACCACGAGGGTCTCGGAGACCTCCGAGTTGCCGACGCCGATCAGCAGCTGGGTGCGGTCGGCGACGCCCTCGAAGCCGGTCCACATGCCCGGATCGGCCTCCTCGTGCAGGAGCACGTCCTCGGCCGGGTCGGTGCCGAGCACGTGGGCCTTGACCTGGTACGGCCGCCACGAGTCGTCCCACACGGTGTAGAACACGCGGGTGCCCGAGCGGTCGAAGCGGACGCCGTGGGCCACGTTCTCGACCGCGTCCGGCAGGTCCTCGCCCGTGGCGATCTCGCGCACGCGCAGGGTGAAGCGCTCGTCGCCGGTGTGGTCCACGGCGTAGGCCACCCGGGTGGCGTCCGGGCTGATGTGCAGGCCGCCGAGCGCGAAGAACGGGTGCCCCTCGGCCTCGGCGTTGCCGTCCAGGATCACCTGCTCGCCCGGCAGGGCGGCGTCCGGGGTGATGACGGGCGGGGTCCAGTCGGCCTCGAGGTCGCCGGTGTCGCGTGCGGGCACGCGGCAGTGGATCGGGTACTCGGCGCCCTCGCGGGTGCGCACGAAGTACCACCACCCGTCCCGGCGGGCGGGCACGGAGCGGTCCGTCTCCACCGTGCGGGCCTTGATCTCGCCGACGATCGCCTCGCGCAGCGGCGCCTGGTCCGCGGTCACGGCCTCGGTGTACGCGTTCTCGGCGGCCAGGTGCTCGAGCACGCGGGGCTCCGCCTTGCCGCGCAGCCACTCGAAGTCGTCCTGGAACGTGTGGCCGTGGTGGCGGCGGGTCACGGGCTCGGCGGAGACGGACGGCGGGACGGGGGCGTGCGACGTGGTCTGGGGCATGCGGCCCATCCCATCACGCCGCGCGGGGCGGGGCCGACACCCCGCGCCGCACACGACGACGGCGGCGCACCGGCCCGGTGCGCCGCCGTCGGGGGTGGCGGGTCAGTTCAGGCCGAGCGATGCCCGGACCACGCCGAGCCCGAAGTACGCGACGAACGCGAGCGCCACGAACCACAGCAGCGGGTGCACCTCGCGGCCGCGGCCCTGGCCCGTGCGGATCACCGCGTAGGCCACCACGCCGGCGCCGATGCCGTTGACGATCGAGTAGGTGAACGGCATGAGGATGAACGTGAGGAATGCCGGGAAGGCCGCGCCCGGGTCGGACCAGTCGATCTGCACCACGTGCTGGCACATCATGAACCCGACCACCACGAGCGCGGGGGCCACGGCCTCGAACGGCACGAGGTGGATGAGCGGGGAGAGGAACACGGCCGCGAGGAAGAACAGGCCGGTGAACACGGAGGCCAGGCCGGTCCGGGCGCCCTCGCCGATGCCGGTGCCGGACTCCACGAAGATCTGGTGCGCCGAGCCGGAGGCGCCGCCGCCCACGGCGACCGCGAGCGCGTCCGCGGCGAGCACCCGGTTCAGGTCGGGGATGGAGCCGTCCGGGTTCACGGTGCCGGCCTCGCGGGCCAGGCCCACGGAGACGCCCATCGCGTCGAAGAACACGGAGAGCAGGATCGCGAACACGAGCAGGGAGGCCATCAGCCCGCCCACGGAGGTGAAGGCGCCGAACAGGTCCACGCTGCCGAGCAGGTGCAGGTCCGGGGCGGTCCACTCGGGCAGGGAGGGGGCGATCAGGGACCAGCCGGTGGGCACGGCGTTCCCGTCGGCGTCCACGGAGGGGCCGATGTGGAACACGGCCTCCAGCACGTTGGCGAGGATCGTCGCCGCGACGATGCCGATCAGGATGGCGCCGCGCACCTTGCGGATCACGAGGACCGCGGTCAGCAGCAGCCCGACGACGAAGACCAGCACGGGCCAGCCCTCGAGCTCGCCGCCCGTGCCCAGGCCCACGGGGACCGTGGTGTCGGCGGCGTCCGGCAGCCGCCGCACGAACCCGGCGTTGACGAGGCCGATCAGCGCGATGAACAGGCCGATGCCCACCACGATGCCGGACTTCAGCGCCTCCGGGACCGCGTCGAACACGGCGCGGCGGAAGCCGGTGACCACGAGCAGCAGCATCACGAGGCCGGCGAGGGTGACGAGGCCCATCAGCTGGGGCCAGGTGAGCCCCGGCGTCGTGGCGATGGTGATGGAGACGAACGCGGAGACGCCCAGGCCCGCGGCCACCGCGAACGGGTGCCGCGCCCACACGCCCATGACGATGGTCATGACGCCCGCCACGAGCGCGGTGACGGCGGCCACCGCGGGGATGCCCAGGGTGTTCCCGGCCGAGTCGGGCCCGGACAGGATCAGCGGGTTCAGCACCACGATGTAGCTCATCGCCAGGAACGTGGCGAGGCCGCCGCGGAACTCCTGGCCCACCGACGAGCCGCGCTCGGTGATGCGGAAGTACCGGTCCAGGGCGCCGCGGGGAGCGGCGGTGGACGGGGCGGGCGAGGGCGGTGGAGAGGCGGTGCGGGAGGCCATGGCACCAGCGTAGTGACCCGGTCCCACGACGATGGCGCGCGTGCCGTCCCGCTACGCTCGCGGGCATGCGTCCCCGCTCCGCCTCCGCCGTCCGCACCCGGGAGGCGCTGCGCGACGCCGTGCAGATCTACGCCCCCTCCACCGTCTACGCCGTCGGCCTGGGCGCCATGACGCCCGCGCTCGCGGTGGCGGCGCTGGCCCTCGGCCTGGACGCGGCGCGGGCGGCCGCCGTGGTGCTGCTGGTGGGGCTCGGCTCGCTCGTGGCCAACGGGCCGGCCTCGGCGCTCGCGGCCCGGGCGGGGGAGCGGGTCACCATGGTCGTCTCCGCCGTGCTCGGCACGGCCGGCGCGGGCCTGGCCTGGGCGACGACGGCCGGGGTGTCCTCCGGGCCGTCGGCGGCGGGGGTGGCCGAGCCGGGGCGGCTGGCGCTGTTCCTGGCCGCGGTGCTCGCCGTGGGCATGGCCGGGGCCGGGTTCAATCTGGCCCGGCAGGCGTACCTGGCGGTGGCGGTGCCGGCCACGCACCGGGCCCGCGCGATGTCCACGCTCGGCGGGACCGTGCGGATCGGGACGTTCCTGGGCCCGTTCCTGGGGGCCGCCGCGCAGGCCCCGCTCGGGCTGGACGGCGCGTTCGCCGCGGCCGCCGCGGCCATGGCCGTCGGCGCCCTGCTGTGTCTGCGGATCCGGGATCTGCCGGTGCCGGCGTCCGGTTCGGCGGCGGGGGAGGAGCCCGGCCCGGCCGGTCGACCCCGGCTGCTGGACGTGGCGCGCGCCCGGCGGGGGGCGTTGCTCACGGCCGGCTTCGGTGTCGTGGCCGTCTCCGCCGCCCGCGCGGCGCGCAACGCGGTCATCCCGCTGTGGGCCACGCACCTGGGCCTGGACGCGGCGACGGCGTCGCTCGTCTTCGGCCTGGCCGGCGCGGCGGACCTGCTGCTCTTCTACCCCTCGGGTCGGCTCATGGACCGCTTCGGCCGGCGCGCCGTGGCGGTGCCGTGCCTGACCCTGCTGGGGGCGGGGTTCCTGGCGATCAGCTTCACCCGGGAGCCGACGGCGTTCGCGGCGGCGGCGGTGCTGCTGGGCATCGGCAACGGCTTCGGCGCGGGGATCGTGATGACCCTCGGGGCGGACCACTCGCCGCCGAACGCGCGCGCCCAGTTCCTCGGCCTGTGGCGCTCGATGTCCGACGCGGGGATGCTGGCCGGGCCGCTGCTGCTGTCCGGGGTGACCGCCGCGGCCGGGCTGGCCGTCGGCGTCGGCTCCCTCGCGGTCGTCTGCGGTGTCGGAGCGGTCGTGTTCGCCGCGGTGCTGCCGCGCGGGCCGGGGGCCGTGGCGGACCCGCCGGCCGTCGTCGTGCGCTCCCGCTGACCGGGGCGCCGGGCCGTCGGCTCAGTCGGCGGTCTCGTCCGGGGGGATGGTCTGCCCGGAGGCCTGGTCGTCGAAGACCATGTAGGTCTGCGTGTCGACGACGCTCGGCAGGGTCTGCAGTTCGTCGAAGATCACGCGGCGCAGGTCGGCGGTGTCCCGCGCGCGGACCAGCAGGATCACGTCCATGTTCCCGCCCACGAGGGAGACGTGGGAGACCTCGGGGATGGCCAGGAGCGTGGCGCGCAGCTCGCGCCAGTCGTGCTGACGCAGCTTCATGGTCACGTGGGCGGAGGCCCCGAAGCCGACCTTGACGGGGTCGACCCGCACGGTGAAGCCTGTGATCACGCCCGCGTCCTGCAGGCGGTTCAGGCGCGAGTAGCAGTGCGCGCGGGAGATGTGCACGCGCTCGGCCAGGGCGGCGACGGACATCCGCCCGTCCTGCGTCAGTTCGCGGACGATCGCGCGGTCCACGCGGTCCAGCGGCTCGGCGGCCATGGCTCCTCCTGGGGCGGGGCGGACGGGGTCGGCCACGCGGCGGCGGACCGTCTACGTGGCACGAGTCACCATAGCAGTTCGTCTGATGGAGTGCCTGGTTTGCACCCGATCGTCTCGTGATCCCGGGCGGGCGAGCGACACATTGACCCTCTTGGGCACACTGAAGGCCACAGATCGAGAGGACCCGCCATGAGTGACCCCACCCCCGCCGTGCCCGGGGCCGCCCGGACCGACGAGGCCGAGACCCGCCCGAACGCCGGCGCCGCCTTCGGCATCTCCCTCGAGGAGTACCTGCTCCCCGCCGCCCGCCGCATCCAGCTGATCGGCGAGGACGGCACTCTGCTGGCCCCGGAGGAGCAGGGCACCGAGCCCGGCCACGAGTACCCGCTGCCCTCCGACGAGGAGCTGCTGGCCGCCTACCGCCACCTCGTCATCGGCCGCCGCGTCAACGACCAGGCCTACGCCCTGGTGCGCCAGGGCCGCATGGCCGTCTATCCGTCCTCGCACGGCCAGGAGGCCTCCGAGGTCGCCGCCGCCGTCTGCCTGGGCGAGGACGACTGGCTGTTCCCGACCTACCGCGACACCGTGGCCGTGATCGCCCGCGGCGTCCCGCCGCTCGAGGTGATGGTGGCCTACCAGGGCACCTGGCATCAGGGCTACGACCCCCGGAAGCACCACGTCTCCATCCAGTCCACGCCCCTGACCACCCAGATGCTGCACGCCGTCGGGATGGCCAAGGCCGCCCGCCTGCGCGGCGAGGAGGTCGTGTGCCTGGCCATGGTCGGCGACGGCGGCACCTCCGAGGGCGACTTCCACGAGGCGCTGAACTTCGCGGCCGTGTTCAAGCTGCCGGTGATCTTCTTCGTGCAGAACAACAAGTTCGCCATCTCCGTGCCGTTCGCCAAGCAGTCGGCCGCCCCGTCCCTGGCCCACAAGGCCGTGGGCTACGGCCTGGCCGGCGAGCGCGTGGACGGCAACGACCTCGGCGCCCTGCTGGCCGTGCTGGGCCGCGCCGTGGAGCTGTGCCGGCAGGGCCAGGGCCCCTTCCTCGTGGAGGCGGACACCTACCGCATGCAGGCGCACACCAACACGGACGACCCCTCGCGCTACCGCGACGACGCCGAGGTGAAGGAGTGGGAGGCGCGCGACCCGCTGCGCCGCATGACCGCCTATCTCGAGTCCACCGGCGCCCTCACCGAGGAGGTCTCGGCCCAGATCGCCCGCGACGCCGAGGACGTCGCGCAGCAGCTGCGTGACGCCATGAACGCCGAGACGGATCTCGATCCGCTCGAGCTGTTCGACCACGTCTACTCCGTGCAGACCCCGCAGCTCGCCGCCCAGCGCGCGCAGCTGGCCGAGGAGCTGTCCCGTTCCGAGAACCAGGAGGCCTGAGCATGGCGACCCTGACCTTCGCCGCCGCGCTCAACGCGGCGCTGGCCGACGAGATGGCCGCCGACGACATGGTGGTGGTGTTCGGCGAGGACGTCGGCACCCTCGGCGGCGTCTTCCGCATCACGGACGGGCTGACCGCGCGCTTCGGCGAGGAGCGCTGCTTCGACACCCCGCTGGCCGAGTCCGGCATCGCGGGCATGGCCGTGGGCATGGCCCTCGGCGGCGCCCGCCCCGTGATCGAGATGCAGTTCGACGCGTTCGCGTACCCGGCCTTCGAGCAGATCGCCTCGCACGTGGCCAAGATGCGCAACCGCACCAAGGGCGCCACGCCCATGCCGATCACCATCCGCATCCCCTACGGCGGCGGCATCGGCGGCGTGGAGCACCATTGCGACTCCTCCGAGTCCTACTACGCGCACACCCCGGGCCTGAAGGTGTACACCCCGGCCTCGGTGAAGGACGCGTACATGATGCTGCGCTCGGCCATCCGCCTGGACGACCCGGTGGTCTTCATGGAGCCCAAGAAGATGTACTGGACCAAGGCCGAGCTCGACCTCGACCAGCTGCGCGCCGAGTTCGAGGAGGGCTGGGCCCGCGTCGAGGACAAGAAGGAGCACGGCGAGGCCTGGGCGCGCGCCGCCGTCGTCCGCGAGGGCACGGACGTCACCCTCGTCTCCTACGGCCCCTCCGTGCCCACCTGCCTCGCCGCCGCCCACGCGGCCGCGGAGGAGGGGCTCTCGGTGGAGGTCGTGGACCTGCGCACCGTGAACCCGCTGGACGAGGACACGATGACCGCCTCGGTCGCCAAGACCGGCCGCGCCGTCGTCGTCGCCGAGCCGCAGGGCTTCGCGTCCGTGGCCTCCGAGCTGGTGGCCCGGATCCAGCAGCGCTGCTTCCACTCGCTGGCGGCGCCCGTGGGCCGCGTGACCGGCTTCGACATCCCGTTCCCCGCGCCGAAGCTCGAGGAGCACCACCTGCCGAACATCGATCGCATCCTGGACGCGATCGACGACCTGAACTGGGACCTGGACGCCGAGGAGGCCCGCGCATGAGCAACACCTTCCTGCTGCCCGACCTGGGCGAGGGCCTGACCGAGGCCGACATCGTCCGCTGGCTCGTCGCCGAGGGCGACACCGTGGCCGTCGACCAGCCCATGGTCGAGGTCGAGACCGCCAAGGCCCTCGTCGAGGTGCCGAGCCCGTACGCCGGCACCGTGCTGACCCTGCACGGCGCCGAGGGCGAGACCATGGACGTCGGCAGCCCGCTGATCACCATCGGCGCGGCCGGCGAGTCCGGTGGGGGCTCCGCACCCGTCGCCGGCACCGAGTCCCTGGCCGTCCCGCCGTCCACCGGTGCGGCCGCGGCCGAGGCCGCCCACCCCGGCGCGCTGAGCTACCGCGAGGAGGAGATGGCCGGCGTCCAGCCGAAGCCGGACAAGGCCCGCGGCGGCGACGGCGACGTCGCCGGCTCCGACGACGAGGCCTCCGGCGCCGTGCTCATCGGCTACGGCACCTCCGGCCACAAGGCCACCTCCCGCAGCCGCCCGTCCAAGCGCGGCCGCGGCACCGCCCGCCCGGCGCCCAGGCCGGCGCCCCGCGCGTGACCTCCCCGATCGTCCGCAAGCTCGCCCGCGAGAAGGGCGTGGACGTGGCCGCGCTGACCGGCACGGGCCCGGGCGGCCTGATCACCCGCGCCGACGTGCTCACCGCGGCCGAGGGCTTCGCCCCGCAGGCCGCCCCGACCCCGGCCCCGTCGGCCGCCGCCGCCCCGGCAGCCGAGGCCGCCGCGCAGCCGGGCGCCGTGGACGGGCGGACCGGCCTGGCCGTCGTCGCACGCACCCCGATCTCGGGGGTGCGCAAGGTGATCGCGGACCAGCTCTCCCGCTCGCGCCGCGAGGTCCCGGAGGTCACGGCGTGGCTGGACGTGGACGTCACCGCCCTGCTCGAGCTGCGGGCCGCGCTCAAGGCGAAGGACCCGGAGAACGCGCCCTCGCTGCTCGGCCTGATCGCCCGCTTCACCCTGGCCGGCCTGCGCCGGTACCCGGTGATGAACGCGCGCATCGAGGCGGGGGCGGAGGGCAAGGACGAGATCGTGGAGGTCGACGGCGTCCACCTCGGCCTGGCCGTGCAGACCGACCGCGGCCTCATGGTGCCCTCCGTCGAGCACGCGGAGAAGCTGTCCGCGGACGAGCTCACCGCCGCGATCAACGACACCGTCAGCCGTGCCCGCGCGGGCAGGGCCGCCCCGGCCGAGCTCACCCGCGGCACGTTCACGCTGAACAACTACGGCCCGCTGGGCACGGACGGCGCCACGCCGATCATCAACGTGCCCGAGGTCGGGATGCTCGGCATCGGCCGGATCATCGACCGCCCGTGGGTCGTGGATGGGGAGATCGTGGTCCGCAAGGTCACCGAGATGACCGTGACCTTCGACCACCGCGTCACCGACGGCGCCACCGCGAGCGCGTTCCTCACGTTCGTGGCGGACTGCCTCCACGATCCGACGGCGGCCCTCGCCCGGATCTGATCCGCACGATCCCGGCCCGCCCCGACCCCTGACGAGCCCTGCGATGTGGCGGCCATTCCTCGCGGATGGCCGCCACATCGCAGGGCTCGTCGTCGGGTGGGGGGCGGTGAGCGTGCGGGGAGGGGGGTCAGTCCGCGCGGCCGCGGCGGAAGGCCGTGCCGAGCGCGCCCCACAGCAGGACCGCGGGGGAGGCGCTGAGCAGGATCCCGGCCGGCTCGGCCGCCGGGTGGGGGCCGGCGCCGCTGGTCGCGGGGGTGTCGAGGGTGAGGGCCAGCAGCACCAGCCCGGCCGCCAGGCCCGCGACGCCCAGGGACCAGAGCGTGGCCTCCACGCCGCGGGCGCCGCGCGGTGCGGGCCGCGGTGCGCCGTCGTACCGGGCGAACGGCACGGCGAGCAGCCCCCAGGCGGCGGACACGAGGGCCGCGGCGGCCATGTCCGACGGCCGGTGCCAGGCCTCCGTGTAGGCGACGGCGCCGGTGCAGGCGCTGACCACGGCGCCGAGGACGGTGGTGAGCGGTCGCCACCGGGCGGGCACGAGCAGCAGCGCGGCCACAGCGGCGCCCGTTGCGAGCGTCATGTGGCCCGAGGGCAGTGAGTTGCCGCCGGACCACGGGACCCCGTCGGCGTGTTCGGGCCGTGGAAGCGCCGCCTTGAGCAGCTGCGTGGTGAGGTTGGACCCGGCCAGCACGAGGAGGGCGAGCAGCCCCCGCCGCCGCCACCGGGCCACGGCGAGCGCGCCGAGCGAGGCCAGTGCCATGCCGACCGCCAGCCCGAGCGGCAGGATTCGCACCACCTGGGAGGCCACGTCTGGCACGGTGTCCGCGTAGCGCTCCTCGACGGCGCGGAACACCTGGTACTCGAGCACCTGGCCGGCGGAGGACCACACCAGGGCGGCGTAGACCAGCACGACGCCGGCCACACACGCGGCCAGCGCCAGCCACCACGTCCACGAGGGGAGGCGGCGCGGGGCGCGGGCGG